>NZ_BQKV01000032.1 GCF_022180365.1 Faecalibacterium gallinarum
ACTTGTGAATTATCTTGAGTATTACAACAACCGCAGAATTAAGACAAAACTAAAGGGCTTGCCGCCTGCTATTCACAGACAACAAGCCCTTTCGGCTGCTTAAACAATGTTTGCTTTCAAATATTGTCTAACTTTTTGGGGTCACTTCAGGAGCGAGCAGCGCGTCTTTTGAAAAATGGAAAACGAGATAGACCGTAAGCCGGGTTCTGTATTAAACGACGATCTGTCTAGGCCCGCCATTGCTGACGGGCTCGTGCCACCATCGGGACGCGCGAGCAGCGTTATATGTCCCATATAGGTGTTGCTTCCGGTAGGGTTTACAAAGCCGCATGGTCACCCATGCGCTGGTGAGCTCTTACCTCGCCCTTTCATCCTTACCGCATTGCTGCGGCGGTTTCCTTTCTGTTGCACTTTCCCTGGGGTCACCCCCGGCTGCCGTTAGCAGTTACCGTGCTCTGTGAGGCCCGGACTTTCCTCAGAGCGGTCAAAGCCGCCCCGCCGCCGTATGTTCCACTCGTTTTCCGCTCTTCATAATAGCATAAAAAAACAGGATTTGCAAGCTGGGGTATTTTTTGATATACTTAAGCTGTATTTTGTTTGGTTGAGGAGGCGGCGCGGAATGTGGCTGTATTTTCCGGTGCCGGTCACTCCGGCGGCAGAGGGGGGCGTATTGCTGCGCACTTTTCTGCGCCAGTGCGGCGTCTCCACCGACCTGGCCCGGGGGGTCAAATTCCAGGGCGGGGGCTTCTTTGCGGACGGGGCGCCGGTGCTGGCAAACCAGCGGGTTTACCCGGGGCAGGTGGTGTCCTTTGAACTGCCGCCGGAGGCAGGGGGCGTGGCTCCCCAGCCGGAGATCCCCCTTCGGGTGGCCCACGAGGACCCCTTTGCCCTGGTGCTGGACAAGCCCGCCGGGCTGGCGGTCCATCCCACCCTCAACTATCCCGGCGGAACCCTGGCCAACGGCTACGCGGCCTGGCGGGCTGCCCGGGGCCAAAGCCCGGTGTTCCGGCCGGTGAACCGGATCGACAAGGACACCAGCGGCCTTGTGCTGGCGGCCCAGAATACCTACGCCGCCCCGCTGCTGGCCCAGCACGTCCAAAAGCTCTATCTGGCAGTGGCCGAGGGGGAATTGCCCCTGGGGCCGGGGGTGATCGACGCACCCATCGGCCGGCGGGGGGATAGCATCATTGGCCGGTGCGTTACCCCCGAGGGCAAGCCCAGCCGCACCGAGTATACCATATTAAAAGCGGAACGGGGGCTGAGCCTGGCGGCCTGCGTGCCGGTGACCGGCCGCACCCACCAGATCCGGGTACACTTTTCTTCCATCGGGCACCCTCTGGCGGGGGACGAGCTCTACGGCGGCAGCCGGGAGCGGATCGGACGCCAGGCCCTCCACTGTGCGAAGCAGACCTTTTTCGTCCCGGCGGGGCAGAAAGTGGAGGATGGGTTCCGGTTCGAGACGCCCCTGCGGCTGGAACCTGTCACGGTGGAAAGCCACCTGCCCGAGGATATGCAGGCCCTTTTTTCGTGAAAACTCGGTGAAAAGTGCGTGAAACCTTTGACCAAATTCTGTGGGAACGCTTGTCTCAGGGGAGGCAGGGTGTATAATTTAACTTAACTGGCAGGCAGCCCGGCCGATTGGCGCCGGGGCTGCGGCCGCTGCCCGGGGGCAGCATCCCATCAAGCCAATCAGGAAGGAGAAACCCTTTTGATCGAAGAAAAGACACGAGAGCCGCAGCAGGAGGCCCCTTCCGCCCCGCAGCGGCCCTCAACTGGAAAAGAAAAACTGCGCTCACTCTGGGCGCGGCTCGAGTGCGTCGGCGTGCTGCGCCGCCACCGGATCCGTAATGGTGCAAAGCGTGGGATGGGCCGGGCGCTTCGGCTGCTGGTCTCAAACCCGTTCTTACATAAACTGGGCGGGATGCTCTATGCCCTGGGCTTTGCCGGGGAGTATACCACGGTCCGCATCGGCCGGGCCATCCGTGCGGCGGCCTTCTGGACCGGCCGCACCTTCTGGACAGAGCTTTCCAACATCATCCAGATGGCCTTCCCGGAGGTCAAACTGGTTCTCAAGGAACTGTTTGGCCCCTTTTATATCTTCTTCCGCGGATTGCGGAACATCTACCTCTACGGCCGCCAGATCCGCCGGGAAAAGGGGCTTGGCGCCGCTGTCCGGGAGAGCCTGTGCTACCTGGGCCGGGGCGTGATGCGGTATGTGGGCCTTTTGCCCCGGACCGCCGCCTATATTCTGCCTCTGTGCGCCCTGGGCCTGCTGGTGGTCGTGGTGCGCTATGTAATCAGCCAGCCCTATACCCTGGCCGTTCAGGTGGACGGCGTCACAGTGGGCTATGTGGAGAACGAGGGCGTCTTTGACTCGGCCCGCGAGGCGGTGCTGGAGCGAATCAACTACGCCGGCGCCTCCCAGACCGAGTGGACCATCGAACCCACCTATACCCTGGCCGTGGCGGGGGATGTGATGGACGAACGCCAGATGGCGGATACCATCCTGCGCACCGCCAGCGATGAGATCAGCGAGGGCACAGCCCTCTACCTGGACGGGGAGCTGACGGCAGTCTGTGCCGACGGCGACCAGCTGCGCTACTACATCGACAGCCTGCTGGAACCCTATGAAAACGCCGACGACCCCAACCAGACTGTCAGCTTCAACCGGGAAGTCACTCTGGAGGACGGCATCTATTTTAACGAGAGCTTTAAGAGCTACGAGGACATCGTCAACTATCTCTCGGGCGTGCAGCAGGCCCAGAAGGTTTACACCGTCATGGAGGGAGACAGCATCAGCCTGATCGCCTCCAAGAACAACCTGACGGTGGCGGAACTCTGCGCCCTGAACACCGATATCGGCCTGAACATTGATTCGGCCATCTTCCCCGGCGACCAGATCATCGTCACCAAGGAAGAAGCTGTGCTGGAGATCCGGATCACCCGGACGGTCACCTGGGAGGAGGAAATCCCCTTCACCACCGAAAAATCCAGCTCCAGTGACTATGCCTTCGGCACCACCAAGACTATTCAGGAGGGCGAGCCCGGCATCCGCAGCATCACCGCCCAGAACGTCTACGACGAAAACGGCGTGCTGCTGGAACAGCAGATCCTCAGCAGCGAAGTGGTCAAGGAGGCTGTGCCCCGCAAGATTGTCACCGGCACAAAGCTCCCCAGCGGCAGCGTGGCCCAGGTGGGCAACGGCACCTTTATCTGGCCCGTGCCTCAGTATACCTATTGTTCCCGCTGGTATTCCAGCGGCCACAAGGGCGTGGATATCTGCGCCCCGGCAGGTACGCCCATCTACGCCTCTTCCAGCGGCGTTGTCACCAAGGCCGGCTATGAGCGGGCGGGCGCGGGCACCGGCTACGGCAACTCCATCATCATCAACCACGGCAACGGTTACTCGACCCTCTACTCGCACTGCTTGTCCCTGACCGTCTCGGCGGGCCAGGCGGTCAGCCAGGGCCAGCTGATCGGCTACGTGGGCAGCACCGGCCGTTCCACCGGCAACCACTGCCACTTCGAGATCCGCTACAACGGCAAGTATCTGCCCCCGCAGAACTACTTCAACAAGTAAACCGGGCGGCACAGGGCTGCCTGAAAATAAGAAAAGGAGCGATGTGTTATGTCTACTCCCCATATCAGCGCAGAGCCGGGCGATTTCGCCAAAACGGTTCTGATGCCGGGTGACCCCCTGCGCGCGAAATTCATTGCGGACACCTTCCTGCAGGACGTCCGGCAGGTGACCGGTGTGCGCGGGATGCTGGGTTTCACCGGTACCTATGAGGGCCGCCCCATCAGCGTTATGGGCAGCGGCATGGGAATGCCTTCCATCGGCATCTACTCCTACGAGCTGTTCAAGTTCTACGGCGTAGAGAATATCATCCGGATCGGCTCGGCGGGCAGCTATACCCCCAAAGCCAAACTGTTTGATGTGGTCCTCTCCACCGGCGCCGTCAGCGAGTCCAGCTACGCCCGGGTGCAGAGCGGCTACGACAAGGACTTCACCCTGCCCAGCGAGAGCCTGAACGAGAAGCTCCGCGCCTCGGCCCAGAAGCAGGGCATCCCCCTGATCGAGGGCAACATCCATTCTTCGGACGTGTTCTACCGCCAGCCCTCGGACGAAAAACCCACCTACTGGGAAAAGCTGCGGGACGAGCGGGGCTGCCTGTGCGTGGAGATGGAGAGCTTCGCCCTCTTTGCCAACGCCCAGGCCCTGGGCAAGAACGCCGCCTGCCTGCTGACCATCTCGGACAGCTTTGTCTCCCCCGAGATCACCACCGCAGAGCAGCGCCAGAAGAGCTTTACCGATATGATGAAGATCGCGCTGGAAGCAGAGTATTGAGCCCCCAGCCCGAACACAAGGAGGCGAAACCGGATGACCCAGCTGACACAAGAGCAGAAACAGGAGCTGATCCGCGCCGCACTGGAGGCGCGCACCCGGGCGGTGGCACCTTACAGCCGGTTCACGGTGGGGGCGGCGCTGCGGGCCGAGGATGGCCGGGTGTTTACCGGCTGCAACATCGAGAACGCGGCTTTTACCCCCACCAGCTGCGCCGAGCGGACGGCCCTGTTCAAGGCCGTGAGCGAGGGCGTGACCCGCTTTACCGATGTGGCCGTGGTGGGCGCGCGGATCGGGGAGGTCAACACCCTGGTCACCGCCCCCTGCGGAGTCTGCCGTCAGGCCCTGTTTGAGTTCTGCGGCCCGGACCTGAACGTCATTATGGCCAGGACGCCCGAGGACTTTATCGAGCGGAGCCTGGGGGAGCTTCTGCCCTTCGGCTTCGGCCAGGCCAACGTTTTGTGAGAAATGTGTGATACGGCGGATTTCCCGACGGGTTTTCTGTTGGGGTTGGCGGAATATTGTAAAGAAATTGTAATAGAAAACGACTTGCGTCTGACAAAATTTGCCGTTATACTTAAAGACGGAATGCGACAGATTGCACATTCCCACAGAAAAAAGTTTGTTAAAGTTGATCGTATACAAAGGAGAGAGTTCTTATGAGCATGATTTCTCGTCGTAAGTTTATGGCAGTGGCCGGCGCGACCGCTGTTGTCTCCGCTCTGGCTGCCTGCGGCAGCTCTTCTTCCAGCACCAGCACCGCTGCTTCCACCGGTTCCAGCTCTGCTGCCGGTTCCGAGGCTGGCACCAAGGCTCTGAGCTACGTTGCTCTGTGCTGCGACACCGGCACCATTGATGACGAGAGCTTCAACCAGGCTTGCTGGGAAGCTGTCGAGAGCTACATGGGCACTGAGAACTGCCAGTACTACATCCCCGAGGCAGACGCTTCCGATGAGGACCGCGAGACCTTCATCCGTCAGGCTGTCAACGACGGCGCTGAGGTTGTCGTCTGCGTTGGCTACCTGTACGGCGCTTCTCTGGCTTGGGCTGCCGAGCAGTACCCCGACACCAAGTTCATCGCTGTGGACGTGACCCAGGCCGATATCGGCACCGACACCATCCCCGCCAACTGCTACTGCATCACCTTCAAGGAGGAGCAGGCTGGCTACCTGGCTGGTTACGCTGTCGCGAAGGACGGCTTCACCAAGCTGGGCTTCCTGGGCGGCATGGCTGTTCCCGCGGTTATCCGCTACGGCTACGGCTACATCCAGGGCATCGACGCTGCTGCTCAGGAGACCGGCAATGCCGTTGAGGTCAACTACTTCTACGGCGGCCAGTTCTACGGCGACGCCAACATCACCTCCCGTATGGAGGGCTGGTACTCCAACGGCACCGAGATCGTCTTCGCCTGCGGCGGCGGCATCTACACCTCCGCTCTGGAGGCTGCCGTCAAGAACAACGGCTATGTGGTCGGCGTTGACGTGGACCAGAACTACATCGGCGTGAACGGCGTTGAGGACGGCTCCTTCAGCTACAACCCCTTCATCACCTCTGCCATGAAGGGCCTGACCGAGTCTGTCAGCGACTCTCTGGCCAACATCGACGCAGGCGACTGGAGCTCCATCGCCGGCACCAACGGCAACTTCGGCCTGGAGGAGGGCGAGTACGTCGGCCTGCCCACCGCTGAGGGCAGCTGGAACTTCCGCACCTTCACCGTCGAGGAGTACGAGGCTGTCAAGGCCAAGATCGCCAGCGGCGAGGTTGTTGTGGACAACAGCAGCGAGGACAGTGTGAAGCCTACCACCAGCGATCTGGTCACTGTCAACTACATCCAGTAAGTTTTAGCTAAATATCCTATTCAGGCGGGGCGCTCATCCGGGCACCCCGCCTTTTTTGTGCCCTGAAAAAGGGGCAAGAATTGGCAAAAGTCACAATAAAAAGTATGACTTTTAACAAACCTTACCCAGAAAGTAAAAAAACGCTTGTGCAATGCGTCGGAAATACGGTATAATTAGGGCAATATAAATGCATGCCATTATGATGTGAAAGGAGAGTGAGCAGATTGGCAGAGGATTTTGTAATCGAAATGCTTCATATTACCAAGGAGTTCCCTGGCATCAAGGCAAACGATGATATCACCCTGCAGCTGCGCAAAGGCGAAGTTCATGCCCTGCTGGGCGAAAACGGTGCGGGCAAAAGTACCCTGATGAGCGTTTTGTTCGGCCTGTACCAGCCGGAGGCGGGCACCATCCGCAAAAACGGCAAGGAGGTACAGGTCCGCAACCCGAACGACGCCAACGCCCTGGGGATTGGCATGGTCCACCAGCATTTCAAGCTGGTGGAGTGCTTCTCGGTGCTGGACAACATTATTCTGGGCGTGGAGCCCAATAAACTGGGCTTTTTGCAGAAATCCGAAGCCCGCAAGAAGGTCGTGGAACTGAGCGAAAAGTACGGCCTGCGGGTGGATCCCGACGCCCTGATCGAGGATATCTCGGTGGGCATGCAGCAGCGCGTCGAGATCCTGAAGATGCTCTACCGGGACAATGAGATCCTGATTTTCGACGAGCCCACCGCCGTTTTGACTCCGCAGGAGATCGACGAGCTGATGGAGATCATGCGCGGGTTCAAGAAGGAGGGCAAGTCCATCCTCTTCATCACCCACAAGCTCAATGAGATTATGGCGGTGGCGGACCGCTGCACGGTTCTGCGCAAGGGCAAATACATGGGCACCGTGGAGATCGCCAAGACCACCAAAGAAGAGCTGTCCCGAATGATGGTGGGCCGCGATGTCCAGCTGGCTGTGGAGAAAGAGCCCGCCCACCCCGGCGACGTGGTGCTGGATGTGCAGGGCGTGACCATGTACAATGCCGCCCACAAGAAAAACTCGGTCAATAATGTCAGCTTCCAGGTGCGGGCGGGCGAGATCGTCTGCCTGGCAGGCATCGAGGGCAACGGCCAGACCGAGTTTGTCTACGGCCTCACCGGCCTGGAAAAACTGGCCAGCGGCAAGATCCAGATGGACGGCAAGGATATCACGAGCGCCAGCATCCGCCAGCGCTCCAAGGACGGCATGAGCCATATCCCCGAGGACCGGCACAAGCACGGCCTGGTGCTGGATTACACCCTGGAAAAGAACATGGTGCTCCAGCGGTACTGGCAGCCCGAGTTCCAGAACCACGGCTTTATCCGTCAGGATAAAGTGCGGGAGTACTCCGACCGGCTGATCCAGCAGTACGACGTCCGCAGCGGCCAGGGCAGCCTGACCATCGCCCGGAGCATGTCGGGCGGCAACCAGCAGAAGGCCATCATCGCCCGTGAGATCGACCGCGACCCCAAGCTGCTGGTGGCAGTGCAGCCCACCCGCGGCCTGGACGTGGGCGCCATCGAGTATATCCACCGCCAGATCGTGGCCGAGCGGGACAAGGGCAAAGCCGTCTTGCTGGTCAGCCTCGAGCTGGACGAGGTCATGAATCTGTCCGACCGGATCCTCGTGATGTACGAGGGTGAGATCGTCGGCGAGTTTGACCCCAAGACCACCACCGTTCAGGAGCTGGGCCTGTATATGGCCGGCGCCCGCAAATAGGGGAAAGGGGAGTGAGCTTAGATGAATAAAAAGAAACTTTCCCATACGGGGATGCGGTCGTCCCTCACCAGTGTGCTGGCGGCGCTGCTCTGCATCCTGATCGGCCTTGTCTGCGGCTACCTGGTCCTGCTGGCCATCAACCCCGCCCACGCCTGGAGCGACGGCTTTGTCCGCATCCTGAAGGGCGGCTTCTACGATGCCCCCTACGGCATCGGCAAAATGCTGGCCAACGGCGCCCCCCTGGTGATGACCGGTTTGTCGGTGGCTTTTGCCTTTAAGACCGGCCTGTTCAACATCGGCGCGGCGGGCCAGTACACCCTGGGAGCCTTCGGCGCCCTCTACTGCGCCATCGTGCTCCATCTGCCCTGGTATGTGGGCCTGCTGGCCGCTACCATTATGGGCGGCCTGTGGGGCGCCATTCCCGGCATCTTCAAGGCCTATCTGAACATCAACGAGGTTATCACCTCCATCATGTTCAACTGGATCGGCCTGTATCTCGTCAACGAGATCATCTACGGCAACGGTATGGGCGTCATGTACGACTCCCGCAACACCCGCACCTGGAACCTGCGCAGGCTGGAAGGGGCGGAGGGCACCATGATTCCCGATTTCGGCCTGAATAAGGTGTTCCAGACCAACAGCACCACCATCGCCATCTTCCTGGCGGTGATTGTGGCCGTTTTGATCTGGGTCATCCTGGAAAAGACCACCTTCGGCTACGAGCTCAAGGCCGTTGGCCTGAACAAGAACGCCGCCCGTTACGCCGGCATCAACGAGAAGAAGAACATCATCCTCTCCATGATGATCGCCGGCGCTCTGGCCGGGTTCGGCGCGGGCCTGTTCTACCTGTCCGGCGTGTCCGAGTGGAACCCCCTGAACTCCACCAGCCTGCCCGCCATGGGCTTCAACGGCATCTCGGTGGCCTTGCTGGCCAGTTCCAACCCCATCGCCACCATCTTCTCGGCCATCTTCATCTCCCACATCACGGTGGGCGGTTCTTTCCTTTCCACCAAGTATTACCCCACTGAGGTGGCCGACCTGATCAGTGGCATTATCATCTACCTGTGCGCCTTCTCGATGCTGTTCCGCGGCAAGATCCACGGTCTGCTGTTCGGCGGCAAGCGGGCGGACAAGACCAACGTAAACGCTGAGCCTGCCCCTGCGGCCCAGAAAAAGGAGGGCAAGTGATATGCTGTTGCTGATTAAATATACCCTGCTGTATGGCATCGTCCTGATGCTGGTGGCTCTGGGCGGCATGTTCAGCGAGCACTCCGGCATCATCAACATCGCGCTGGAGGGCATCATGGTTATCGGCGGCGTGGCGGGTGTCCTCACCCTGACGCTGCTGCCCCCCAGTATGTCCCCGGTGCTGGTGGTGATCCTCTCCATCCTGATGGCGGCTCTGGCCGGCATGGTCTATTCGCTGCTCTTGGCCTTCGCTTCCATCAACCTGAAAGCCGACCAAACCATCGGCGGCACAGCCCTGAACCTGCTGGCGACAGCCATCGCCGTGGTTGTGGCCAAGTATTTCAGCGAGAGCGGCAGCGCCAAGCTGAACTACTCCAACAAGCCTTTCCTGTTCACCGTCGGCGGGGTGGAGCTGAGCGTCTTTGTTCCCCTGGGCTTTGTGCTGCTGATCATCAGCTTCATCGTCCTGTACAAGACCCGGTTCGGCCTGCGGCTGCGGGCCTGCGGCGAGCACCCCCAGGCCGCCGACTCGGTGGGCATCAACGTCTACAAGATGCGGTACGCGGGCGTGCTGCTGTCGGGCGCCCTGGGCGCCATCGGCGGCATGGCCTATATCGTTCCCCCCGTCCAGACCTGGAACTTTGAGGTCGGCGTGGCGGGCGCAGGCTTCCTGGCCCTGGCGGTTATGATCTTCGGCCAGTGGAAACCTCTCCACATCTGCGGCGCGGCCATGTTCTTCGCCGTGTTCAAGAGCCTGGCCAACATCGCGGACTCCACCTTCCTGGCACAGCTGGGCTGGTCCAGCAATATCTACAACATGATGCCCTTCGTGGCTTCGATGGTCATTCTGGCGTTTACTTCCAAGAACAGCATGGCCCCCAAGGCCGAGGGTATCCCCTACGATAAGGGCTCCCGTTAAGGGAACAAATACCCCCAAAAACACCAAGTGGCGGCACAGCGGCAGAAGGACGGCTGTGCCGCCTTTTGTCTGTGAAAATATGGCACAATCTTCCAACTTCACCTTGCATTTTGGTAAAAGTATGACTATACTGGAACCAGAAAAACGACCGTTTGACCTGCTGCGGGGCTCTGGCCCGGCGGCGCAAAGGACAGGAGATGAGACCATGCGGATCTATGATTTGATCGCAAAGAAACGGGACGGCGGAACCCACGACCGGGCCGAGCTGGAAATGATCGTCAACGGCTATGTCCGGGGCGAGGTGGCCGACTACCAGATGGCCGCCTGGATGATGGCGGTCTATCTGCGGGGCATGACCCCCCAGGAGACCGCCGACCTGACCGACATCATGGCGCGCAGCGGCGAGATGGTGGATCTTTCCCCCATTCCGGGGATCAAGGTGGACAAACACTCCACCGGCGGCGTGGGGGATAAAACCACCCTGGTAATTGCGCCCCTAGTGGCGGCCTGCGGGGTCAAGATCGCCAAGATGAGCGGCCGGGGCCTGGGCCACACCGGCGGCACCATCGACAAGATGGAGAGCGTGCCCGGCACCCGCACCGCCCTGTCTCAGGAAGAGTTCTTCGCCCAGGTGAACCGGATCGGTCTGTCGGTCATCGGCCAGAGCGAGGGAATCGCCATCGCGGACAAAAAGATGTACGCCCTGCGGGACGTGACCGCCACCGTCAGCTGCATCCCCCTGATCGCCTCCAGCATTATGTCCAAAAAGCTGGCCTCCGGCTCGGACGCCATCCTGCTGGACGTCACCACCGGCACCGGCGCCTTTATGAAGACGGTGGAGGACAGCATCCGGCTGGCCCAGCAGATGGTGGAGATCGGCACCCGGAACGGCCGCCGGGTGGCCGCCCTCATCACCGATATGGATACCCCTCTGGGCCACAACATCGGCAACAGCCTGGAAGTGATGGAGAGCATGGAGGTGCTCAAGGGCCGGGGGACCGCCGACCTGACCGAGGTTTGTTTGCAGCTGGCCGCCAACATGCTGGTTCTGGCGGACAAGGGTACCCGGGAAGAGTGCCGGGCCATGGCCCAGGCGGCCATTGCGGACGGCAGCGGCTTTGCGAAATGCAAGGAGATGTTCGCAGCCCAGGGCGGTGATACCCGGGTTTTGGAGGATTACAGCCTCTTTGCCCAGCCCGCGGCCCGGTATGAGCTGCTGGCCGAACAGGACGGCTACATTGTGGCCAACGACGCCGAGAAGATCGGCAGCGCCAGCGTGCTGCTGGGTGCGGGCCGGCTCAAGAAGGGCGATCCCATCGACTATGCCGCCGGCATCATCCTGCACAAAAAGCGGGGCGATTATGTCCACAAGGGCGAGAGCCTGGCCACCTTCCTGGGCGACCCGGCAAAATTTGCAGCGGCGGAAGAGGAATACCGCAGCGGTCTCGCCTACGGCGAGAACCCGCCCGCCGAGGCACCGCTGGTCTACGCCCTGGTCACCAAGGACGGGGTAGAGCGGTTCTGATTCTTCTCCCCCTATGCCCCCCGCGGACGGAGACAAGCCGCCGGGGGCATTTTTGCGGAAAGATGTGGAATTTTCGGGTCGTATATGTTACAATCAAACCAGTTTGAGCTGGGCGGCGGGAGCGCCGCCCGCTCTTTTTCATAAGAACGGAAAGAGGAAGGAATCCAGGGAATGCAAATTATTCTTGTGGGCGGCGGAAAGGTCGGCGTGGCGCTGGCGCGCCAGCTTTGTGAGGAGGGCCACAATGTCACGGTGATCGACATAAACAAAGCCCGGGTGGAGCACATCGTCGAGCGGTACGATGTAATGGGCGTTGTGGGCAACGGTACCTCCATCAGCACCCTGTCGGAGGCGGGCATCGAGAACACCGATGTGTTCATCGCCATCACCGGTTCGGACGAGCTGAACCTGCTCTGCTGCATGTTCGCCAAAAAGGCGGGCAGCCGCCACACCATCGCCCGGGTGCGCAACCCGTCGTACAGCCATGAGCTGGACTTTATCCGGCACCAGATCGGCATCTCGGCCATCATCAACCCCGAAATGGCAGCCGCCAAGGAGATTTCCCGGCTGCTGCGGTTCCCCGGGGCCAGCAAGATCGACACCTTCGCCGAGGGGCGGGTCCAGCTGATCAAAGTTCCCCTGACCGGGGCCCAGAATCTGGACGGGGTGGCCATCCGGGAGATCCCCGCCAAACTCAAGAGCGATATTCTGGTCTGTGCGGTGGAACGGGGAGCCGAAGTGATCATCCCGGACGGCAATTTTGTCCTCCGCAGCGGGGATGTGGTTACCTTTTTGGCGACCCCCGAGAAGGCACATCAGTTTTTCGTCACCATCGGGCTGCCGGTCCGCCCGGTGCGCAACGCCATGATTGTGGGCGGCGGCGCCATCTGCTATTACCTCAGCCAGGAGCTGCTGGAAAACCGGGTCCGGGTGCGGATCGTAGAGCGGAACCCTGAGCGCTGCGCCGAGCTGGCTCAGGAGCTGCCGGGGGCCCAGATCCTCTGCGAGGACGGCTCCAACCGGGAGTTCCTTCTCTCGGAGGGGCTGGGCTCCGCCGAGGCCTTTGTGGCCCTGACCAACATCGACGAGGAAAATGTCCTTCTGGCCCTCTTTGCCAAAAAGCACTCCCAGGGCAAACTGGTGACCAAGATCAACCGGCTGGAGTTCGACGATATCCTGGGCGGGCTGGATCTGGGCAGCACCATCTACCCCAAGTATATGACCTGCGACTACATCGTCCAGTATGTCCGGGCCCTCCAGAACGAGGCGGGCAGCAACATTAAGACCCTCTACCGGATTCTGGATGACCGGGTGGAGGCTTTGGAGTTCACGGTCCATGAGAACAGCCCCGCCACCGGAGTACCCCTGAGCCGGATGCGGCTCAAGCCGAATCTTTTGCTCTGCTGCATCACCCGGGGGGACCGGATCATCATTCCCCGGGGCGGCGACCAGATCCAGGTGGGGGACAACGTCATCGTGGTCACCCTGGAACACGGCCTGCACGATTTGCGGGATATCCTGGCAGATTAAGGGGGCGGCGGCATGAACTATGCGATTGTATTCCGCCTTCTGGGGGATATCCTCCTCTGTGAGGCGGCTCTGCTGCTTTTGCCGGCGCTGACCAGCGTGATCTACGGCGAGTGGTTTATCCTGGCGGTGTTCTTGTTCACCGCCTGCCTGTGCGCCCTGTTTGGACTGCTGCTGCGGCAGATCAAGGCCAAAAGCGATATCTTTTATATGCGGGAGGGTTTTGTCACCACGGCCCTGAGCTGGATCGTCATCAGCGTGATGGGGGCGGTGCCCTTTGTGATTTCGGGGGCCATCCCGGACCCCATTGAGGCGCTGTTCGAGACGGTGTCGGGGTTCACCACCACCGGCGCCAGCATCCTGGCCGAAGTGGAGGATCTGCCCAAAGGCATCCTGTTCTGGCGCAGTTTTACCCACTGGATTGGGGGCATGGGCGTCCTGGTCTTTCTGCTCACCCTGCTGCCCCTGACCGGCGGCTCCCACATCAACCTGATGAAAGCCGAAAGCCCCGGCCCCCAGGTGGAAAAACTGGTGCCCAAGGTCCAGTCCACCGCCAAGATCCTCTACGGCATCTACTTCACCCTGACAGCGGTGCAGGTGATCCTGCTGCTGGCGGGCGGGATGCCCTTTTTCGATGCCCTGCTGACCTCCTTCGGCACGGCGGGCACCGGCGGCTTCGGGATCAAAAACGACAGCATGGCCGGTTACTCCACCTATGTGCAGGTGATTGTCACCCTCTTTATGATCCTCTTCGGGATCAACTTCAATGCCTATTTCCTCATCCTCCTGGGCAAATTCCGCCGTGCCGCCGCCATTGAGGAGGTGCGCTGCTATCTGGCCATCATCCTGGCGGCCATCGCGGTAATCACCTGGAACGCCCGGGACTTCTTCGACAGCCTGGGCCGTGCGGTGCAGCAGGCGGCGTTCCAGGTGGCATCCATCATCACCACCACCGGCTTTTCCACCTGCGATTTCAACCTCTGGCCCGCCACATCCCGCAGCGTGCTAGTGCTGCTGATGTTTGTGGGCGCCTGCGCGGGGAGCACGGGCGGCGGCATCAAAGTCAGCCGGCTTTTGATCCTCTGCAAGACCATTGTCAAGGAGATCCGCCAGGCCCTCCACCCCCAGGTGGTGGCCCCGGTTCGGATGGACGGCAAGCTGATCCCCCACGAAACCGTCCGGGCCACCAATGTGTTCCTGGTCACCTACATGATTATCTTTACCTTCTCGGTGCTGCTGGTGAGCCTGGACGGCAATGAGCTGGCCACCAACTTTACCGCGGTGGCCGCCACCCTGAACAACATCGGCCCCGGCCTGGAAATGGTGGGCCCCATGGAGAACTTCTCCCTCTTTTCCAGCCCGGCCAAACTGGTGCTGATCTTCGACATGCTGGCGGGGCGGCTGGAGCTGTTCCCGATTCTGGTCCTCTTTGCACCGGACACCTGGCGCCGCTTTTAACCCCGTTTTAAACCAAAAGAAAGCCCTCTGTGGAAAACCACAGGGGGCTTTTTGGTTGTGTTGGGGCGCTCAGCGGGAGGCATACTCTTCCTGGGCGCGGTATTGCAGGGCTTCCAGCAGGGCTTCTTCCTCAATGAGGGTCTGCCCGGCCAGGTCGGCGATGGTACGGGCCACCCGGAGCAGCCGGTCATGGGCCCGGGCCGAGAGGCCCAAAGCGTCGTAGGAGGCCCGGAGCAGCTGTTGGGCGGCGGGGGTCATCCGGCAGATCCGCCGCACCTGCCCTGCCGAGAGCTGGGCGTTGCAGAGTACCCCCTCGTACCCGGGGGCGGCGTACCGTTTGGCCTGGATCTGGCGGGCGGCCAGCACCTGACGGCGGAGGGAGGCGCTAGACTCCCCCTGACCGGCGCTGTGGAGCTCGTCGAAGGCGATGGGGTCCATCTCGACGCAGAGGTCGATCCGGTCCAGCAAAGGCCCCGAAACCCGGCTGCGGTACTGCCGCACCGCGCTGGGGGAGCAGGTACAGGGCCGGGTGGGGTGGCCGTAGTAACCGCATTTGCAGGGGTTCATGGCCGCCACCAACTGGAACCGGCTGGGGTAGGTGGCGCTGCCTGCGGCCCGGCTGATGGTGATTTCCCCATCTTCCATGGGCTGGCGGAGCACTTCCAGACTCTCCCGGGGGAACTCGGGCAGTTCGTCCAAAAACAGGACCCCCGCATTGGCCAGACTGCACTCCCCGGGGCGGAACTGGCTGCCGCCGCCGGAGAGGGCCACCGGGCTGGCCGAGTGATGGGGACTGCGGAAGGGCCGGGCAGTGATCAGGCCGCCGCCCCCGGGCAGCTGCCCCGCCACCGAGTAGATTTTGGTGGTCTCCACCGATTCGGCCCGGCTGAGGGGCGGCAGGATGCCGGGCAGCCGTTTGGCCAGCATGGATTTGCCGGTGCCGGGGGCGCCGATCAGAAGGATGTTGTGTCCCCCCGCCGCGGCGATGACCATAGCCCGCCGGGCCACCGACTGGCCCAGCACGTCGGCGAAGTCGGGCAGATTGTCCCAGCTGCTGGCCGGGTCGAAGGGGATGGGCTCCGCCGGGGCCAGGGGCTGGACCCCTTGCAGGGCGTCCACCACCTGACGCACATTCTGGGCGGGGTAGACCTTCATGCCGGTGTCGCCGCAGGCCTCGGCGGCTTCGGCGGCGTTTTCGGCGGGCAGGTAGAGGGCTTTGACCCCGCTTTCGGCGGCGGTGAGGGCCATGGGCAGAACGCCGGTTACCGGCCGGAGGGTGCCGTCCAGGGCCAGCTCCCCGAGAAAGGCCGTGCCCGGGGCGGGCGGGTTAATCTGGCCCGAGGCCGCCAGCACCGCCAGCAGCAGGGGCAGGTCATAGACCGGGCCGGTTTTCCGGACGCTGGCGGGGGCTAAGTTGATGGTGATCCGCCGGTCCGGCCAGCGAAACCCCAGGTTCTTGGCGGCGGTGCGCACCCGGTCGCCGCTTTCCCGGACCGCCGAGTCCGGCAGCCCCACAATGGAAAAGGCGGGCAGGCCCCCCGAGACATCGGCCTCGACTTCCACCGCAAAACCCGCCAGGCCATTTAACCCAAAGCTCTTTAAAACAGAATACATAGCCCGCCCCTTTATCTCCGCCGGTGAGGACCTTTTTCTATGAGAAAATGGAAAAAATTGGAATTTTGTGCCATCGTTCGACGGATTTTTTTCTTAAAATCCATTATATTAAGGGCACAGGCAGATGTCAATGCCGGAAAAGGAGTGTAGGAAATCATGGAAAATCAGGAAATCTTTCGCTTCGAGCGCGGCTACTCGGAGCTGGAAGGGCTGCAGCAGGCCCATCGGATGATCTACTGTGCCCGCCGCACGCCGGAGGGGATTGTGCTGGAGCTGGCGGTACAGCAGGCCGGGAAAACCGAGCGCTGCGCTCTGCTGTGCCGGAATCTCGAGGAAAAACGGGCCGGGGATCTGCTGCTCTATTTCTGCGAGAATGGGGTGGACCCGTTCCAGTGCCTGGACGTGCTGGAAGAGCTGGGCCAGTCCTACGAAGAACTGTGAAGAGCGCGAACCTATATTTTGTGTCTTTTGCTGGTTTTAGGGCCAAAAACTTGGTACACAATACAGAATTGACAGGGCAGACGGGAGAGTTTATATTATAAATAGTTATGGGAATTTCTATAAAAACCCTGAAATTTTACAAAAGGTAAGGTGTGCAACATGTATCTTGATGAATACAAGCGCTGGCTGGCAGCAGACCTTGAGGATGCTGATCTCAAGCCGGAACTGGCAAAGATCGAAGGCAACGAGGAAGAGATCAAGGACCGTTTCGCCGTGGCTTTGAAGTTCGGCACCGCGGGTCTGCGCGGCGTGCTGGGCGCGGGCACCAACCGGATGAATATTTATGTTGTCCGTCAGGCGACCCAGGGCCTGGCCAACTGGGTCAAGACCCAGGGCGGCACCCAGACCGTGGCCATCAGCTACGACAGCCGTCTGAAGAGCGACGTCTTCGCCAAGACCGCTGCGGGCGTCTTGGCTGCCAACGGCATTAAGGTTCGGATCTACGACGCTCTGATGCCCGTCCCCGCCCTGAGCTTTGCCACCCGGTATTATCAGTGCAATGCCGGCATCATGGTCACCGCTTCTCATAACCCGGCCAAGTACAACGGCTACAAGGCCTATGGCCCGGACGGCTGCCAGATGACCGACGACGCAGCTGCCATCGTCTACGACGAGATCCAGAAGACCGATGTGCTGACCGGCGCCAAGTACATTTCTTTCGCCGAGGGCGTGGAGCAGGGCCTGATCCGCTTTGTGGGCGATGACTGCAAGGATGCTCTCTACCAGGCCATCGAGGCCCGCCAGGTTCGCCCCGGTCTGTGCAAGACCGCCGGCCTCAAGCTGGTGTACAGCCCCCTGAACGGCTCCGGTCTGGTGCCCGTCACCCATGTCCTGAACGACATCGGCATCACCGATATCACCATTGTTCCCGAGCAGGAGTATCCCAACGGCTACTTCACCACCTGCTCCTACCCCAACCCCGAGATCTTCGAGGCTCTGAAGCTGGGCCTGGAGCTGGCCAAGGAGTGCGGCGCCGACCTGATGCTGGCCACCGACCCCGACGCCGACCGTGTGGGCATCGCCATGAAGTGCCCCGACGGCAGCTATGAGCTGGTCTCGGGCAACGAGATGGGCGTTCTGCTGCTGGACTACATCTGCGCCGGCCGGATCGAGAAGGGCACCATGCCCAAGAATCCGGTGGCCGTCAAGTCCATCGTTTCCACTCCGCTGGCCGACGCAGTGGCCGCACACTACGGTGTGGAGCTGCGCAGCGTCCTGACCGGCTTCAAGTGGATCGGCGACCAGATCGCCAGCCTGGAGGCTGCCGGTGAGGTGGAGCGCTTCATCTTCGGCTTCGAGGAGAGCTACGGCTACCTGGCCGGCCCCTATGTCCGGGATAAGGACGCCGTCATCGGTTCCATGCTGATCTGCGAGATGGCTGCCTACTACCGCAGCATCGGCTCTTCCATCAAGCAGCGCCTGGAGGAGATCTACCAGCAGTATGGCCGCTACCTGAACAAGGTGGACAGCTTCGAGTTCCCCGGCCTGACCGGTATGGACAAGATGGCCTCCATCATGCAGAACCTGCGCGACAACCCGCCCGCAGAGTTCGCCGGCTACAAGGTCACCAAGGTCACCGACTACGAAAAGCCCGAGGAGACCGGCCTGCCCTCCGCCAACGTCCTGATCTACACCCTGGAAGGCGGCGCCACCGTGGTGGTCCGTCCCTCCGGCACCGAGCCCAAGATCAAGACCTACTTCACCACCCTGGGCAAGGACCTGGCCGAGGCCCAGGCTCAGAAAGACAAACTGGCCGCCGCTCTCAAGCCCATCCTGGCCTGATGACCGCCGCCGGTTGAACCGGTAACCCATCCCCCCGTCTGGCATACCGCCGGGCGGGGGGATTTTTTCTTTGTTCGGGCGGCCGGGGCCGGGGCCCGGGTGTTGCAGTTTGCTTTTTCATACGTTATAATATTAAACGTATTGTTGTATCCAGTGGAAACCGGCGGCCCGGAACGGCCGCATAAGGCAGGTGTTTCGATTGAATAAAACTGTTTCGGCCGTGTTGGTGGCGGCCGGTTCCTCCACCCGAATGGGGTTTGATAAACTGGCGTTTGATTTGGGGGGCGAGAGCGTGCTCCGGCGGAGCGTCCGCGCCTTTGAGACATGCCCCCTGGTGAGCGAAATTGTATTGGTGGCGGGCAAAAACGCCGATTGGCTCCGGGCCGAAACCGCGGACTGCACAAAACCGGTGAAGATTGTGCCCGGCGGGGCCACCCGGGCCGAGAGCGCCCGAAACGGGGTGCTGGCGGCGGCGGGGGAGCTGGTGGCTGTCCACGACGCGGCCCGGCCTTTTGTGAGCCAGGCGGTGATCACGGCGGCCCTTGAGGGGGCGGCCCGGTGGGGGGCTGCGGCTCCGGCGGTGCCAGTGAAAGATACGGTCAAGCTGGCGGACCCCGGCGACGGCAAGACGGTGCCGGAGGAATGTGTGGTGGAAAACACCCCCGACCGGAACCGGCTCTACGCCGTCCAGACCCCCCAGTGCTTTGAACGGCGGGAGTATCTGGCGGCCCTCGGGGAGCTGACGGGGGAAAACCTCCGCCGGATCACAGACGATTGCAGCCTGTTTGAGCTGACGGGGCGGCCGGTGCGGCTGACCCAGGGCGACTACGCCAATTTGAAGATTACCACCCGGGAGGATCTGCCCTGCCCGGCGAACAAAGGAGAGAAAAAGATGCGGATCGGGCACGGATACGACGTTCACCGGCTGGTGGAAGGGCGAAAGCTCATCCTCGGCGGGGTGGAGATCCCCTTTGAAAAAGGCCTTTTGGGCCACTCGGACGCCGACGTCCTGGCCCATGCAGTCATGGACGCGGTTCTGGGGGCGGCGGCCCTGGGGGACATCGGCCAGCATTTCCCCGACACCGACCCCGCCTACGCCGGGGCGGACAGCCTGGCTCTGGCCCGGGCTGTGGCGGCTATTTTGAAGGAACAGGGCTGGCGGATCGAAAACATCGATGCCACCATCCTCTGCCAGCGGCCCAAGCTGGCGCCCCATATCCCCGCCATGCGGGCGAACCTGGCGGCGGCTTTTGGGCTGGAGACTGGGGCGGTGAGCGTAAAGGCTACCACCGAGGAGCATCTGGGCTTCACAGGGGAGGGGCTGGGCATTGCGGCCCATGCGGTGGCCCTGATTGAGCGAATTTGAGAGGGAGCAGAGGGAGAGTAGGAACCGATGAACCTGAACGTAATCATCTCCAATTTTCAGACCTTCAAACTGGTAGACCTTTTGGACATTGTGATCGTAGCCTTTGTGGTCTATCAGCTCTTGGGGTTCATCAGCCGCACCCGCGCGGGCCAGCTGGCCCGGGGCGCGCTGATTGTGGTGCTGATCTATTTGATCGCGGCCACCCTGCATATGCGCACCATTACCTGGATTATGGATGCGCTGCTCCAGGTGGGTCTTCTGACCCTGGTGGTGGTCTTTCAGCCGGAGATCCGGCGTGCGCTGGAACAGATGGGCCAGACCGACCAGTGGATTTCCAAGGTGTTTTGGCGCAGCCGCCACAACGACCCCAGCCTGCGGGGCAGCTGGCGGAGCGCCATCATCGCCATCTGCGACGCAGCAGAGCGGTTTTCTGAGACCAAGACCGGCGCGCTGATCGTGCTGGAGCGGCGGACCAACCTCTCCGAGATTGTCCGCACCGGCACCCCCGTCAACAGCGAGGTGAATCTGGAAGTGCTGGGCACCATCTTCTACGAGGGCACCCCCCTGCACGATGGTGCAGCCATCATCGAGAACGGCCGGATCAAGGCGGCGGGCTGTGTGCTGCCCCTGTCCAACAACCTGGATCTGGGCAAAGATATGGGCACCCGCCATCGGGCCTGCCTTGGCATCGCCGAAAACTCGGACGCCATCGCCGTGGTGGTCAGCGAGGAGACGGGCATCATCTCCATGGCCAAAAATGGAGTGCTGATCCGGCATTTTGACCGCCAGTCCCTCTACACCCGCCTGATTGACGAGATGATTCCCAAAGAGCCGGTGACCGAAAAGGCCAAAACCATTGACGGCTGGAAGGAACAGGTCCAGCGGCTGGTGGAGCGGGTCACCAAAGGAAAGGAGGAAGAAAAATGAATCTGATTCCTTTTACGGGTAAACCCCAGGGCACCCCCGGCCCCACCCCAGGCAAATCCATCCTGGACGACCGCCGGGTCCGGCTGGCCATGGCCATTCTGCTGGCGATTCTGGGCTGGATGGTGGTTACCATCGTGGTTCAGCCCAACACCACCATCACCATGCGGAACGTCCCGGTGGATTACACCTATGACGCCACCACCTATACTTCCAAGGGGCTCAGCATCGTGGAGGCCCCCGAAAAGACGGTGGATCTGACTATCTCGGGCGATGGCTACACCATCGGCAACCTGACCCAGGACGATTTCGTGGTCTACCCCGACTGGTCCTCGGTGCGCAGCAGCGGCGAGAAAAACCTCTGGCTGCGGGTCCGCTGCGTCAACAGCTCGGTGGACGGCATCACCGTCTCCATCGCCGGGCCGGACAATACGGTGGATGTGGTCTTCGACGTGGTGGAGGAAAAGACCATGCCCATCCAGGTGAGCACCCTCTATCTGAAGGTGCGGGATGGCTATATCCTCTACAATACAGCCCTCTCGGCCGAGACGGTCACCCTCTCGGGCCCCAGCAGCGAGCTGAACCAGGTGGCCAGCTGCACCGCTGAGGTATCCTATTCGGAGGAGTTGCACAGCACCCAGACCCTGGAGACCAAGCTCCGCTTTTACAGCGAAAACGGCACCGAGATTCACTTCGACTACGTCACCCTCAGCCGGGAGAGCGTGGAGGTGACCCTGAGTGTCTACAAGCTGGCCCAGCTGCCGGTGAATGTCCGGTTCATCAACACCCCCCTGAACTTTGACGAGTCGGTGCTGGTCTACTCCATGAGCCAGACTTCCCTGCGGGTGGCCGGGCCGGAAAACGTCATCGACAACCTCAGCGAGCTGGCGGTGGGCACCATCGACCTTTCCACCTTTGCGCTGGATAAAGTCTACGAAATGCCCATCAGCCTGCCCAGCGGCATTGTCTGTCTGGACAACATCAAGACGATTTCGGTGAGCTTCGACTGCACGAATCTCTCCACCAAGGTGCTGAACCTGCCGGCCGAGTGCGTCCAGGTCATCAACCTGTCCTCCACCTACCAGCTGGAGGTGGAAACCGAGCGGTTGATGAACGTGGTGCTCTGCGGGCCCAAGGACGCGCTGGAAACCCTGACCGCCGAGCAGGTGGTGGTCCTCATCGACGCCAATGACTTCCCGGTGGTGCTGGGGCAGCAAAACATCGCTTGCAGCCTCTATGTGCCCTCCAACGGCAAGATTTTTGCCCTGGGCAGCTATATGATCCAGTGCCGGATCACCAGCAACTGAGCCGGCCAAGGCTGAAATAAAACACAGGAAATGGAAAAGATTCAATGATTCTGGTAAGAGATATCCGCCTGCCTCTCTCCGCCGGGGAGGCGCAGGCCTTTGACCGGGCCCTCCGCCTGGCGCGGATCCCCCGCGCCAAGGTGGCCCGGCTGGGGGTGTCCCGGCTGTCGGTGGATGCACGGCACGGACAGCCAAACCTTGTATATACCGTGGCCGTAACGCTCAAAGATGAGGGTGAGGAACCTGCCTTTGCAGGGGCCTCGCCCTGCGTTGCTCTACGCCGGGAGCCCGATTTCACCGTCCAGAACGGCGCCGAGCCCCTGGCCCACCGGCCGGTGGTCTGCGGCCTGGGCCCGGCGGGGCTGTTCGCGGCGCTGCTGCTGGCCCGGCAGGGCTTCCGGCCCATCGTGCTGGAGCGGGGCCCGGCCCTCGGCCAGCGGGTGGAGGCGGTGGAACGGTTTACCGCCACCGGCGTTCTGGACCCCGAGGCCAACATCCAGTTTGGCGAAGGGGGCGCGGGCACCTTCTCAGACGGCAAACTCACCACCCGGATCGGCGACCCCCTCTGCGGTTTTGTGACCCGGACTTTTCTGGAGCACGGGGCCCCGGCGGAGATCGCCTGGAAACAAAAACCCCATGTGGGCACCGATCTTCTCCGGGGGGTGATCTCCTCCATCCGGCAGGAGATCGAGGGCCTGGGGGGCGAGGTGCATTTCAACACCGCCCTCACCGGCCTGCGGCAGCAAAACGGCCGCCTGACCGGCATCTCCACCACGCAGGGGGATTTCGCCTGCGAGGCGCTGATCCTGGCCGTGGGGCACTCGGCGCGGGATACTTTCTCCATGCTGATGGACAGCGGCCTCAATCTGGAGTGTAAACCCTTCAGTGTGGGGTTCCGGGCAGAGCACCTGCAAAGCGAGATTGAAAAGAGCCTTTACCATGCCGCTGCGGGCCATCCGGCCCTGCCCCGGGGGGAGTATCAGCTCTCCCAGCATGTGGGCCAGCGGTGCGTCTACACCTTCTGCATGTGCCCGGGCGGGCAGGTGGTGGCTGCCGCCAGCGAGGAAAACCACCTGGTTACCAACGGCATGAGCTACCACGCCCGGGACGGCAAAAACGCCAACGCCGCGGTGGTGGTCAGCGTCAGCGGGGAGGATTTCGGCTCCGACCCCCGCCGGGCCATCGAGTTCCAGCGCCAGCTGGAAGCCCGGGCCTTCCAGGCCGGGCGGGCCGCCGGGGCCTACGCCGCCCCGGCCGAGAATATCCAGAGCTTTCTGGAAGGGCGGGGCCAGCTGAAGATCGGCCGGGTCCAGCCCACCTATAACCGGGGGGTTACGGCGGCCGATTTGGGCAGCCTGTTGCCCGAAGAGCTGGCCCAGACCCTGCGGGCGGGTCTGCGGGCCTATGAACGTAAAATCGCGGGCTACACCGCGCCGGAGGCCATTTTGACCGGCCTCGAGACCCGAACCAGCAGCCCGGTGCGGCTGGCCCGGGGAGAGTCGATGGAATGTACCCAGCTGGCAGGGCTCTATCCCTGCGGCGAGGGCGCGGGGTATGCGGGCGGCATTATGAGCGCCGCCGTGGACGGGCTGCGGGTCGCGGGCGCGGTGTGCGGCCGGTATTGCCCGACGGAGGGATAAGGATGAGAATGGAAGATCAAGAGGGAAAAGAACCCCGCACCGCCCAGACGGGCGCGGAGGTCCAGAAGGAGCTGGAGCGCCAGCTGCGAGAGTTTGGCGTTTCGGTATCGGACGCGTTCCAGCACGGCTTTGAGGGCCGGGGCCAGGAGCTGGGGGACCGGGCCTACGGCGTGGGCCGGGCGGTGGTGGATGCCATCAATTTCGGCCTGTCCGAGGCGGGCCGGGCCCTGGATAAGAAGCAGACCCAAAAGAAACCCCAGAGCGAAGGCTCTGCCGGCACGGCCTACGATTACAGCGCCGAGTACTCCGGCGCAAAACAGCCCGGCGCCCGGAGCGCCCAAAGCGCCAAAATGCCCCGCTGGGCCCGGACGGTTCTGGACCCGGGCCAGAGCCGGGGGCCGGAGGTGGAGATCCGGGCCAGCGCCCGCAAGCGGTTCGGCGCCGGGCTGACCATGTGCATTGTGGGCGGGCTGATGGCCTTCGGCTTTTTCATCGGCGGCATCGCCTGCCTGGCGTCCACCGACCTGTTTTTGTCCGGCTCGGTGGAGGAGGCGGTCCTCAGCGTCACCGGCGTCGGCCTGATGATCTGCGGCGGCCTCTTTACCTGGATGGCCGCCGAGGGGGGCGACCGGCTGGAAGCCTCCGGCGACCTCAAACGGTATGCCGACGCCTTCCAGGCGCTGGATATCTCCCAGGGGGTGCCCCTGGACACACTGGCGGGCCTTTTGCAGCAAAAAAAGCGGAAACTGCGCAAAACCCTGCGCAAGTTGATCCATAAAGGCTGGCTCACCGCCTGGTTGGACGAGGAGACCGACAGCCTCTATCTGTCCGCCGAGGACTACCGGGCCGCCCGGAATATCCCCACCGCCCCGCCGGAGGAAGAACCCGCCCCCGAGGCCCAGGCCGAAGGAGAAAATGTCCCCCTCACCCTGGAGACGGCCCGGCGGTTTGTCCGGGTGCTGGAGGAGGAGCGAAAGATCATGCAGGACCCCCAGGCCGCCGAAGAACTGGAACGGATGCACGGGGTGACCCAGTCCATCTGCGACTGGCTGGAGGACCACCCCGAGAGCCTGCCCAAGATCCGCCGTTTTGCGGATTACTATATTCCCACCACCTTAAAGCTCCTCCACACCTACAACGATGTCCAGGGCCAGCGGGGGGAATCCGCCGAGAACATCCGGCGGGACATTGCGGGGATTCTCCATACCCTGAATACGGCCTACGATAACCTCTACGACAAACTCCTGTCCGACGTGGCGCTGGATGTGTCCAGCGAGATCGCCGCGCTGGAAGGGATGCTGGCGCGGGACGGGCTGACCGGGGAGGGGCTGCTATGATCTGCCGGGCATGGAACCTGAAACCCCTGGACCGGCAGACCGCGGCCGGCCTGGCCGAAGCCATCGCCCAGGAACAGGCCGACCAGCTGGAGATGGAAGCCTCCTCCATGGGGGAGGACTGGCCCGAGGCCAAGTACCTGTCTGTCCGCACGGCCTGCCAGAAAGAGGTGGGCCTCTTGGCTGGGGTGCTGGCGGCCCGGGGGATCACCGACCCCGACGAGGCCCTGATCCTTTTGGCGGGGGAGGAGCCTTTGAGCGACCCGTTCCTGCTGAAAGACATCGACAAAGCCTGCGCCCGGATCCAGCAGGCGGTGGAGAAGGGCGAAACCATCGTCATCTTCGGCGACTACGACGTGGACGGCGTGACGGCCACCGCCCTGCTCTACCAGCACCTCAAGGGGATGGGGGCACAGGTCAAATGTATGCTGCCCAGCCGGGAGGGGGACGGCTACGGTCTGTCCAAAAACGCCATCGATTCGATTTATAAAAAGGGCTATCGTCTCATTGTCACGGTAGACAACGGCATCTCGGCCGTGGAAGAGGCCGCCTACGCCGCGTCTCTCGGCATCGAGCTGATCGTCACCGACCACCACCTGCCCCCCGAGGTTCTGCCCCAGGCGGTGGCGGTGGTGGACCCCCGCCGGGAGGATGACCCCAGTCCCTTCAAAGCCCTCTGCGGCGCGGGGGTGGCTTTTAAGCTCTGCTCGGCGCTGGACGGCTGCCCGCCCGAGGAGATGCTGGAATATTGCAGCGACCTGGCCGCCGTGGGTACGGTGGCGGACGTCATGCCCCTGACCGGAGAGAACCGTACCCTGGTCAAAGCGGGGCTGCGGCTCTTGCAGCAGACCGACCGCCCGGGGCTGGGCGCCCTCTTGCAGGAGGTGGGGCTCTACGGCAAGCCGGTGACCTCCGAGAACATCAGCTATGCTCTGGCCCCCCGGATCAACGCCGCCGGCCGGATGGACAGCGCCGTCACCGCGCTGCAGCTGATGCTCTGCGAGGATGAAGTCCGGGCCGAAGAACTGGCCCATAAACTGAACGAGATCAACGCCGCCCGGCAGGAGATCGAGCAGAAAATCGCCCACGCCGTGGAGGCACAGCTGGAAGCTGACCCCGAACTTCTGTCCGACCGGGTGGTCCTGATCTGGGGCCGGGACTGGCACCAGGGGGTCATCGGGATTGTGGCATCCCGGATGGTGGAGCGGTGCGGCCGCCCGGTGGTGGTGGTCTCGGTGGACGAACAGGGCGAGGGCCGGGGCAGCGGCCGGAGTGTGCCGGGGTTCAACCTCCACTCCTGCATCGCTGCCTGCTCCGATCTGCTGATCCGGTTCGGCGGCCACGCCATGGCGGCGGGCCTCTCGGTGGAGGAGAAAAACCTGCCCGAGCTGCGCCGCCGGATGAACGAGTGGGCGGCCCGCACCTGTCCGGTGCTCCACACCCCGCCCCTGGAATGTGATTTGTCGGTCCGGCTGGACCGGATTACGGTGGAAGGGGTGCGGGCGCTGGACCGCCTGGCCCCCTTTGGGGCGGCCAACCCCACCCCAGTGTTTTTGCTGGAAGGGGCGGTGGTGGAGGGAATCTACCCCGTATCCGAGGGCAAACATTGCCGGCTGCGGCTGCGGCAGGGGAATACCTGCCTCTACGCTGCCTGGTTCGGGATGTCTCCCGACCGGTTGCCCTATGAGGTGGGGGACACGGTGGACGCTGCCCTCAACCTCTCGGTCTACGACGGGGCCCGAGGGCCCCAGCTGTCGGGCCGGATTGTGGACCTCCACCCGGCGGGGTTGGACCCCGAGGCGGCCCGTCAGGCCGACCTGGTGGAGGCGCTGCGCCGGGGCGCCCCTTTGAGCCCGGAGGAAAAAGAGCTGCTGTGCCCGGACCGGAATGAGATTGCCGCCGTCTATCGGGAGCTGCGGGCCCGGCCCTGGCATGCCGAGGATTTACAGCCCCTGGTGGCCCGGCTGGGCGCCGGCCAGGCGGGCAAAACCCTGGTGGCCCTGACCGCCCTGGAGCAGGTGGGGCTGGTGGCCCGCACCGAGCGAGGGGGCGCACGGTTTTTGACCCTGGTACCCGCTCAGGGCAAGAAAGACCTGTCGGACGCCCCCATCCTGAAATGTCTGGAGGAAAGATAATTATGCCAGAGGGAAAGAAAGCGCCCGCGGCCGCCGGCCCCGGGCCGGAGCAGGATACCTACTCCGCCAAGACCCATTTACAGCATCATATACAACAGATCGGGACGGTGGCCGCCACGGCCCAGCCCGCCAATTCGCCGGATTCGCTGGTGCCGTCCGAGACCATGCCCGAGATCATCACCCACGAAAAGTTAATGGAGGCCATCCAGGCCAGCGGCCGGGCCTATAACACCGAGATGATCGAAAAGGCGTTCCATATGGCGGACGACGCCCATAAGAACGTCCGGCGCCGCAGCGGCGAACCCTATATCTGCCACCCCCTGGCGGTGGCCCGGCTGGTGCTGGATCTCGGCATGGACAGCGAGAGCATCGCCGCTGCCCTGCTCCACGACGTGGTGGAGGACACCCCCACCACCGTGGAGGACGTGAAAGCTGCCTTCGGGGCCGATGTGGCCCTGTTGGTGGACGGCGTCACCAAGCTGACCAAGATCCAGTTCTCCAGCATCGAGGAGCAGCAGGCCGAGAACCTGCGCAAGATGCTCCTGGCCATGAGCCAAGACGTCCGGGTCATGATCATCAAGCTCTGCGACCGGCTGCACAATATGCGCACTGGCGACGCCTGGCCCGAGCAGAAGCGGCGGGACAAAGCCCGGGAGACCATGGAGGTCTACGCCCCCATCGCCAACCGGCTGGGCATCCTCAACGTGAAAGAGGAGCTGGAAGACCGCAGCCTCCATTACCTGGACCCCATCGGCTACGAGGAGATCAGCCGCCTGCTCAGCGAGCGCTCGGGCGAGGAATTTCTGGCCAACGTCTCCAAGCTGATCGCCCGCCGCCTGGAAGAGAGCGGCATCGAGGGCGCCACCATGAAGCGCCGGGTCAAGAGCATCTACGGCATCTACCGCAAGATGTTCGTCCAGAACAAAAATTTCGACGAGATTTACGACGTCTACGCGGTGCGGATCATTCTGGACACCCTGGCCGAGTGTTACAGCGCCCTGGGCCTGATCCACGATATGTATCATCCGCTGCCCAACCGTTTTAAAGACTATATCTCCACCCCCAAGCCCAACGGCTACCAGAGCCTGCACACCACCGTCATCGGCCACGAGGGCATCCCCTTCGAGGTGCAGATCCGCACCCGGAAGATGGACGAACAGGCCGAATACGGCGTGGCGGCACACTGGAAGTATAAAGAGGGCCTGGGCGGCCACGACAAGCTGGACGAGCGGCTGGCCTGGGTGCGGCAGCTTTTGGAAAACCAGCGGGTGTCCGAGGATTCGGGCAACCTGCTCCACGACCTCAAGAGCGATCTTCTGCCCGAGGAGGTCTTTGCCTTCACCCCCAAGGGGGATGTGATCAATCTGCCGGCGGGGGCCACCTGCATCGACTTCGCTTACGCCATCCACTCGGCGGTGGGCAACCGGATGATCGGCTGCAAGGTCAACAACCGGATGGTGCCCATCGACCACATCGTGGCCACCGGCGAGATCATCGAGGTGGTGCTGGGCCCGGCGGACAAAGGTCCCAGCCGGGACTGGCTCAAGATCGTCCGCACCAGCGAAGCCAAGAGCAAGATCCGCAACTGGTTCAAGAAGATGTGCCGGGAGGAGAACATCGCCCAGGGCCGGGACACCCTGTCCAAGGAGCTGCGCCGGGAGGGGATTTTGATTCCCGACGACCAGCTGGACGAGTTCGTGGGCAGCTGCTGCCGCCGCCTGCGCCAGAACAGCACCGAGGATCTCTACGCCGCCATCGGCTACGGCGGCATCACCATCGCCAACTGCCTGCCCAAGCTGAAAGAGGAGTATCAGAAACTCCGGGCCGCCGAGGAAGCGGAGAACAAACCCATGGAGCTGCCCAAGGTGGATCTGCGCCGGGTGCACGCCACCGACGGCGTGGTGGTGGAGGGCTTCGACAACACCCCCATCAAGTTCGCCAAGTGCTGCAACCCGCTGCCCGGGGACCCCATCATCGGCTTTATCACCCGGGGCTTTGGCGTGTCCATCCACAAGAGCAACTGCGTCAATGTGATGTCCAGCCTCAAGGACCCTGCCAACGCTCCCCGCTGGGTCAAAGCCTACTGGGCCGACAGCGTCAAGGACAGCTATAAGGCCGGGATCGAGATTCTGGCTCTGGACCGCACCGACCTGCTCAAGGATGTGTTGAATGTGCTGTCCGATATGCGGGTGCCCATCTATACCATGAACGCCCGCCAGGCCGAGAACGGTTACGGCATTGTCAACCTGACCATCGGCATCAACAACACCGAGCACCTGAACCGGGTGGTGGCCCGTATGGCCAAGATCCGGGACGTGCTCAAGGTAACAAGGAGTTAAACAATCAATGCGAGCTGTGATTCAGGCCGTTTCTTCCGCCGGGGTGCGGGTGAACGGCGGCGAGCCCCGCACCATTGGGCCGGGGCTGGTGATTCTCCTGGGGGTAAAAGACACCGACACCCTGGATATTGTCCCCCGTCTGGCGGAAAAATGCGCCGGGCTGCGGATCTTCCCCGACGAGGAGGGCAAACTCAACCGCAGCGCCCGGGATCTGGGCTATTCGGCCCTGGTGGTGTCCCAGTTCACCCTCTACGGCGACACCAAAAAGGGGATGCGCCCCAGTTTTATCCGGGCGGCCAAACCGCCCCTCTCGGTGGATGCCTATGAGCTGTTCCTGGCCGAGATGGGCAAACAGGGCCTTAAAGAAATCCAGCACGGGGAGTTCGGGGCCGACATGCAGGTCTCGCTGGTGAACGAGGGCCCCTGCACCATCATCATGGACACCGACGAGTGGCAGAACCACCGAAGCGCCGCCTGCGGCGGATAAAGTGCTGCGCAGCTGAGGCGCTGCCTGCGGCAGATTCAGCCGAAGCGGAGCAGGGGCAGCCGTCCAAATTTTCAAGTTTGGCTTTTAGCCTGCGCAGAAAATTTGGCAAACGGCAACCCGTTGGCGTGTTCTGGCGCAGCGCTCCAATATTTGCAAGTGCGCCAGTCACGCCGCAAATATTGGCTAAGCGCAAGAGGAAGAACGGCTGAGCCGCCCTTCCGCCCCCAAAAACCCCAAATAAAGGAGAACCACTATGCAGGCTTTTCACATTGTGGGCCCCGCGCCCCTGTACACCAATAGTTTCCTGCTGATTTCGGAGGCGAAGCACGCCGTCGTCATCGACCCGGCGGCGGATGCGGCCGAGTATGAGAAGATCCTCACCCAGCAGGGGGCCAGCCTCTCGGCCATCTACTGCACCCACGGCCACTACGACCATGTGGGCAGCGCCGAGGCCCTGGCCCGCAAGTGGGGCGCCAAGCTCTACTGCGAGGCCGCCGACCTGGCGGGAGACACCATGTTCCCCCTGACCCGGGCCGACAGCGGCTATCCCGAAGGGGGCCAGGTGTCGGTGGATGAGCTGGCCTTTACCGTCTGGCACACCCCCGGCCACACCCCGGGCAGCGTCTGCCTGCTCTGCGAGGGGCTGCTCTTCGCGGGGGACACCCTCTTCCAGGGCAGCATCGGCCGGACCGACCTGCCCGGCGGCAGCCCCAAGGAGATGGATGACTCCCTGCGCAAGCTGGCGGGCCTGCCCATCCCCCGGGATGCCCAGGTCCTGCCCGGCCACGGGGATTTCTCCCAGTTCGGGTGGGAGCTGGAACACAACTGGTTTATCAAAAATGCTTGCAGATAAAGGCGGTCTTACAGAATGAAGATTTATATTACCGGCCTGCCCTCCGGCTACGAGGTGGAGCATCTGGTCCGGCTGTTCTACCCCATGGCGCCCCTGACCCTCACCCCGCCGGAAGGGGAAGAGGACTGCGTCTGGGCTGAAAAACGGGAAGATGGCCTCTGGGCCATGGTGCGGCAGAAGGGCCAGAGCAAAACCGCTCAGGCCCCGCTGCCCACCGACGAAACCCCTGAGTTTGCCCTAGCCAGCCTGACCTATGAGCTCTTGCGGGGATGGACGGGGATCCGCCCCCCCTGGGGCAAGATGACCGGGGTGCGCCCGGTGCGGCTGATCCACGATAAGCGCTCGGCGGGATGGACGCAGGAAGAGATCGACCGTTATTTTCTTGAGCGGTTCGACTGCTCCCCCGAAAAATACGGCATGGCCCGGCAGATCGCCGACTTGCAGGAGCCCATCCTCCGCAAAGGCAGCGAGCCGGGGGCATATAGTCTCTACATCGGCATCCCCTTCTGCCCCTCCCGGTGCAGCTATTGCAGCTTTGTCAGCTGCAACCTGGACCGGGACCGCAAACTGGTGCAGCCCTATGTGGACTGCCTCTGCCGGGAGGTGGAGGCCATCCGGGACGAGGCTGCCCGGGCGGGGCTGAACCTCCAGAGCATCTACATCGGCGGCGGCACCCCCACCAGCCTTTCGGCCGATCAGCTCCGCCAGCTGATGGGCACCGTGCGGGACTGCTTTGATCTGACCCAAATCCAGGAATACACGGTGGAGGCGGGCCGCCCCGACTGCACCGACCGGGAAAAGCTTGAGGTCATTCGGGAATACGGCGCCACCCGGATCTCGATTAATCCCCAGACCTTCTCGGACGAGGTGCTGGCTGCCATCGGCCGGCGCCACTCCGCCCAGGCGATTCTGGACTGCTTCGCCGAGGCCCGGGCGGCGGGCCACAAGGACATCAACATGGACCTGATCGCCGGGCTGCCCGGGGACACGGTGGAAGGCTTCGAGCGGAGCCTCCGCCAGGCCATCGCCCTGGACCCTGAGAACATCACCGTCCACACCCTGACCCTCAAGCGGGCTTCCCGGATCGTCATGGAGGACCAGCAGGACAATACCTATGCCGACGTGGCGGCCATGCTGGAAAAGTGCTCCCTGCTGAAAGGGGCGGGCTACCAGCCCTATTACCTCTACCGGCAGAAAAACACCCTCCAGAATCTGGAAAATGTGGGCTGGTGCAAACCGGGCCACGAGGGGTATTATAATATCTATATCATGGAGGAAGTACAGACGATTCTCTCCGCGGGCGCGGGCGGCAGCACCAAACTGGTGGCCGACGGCGGCAAGCGGATGCAGCGCATCTTCAATTTTAAATATCCGAACGAGTATATCCAGCGTTTTGCGGAGGTGCTGGAACGGAAAAAAGGAGTGGCTGAGTTTTATGATTACGATCTGGGTTCCCAAACGTCTGGTTGAGGTAGGGCTGTGCAACGTGGCGGCCCGCAGCCCCCAGGACCTGGTGGAGCTGTGCGAGCAGAGCTACCAGGACCGGCTGGATTATGCCGCCGAAAAAATCCGGGCGGCCCGCGCCAAAATCATCATGCTGACCGGTCCGTCCGCCAGCGGCAAAACCACCACGGCCCACAAGTTGGCCGCTGCCCTGATGGCCAAGGGCACCCCGGCCCAGGTGGTCAGCCTGGACAATTTCTTCCGGGGGTCGGAGTATTACCCCCGGATGCCGGACGGCTCTCTGGACTACGAAAACCCCGATACCCTGGATATGCCCCTGGTGAGCCAGTGCCTCGAAGAACTGAGCCGAACGGGAAAAACCGTTCTGCCGAAATACGATTTCATCAACGAGCGCCGGTCTGAGGAGACCGAGCCCATTGACCTGGCGGGCGGCGTCTGCATTGTGGAGGGCATCCACGCCCTCAACCCGGCCCTGACCAGCCTGGTGCCCGCCGGGCACGTCTACCGGGTCTATGCGGGATTGCGGGAGGAGTACTCCCAGGACGGCCGCCGGGTCATCAGCACCCGGGACATCCGCCTGTGCCGCCGCACATTGCGGGACGCCGCCACCCGGGGCCGCAGCCCGGAAAAGACTCTGGCCATGTGGGAGCGGGTGCTGGACGGAGAGACCCGATATATCAAGGGATTCAAAAACACCGCGGATTTCCTTTTGGACACCTCCTTTACCTATGAGCTGGGGATCATCTCGGGGCTTTTGGGCCAGGCGGGCAAGATGCTCTCCCCCGACAGCCGGTATACCGAGCTCTGGGATGAGACGGCACGCCGGTTCGAGCATGTGGAGCCGCTGGACCGCTCTCTGGTGCCCGAGGGCAGCATGCTGCGGGAATTTTACGATTGATTTTGTGCAAATAAGAAAAAATTGTTTCCAAACCGTCAGAGAACTGTAAAAAATACAGGCGCTTCATTGCATAAAAGATAGGAGTGCGCTATAATAATCCTATACCGAAAGGCGCGCGGAGGCTCTGCCGGCGGGCGGCGGAGCCCGGACGCGGGGTATCTGAAACAGGACAACAAGACAAAGTGAGGTGTCTTTCTGTGGATTTTAATAAACTGAAAGAAAAGGGCCTGGAATATGTGGAGAAAGGCCGGCTGGCGGCGGCAGATCTGACCGAAAAGGGCAGAATCCAGACCCGCATCCTGACCGACCAGGCCAAGCTGATCCGGGCCCAGCGCCAGCTGGGCGTGCTGGTGTACAGCCTGGCCAAAGGCAACGAGGAAAACCAGCCCCTGGTGGATAAATATATCGATATGATCGGCGCCATTGAGCAGGAGATCGCCCAGCTCAAAGCCAAGCTCACCCCCGCCGAAGTGCAGGAAGTGGAGCGGGCTGTGGCCGACGTGGAGATCGACCCCGCCGATGTGATGGACCAGACCGAGGACGAGGCCGAGCCGATGGAAACCGCCGGGGCAGACCATTGCTGCCCCCAGTGCGGCGCACCGGTGGAGCCGGGCTCCCTGTTCTGCAACAAATGCGGGGCGCAGCTCTGATCCTGTCCCACACAATTTAAAAAGCGGCGTCCCGTTCGGACGCCGCTTTTTTAGCCCGGCGGGCGGCGGGCCCCCAAAAGTGGGGAATTTGCGCTCCAGACCTTGCAAATCGGGCTGGAGTGCGGTACAATAAAGCTCGACTTTTGCCGGCCGGCTCCGGCGTTTCAGGGAGGACATCATGATAGATTGGCCCGAAAAGGAACACTATACGGCCGAAGATCTGGTCCAAATCATCCGGATTCTGCGCAACCCTCAAACGGGCTGCCCCTGGGATAAGGTGCAGACCCACGGGTCCATCCGCAAGAATTTTTTGGAGGAGACCTGCGAAGCGCTGGAGGCCATCGACGCCGACGACCCCGCCATGATGCAGGAGGAACTGGGCGATGTGATGATGCAGGTGGCGTTCCACACCGTGTTGGAGGAGGAGCGCGGCCGGTTCGAGTTTTCGGATGTCTGCCGGGAGGTCTGCGAAAAACTGGTTTTTCGCCACCCCGGGATCTTTGCTTCTTCTGCGGCGCAAAACAGCGGTATAAACGGCTGGGACGCGCTCAAGAATAAGGAAAAAGGCCGCCGGACCCTGCGGGACGAGCTGGAAAGTGTCCCCGCAACCCTGCCGGCGCTGATGCGGGCCCAAAAGCTGCAAAAGCGGGCGGCGGGCCGCGGCCTTGGCCCCCAGGGCCAGCCCCAGGCCGAACAGGCGCTGACCCAGGCTTTGGCCCGGTGGCAGAGCCATGCGGCCGGGGAGAACACCTCGCCCGAATCGCTCCAAAAGGCGGCGGGAGAGCTGCTCTTTGCGGCGGCGGATGCCCTGCGGCTGGCCGGTGTGGACGCAGAAGAGGCGCTGACGTTTGCATCCAAAGCGTTTTGCCGGCAGCAGCTGGACCAGCAGGAGCCGGCGGAAAAAACTGGAGAATAATTTTTTTGGAGGTTTTACAGGTATGACGAAGGCTGATTTGATCGCGCAGGTCGCAGCAAACACCGAGATGACCAAGAAGGACGCCGACAAGGCTGTGAACGCTATGTTCGAGGCACTGAGCAAGGCGCTGGCCGACGGCGAAAAGATCACCATTTCCGGCTTCGGCACCTTTGAGGTGCGCGAGCGTGCAGAGCGCGCGGGCATCAACCCCCGCACCCACGAGGCGATCACTATTCCTGCTTCCCGCAGCGTGGTGTTCAAGCAGGGCAAATCCCTCAAAGACGTTCTGTAATCCATCCGTAGGGGGCGTTTGCCCCTGACGGTCTGAGCCGGGTGCCCCCGTTTGCGCGGGGCTCCGGCTTTTTTGCTGAAAAGGAGAGAAGTTTTCTATGCGTTTGGACAAGTATCTGAAAGTTTCGCGGCTGATCAAGCGCCGCACTGTGGCCAACGAGGTGGCCGACGCAGGCCGCATCCTGGTCAACGGCAAGGTGGCCAAGGCCAGCCTGGCCGTGGAGCCGGGGGACGAGATCGAGATCACCTTCGGCAACCGTCCGGTGAAGGTGCGGGTGCTCTCCAACCAGGAGCCCCGGACCAAGGACGTGGCCCGGGAGATGTACGAGATCCTCTCGGAGGGCGCGGCGGAATAAATCGCCCCCGGTTTCGCATACAATGCTCCACAGGGCGGTGCATACTGGGCGCCGCCGGGGAGGCGAACCGATGGAAAAATGGACCGAAAAACCCTCCGACACCCAGCCTCACGACCTGATCCTGGAAGGGCGGAGCAAACTGACGGTGACCGGGGTGCGCCGGGTGATCCGCTGCGAGCCGGACGGCGCGGCGATCGAAACATCCCGGGGCATTCTTAACCTGGTGGGGGCCGAGCTGAGCGTGACCGCTCTGGACCTGGACCTGGGGGAGGCCAGGCTGGCGGGCCGGATCGACGCGCTGGAATACACCGAAAAGCGAACGCCGGGCGGCTTTTTGCGCCGCCTGGCCCGCTGATGGCCCCTCTCGTCCTGCCCTGGCAGGCGGGGCAGGAGATCCTGGCCTGCCTGGGGCTGGGCGCCCTGGTGGGGGCCGCCCGGAGCCTGGCCCCCGGCCGGGGGCGGGGGGCCATTTTGCCGGATGCTCTGCTGGTGGGGCTCGTGTTGCTGCTGCTCCAGAGCTACGCGGCGGGGTACAGCCAGGCGGGCAGCCTGCGGTGGTATATGGCCGGAGCCGGGGCGGCTGGGGCCGGGGTGGCCCACGCCCTGCTGGCCCCGGTGGTGCGGTGGATTCTGCAGCTTTTGCTGGCGCCGGGCCGGGCGCTGGTCCGGTGGGCGCTGGCCCCCGCCGCCCGGGCCTGCGGGGAGCATCTGCGGCAGAAACAGCAGGCATACCGGCAAAAAAGGACGGCAAAAAAAGAGAAAAAAATCTTGCAAAAGGAGCGGCGCATGTTGTATAATTCTAACATATGACGGTGCGCTGTACAGGGGCGGCCCTCCGCAGGCGCCGGACAAGGGGGCAAACGCATAAAGATGAGTCGGAGCCATAAAAAACGCAGAGCGGTCTGGCGCGTCTTTGCCCGGATCTTTTTTCTGCTGGTGCTGCTCAGCATGCTGGGGGCCTACATCTCAAACCAGGTGACCATCAGCTCCAAGCAGGCTGAGCTGGACGAACTGAACGAACAGATCGCCCAGCAGCAGGCAGAAAATGAGGAAATGCAGCGGATCCTCAGCGGCGACCCCGACGAGGTCACCGAATGGGTCGCGCGGGACTCGTACGGCTATGCGGCGCCGAACGAGCGGATTTTTGCGGATATTTCGGGCAACTGAGCGCTCCGCAGCGGTTTTTGGAAGAAAGAACAGGGGTATTGTATTTTGGTGATTGAGGTTGGTAATATTTTTGAAGGCAAGGTCACGGGGGTAAAACCCTTTGGCGCTTTCGTCGCCCTGCCCGAGGGTCAGGTCGGCATGGTTCACATCTCCGAGGTGTCCAACGAATTTGTTCAGGACATCACGGCGGTTCTCCACGAGGGCCAGCAGGTGAAGGTCAAGGTCATCAATGTGGCCCAGGACGGCAAGATCGGCCTGTCCATCAAGCGGCTGCTGGCTCCGCCTCCTCGCCCTCAGAAAGAGGAGCGCCGGGGCGGCCCCGCTGGCGGCAAACGCCCGGCCCGCGCTGCGGCGCCCCACGTCTGGCAGCCCAAAGCTCCCGCCAAGAGCGAGAATCTGAGCTTTGAGGATATGATGAGCCGCTTCAAGAGCCAGAGCGAGGAGAAGATGGCGGATCTGAACCACGAGACCAACAACCGCCGCGGCGGCGGTTACGCCCCCCGTGGGCGGCGCGGCGGTCGCTGATGGGGCGGTCCCCGCAAAAAAGCGGAAGATACCGGGCCTGCCCCCAGCGGGGCGGGCCTGTTTTTTGGTCCGGGGGCGGCACAGCCCCGGGGCCTGCACTGTAAAAAGAAAGGATTTTTCATGTCTGCACAATACGAACTGATTGCCCCCTGCTTTTTTGGCTGCGAGTCCACCGCCAGCTTTGAGCTGCGCCGGATCGGCGCCGAGGAGATCCGGGTGACGGATGGGCGGCTGACCTTCCGGGGCGGGGCCGAGATGATCGCCGCCGCCAACCTCAACCTGCGGACGGTGGAGCGGGTGATGGTCCTCCTGGCCAGCTACCCCGCCTCCACCTTCGACGAGCTCTTTGATGGGGTGTACAATATCCACTGGGAGGAGCTGCTCCCCGCGGATGCAGCGATCCCGGTGACGGGCTCCTCCCTGGACAGCCAGCTGACCAGCGTGCCCGCCTGCCAGAGCATCATCAAAAAAGCCATTGTCAAGCGGATGATGCAGGGGTATCACACCTCGGTGCTGCCCGAGAGCGGCGTGGAGTACCGGGTGCGGTTCATGCTGCGGAAAAACCTCTGCGAGATTATGCTGGATACTACCGGCGAGGGCCTCTATAAGCGGGGCTACCGCCGGAACGCCATGGAGGCCCCCATCCGGGAGACCCTGGCCGCCACCATCGCCGACCTGGGCCGGGTGCGCCGGGACAGCCTGGTGGAGGACCCCTTCTGTGGCAGCGGCACCCTCATCATCGAGGCGGCCCAGAAGGCCCTGAACATTGCCCCGGGGCTCAAGCGCCGGTTCGCCGCCGAGCGGTACAGCTTTGTGCCCGCCTCGGTCTGGGCCGAGCAGCGGCAGCTGGCCCTAGCCCAGACCCGGCTGGACGCCGGGTTCGAGGGGATCGGCTATGACATCGACCCCGCGGCGGTGGCTCTGGCCAACGCCAACGCCAAGCTGGCCGGGGTGGACAAGCGCTGCCGGTTCGAGGTAGCCGACGTGGCCCAGTTCGAAGCCCGGCCCGAGGCCATTGTGCTGACCAACCCCCCCTACGGCGAGCGGATGGGCACCATCGAGGGGGCGGCCCGGCTGGCCCGGACCCTGGGGCGGCAGATGGAGGCCCACCCCTGCCAGGGGCTCTACGCCATCACCGCCGATCTTGAGTTCGAGAGCCACTACGGCAAACGGGCCAACAAGCGCCGCAAGATGTACAACGGCATGATTCCCTGCCAGCTGTATATGTATTACAATGTCCCCAACCGGGAGCAAAAGCCCGCCGCCGCGGCAAAACCCCTGCCCAAGACCGGCTTTGACGGCAAGCGGAGCTACCCCACCGGCCGCCGGCCTCTCCGCACCGACGAAAAATAATCCATGAATGAGGCTGTGTCCGCTTTTTGAGAGGCGGCACAGCCTCTTTTTTGTGCAGAAAACCGGAAATGTCTGCCCCGGTTTGTGCATAAACGCGGGGCGGGGGAGTTACCGGGTAAAAAGGCGCCAGATCCCCGGGGAAAAGGACCAAACTGAAAATTACACAATTTCAGAAAAACAACGAAGTACAGATTAAAAAACTGGAATCTGCGCGAAAATACACCGGCCCCAAAAGGGAAATGCCCGGCCGTTGGATTTTGGGGAGTTGCAACCCATACCAAAATCGATTATACTAACTTTATCTGGTTCCCAAAAGGCGGTTGGTGCGGCCGACCGCCGGGATCTTGTTTTGTGCAAACCGAACGAGGAGGATGCGCTGCCATGAGGGGGAGACTGAGGCCCTACCTTCCAGAGCTGACCATACGGGATTACAACATCTACCAGCGGTATACCCGCGGGGTGCGCCGTCAGCTGTATAAGGAATATGGACTGTTTTCCTGCTGGATGCTCCATCACCATGGGGTGGTGTATGCCATTTTGGCGGACAGCCTGGCTGGGCGGCCCGCCACCTGCCGGGTGGAGCGGCTGCCGGGCACTTTGATCCGCGCTCCTCTGATGTGCCAGACCAAAGGGATCTGGCTGGCCGCCCGGATGGAAATTCTCATGAGCTGGCACCGCTTGCAGGAGTGCAAGTGGCAGGACCTCCGCTTTTACCAGAAACTGCGGTGGGCGGTCCACCGGCTGCTGCTCCACCGGGCTTACTGCAAGGCTGTCCGGGAGGTCCCGGCGCTGGAACGGCTGTTCCGGCAGGAGAAAGCCCAGATCGAGGCCCAGATGGAGCTGCACAGCAAGGACTATGCTCTGGCCGCCGAGCCCATGAGCAACGTGTTTGGTGCGCTTTATTCCAGCCTGGCGCCGGACGACGCCACCGCCCGCAAAAATATGCGGTACATCGGCTGCTGCATCGGCCGGGCCTTTTATCTGCTGGATAAGGCCGAGGGGTATCTTGTGGACAAACGCTATGGCCGGTACAACGTCTTTATCGAAAACGGCCTCAGCCGGGAGGAGGCAGACGCCAACGCTCACCGTCAGGCCATCGACGCGGTGAACGATCTGGCCCGGGTTTATTCCATGATGGATATCAAACTGAACCGTTCCCTTTTGGGGAATATCATGATTTTAGGGCTGCGCAACGCCGTGGACCCGCTGGAATACGGCGGCGAATGGACGGGCGCACGCTGGGAGCTGCCATGAAAAAGAACCAACAGAGCTGGGAGATCGCTTTCTGCGGGGTATCGGCCGCCCTTTCGGTGGCGCTGATGCTGCTGGGGGCGGTGATCCCCATTGCAATGTTTATTGCTCCGGCGGCCGCCGGGATCCTGATTGCGGTGCTCCAGGTGGAGTGCGGCACCCGGCTGGCGGTCACCGCCTATGGTGCGGTGAGCCTGCTGGGGCTTTTGTTTGTGCCGGATAAGGAGGTCCCACTGATTTTTGCCGTGCTGCTGGGGTATTACCCCCTGGTCAAGCCCTGGTTCGACCGGGTCCGCCCGGCGTTTTTCCGGGGGGTGTGCAAACTGCTGCTCTGCAACGGGGCCGTTTTGGTGATGTACGGCTTTTTGCTGGTGCTCTTCCCTGCGGCGGAGATGTCCCCTGAGGCCATGTGGGGGGCGCTGGTTCTTTCCGGCATTACTCTGGCCATCGGGAACGTGGCGTTTCTGCTCTACGATAAGGCCCTGGTCAACTTGATGCGGGCCTATCGGCTTCTCTGGCAGCCCCGGCTCCACCGGATGCTGGGCCGCCATTAAGATACGAAAACAGGGAAAGGGGGAATGTGGAACTTTTGGTTGACAAAAAAGCGCCGGGCCACGCAGGTGACAGCTGTGAGGGTGACGAGGAGAAAAATGATCGAAAGATTCGGCGGATGTTTTTCCGGCTGAGGGCTCAGCCGCAAGCGAGGGACAAAAAACGGCAGCAATACCGCAACAGAACCCTTCAAAGCAAGCCATGCAAAAGAATATACTTTAGAGAAGCTGAGCGGCGGACCGGGGGACCCGGACGGCTGCCGGCATGGAGGTGTTTTGTATGTGTGGCATTGTAGGTTATGTGGGCAAACGTTCGGCCCAGGATGTGCTGCTGGATGGTCTGACCAAACTGGAATATCGGGGCTATGACTCGGCCGGCGTCGCCCTGGCGCTGGAGGGCGGTATCCGGGTGGTTAAGAGCAAAGGCCGCCTGACGGCCCTGGAGGAAAAGCTGCGCCAGGCCCAGCTGGCCCCCAGCAGCTGCGGCATCGGGCATACCCGGTGGGCCACCCACGGGGAGCCCAGCGATGTGAACAGTCATCCCCACTCCACCCCCGAGGTGAGCATTGTTCACAACGGCATCATCGAGAATTATGGCTCCCTGAAGGAGATGCTCTCCGCCCGGGGCTATACCTTTGAGAGCGAGACCGACACCGAGGTCCTGGTCAAGCTGATCGACAGCTGCTACCAGGGCGACCCGTTGAAAGCCCTGATGGAAGCTCTGGCCAAGGTGCGGGGCAGCTATGCCCTGGCCGTCCTCTTCCGCGATCACCCGGACACCATCTTCGCCGTCCGGCGGGAGAGCCCCCTCATCGTGGGCTATGGGGAGGGGGAGAACTTTGTGGCCTCGGATATCCCCGCCCTGCTGAAATACACCCAGAAATACAGTGTCCTGGAAGAAGGGGACATCGTCGTCTGCAAGGCGGAGGGCCTTTCTTTCTACAATGAATTCGGCGAGCCGGTCCAGCGGGCCGTCCTGACGGCGGACTGGGACATCGAGGCCGCCGAAAAGGGCGGCTACCCCCATTTTATGCTTAAGGAGATCAACGAGCAGCCCGCCGCCATCACCGCTACCGTCAGCCCCCGGGTGGAGGACGGGATGCCGGTGCTCCGGGTGCCCGAGCTCACCGACGAGGCGCTGCGGAAGATTGGCCGGGTTCATCTGGTGGCCTGCGGCACCGCCATGCACGCCGGGATGGTAGGCAAGGCGGCCATCGAGGCCCTGGCCCGGGTCCCGGCAGAAGTGGACATCGCCAGCGAGTTCCGCTACCGGGATCCCATCCTCAGCCCGGAGGATCTGGTCATCATCATCAGCCAGTCGGGGGAGACCAGCGACACTCTGGCAGCCCTCAAGCTGGCCAAGAGCCGGGGGGTGCCGGTGCTGGCCATCGTCAACGTGGTGGGCAGCTCCATCGCCCGGGCGGCGGATTATGTGATGTACACCTACGCGGGCCCCGAGATTGCGGTGGCCTCCACCAAGGCCTATATGGTTCAGATGTGCGTGCTCTATCTCTTCGCCCTCCGTCTGGCCTATGCCCGGGGCCGCCTGACCGAGGCCGAAACCCGCCGGTACACCGCCCGGCTCCAGGACGCCGCCGAGATCATCAAGCCCCGCCTGGCCGACTGTGAGTACATTAAGTACCTGGCCAGCCTGTTCATGAACACCCAGAGCTGTTTCTTCATCGGGCGGGGGTTCGACTACTCCCTCTCTCTGGAGGGCAGCCTCAAGCTGAAAGAGATCAGCTACGTCCACTCGGACGCCTATGCCGCCGGGGAGCTGAAACACGGCACCATCAGCCTGGTGACCGACGGGGTGCCGGTGATCGCCCTGGCCACCCAGAAGTCGGTATATGAGAAAACCCTCTCCAATGCCAAGGAGACCAAGAGCCGGGGGGCCAAGGTGATCCTCTTCACCACCAAAGACACGGTGGTCCCCGAGGGAATCGCCGATTACATTGTCCGGCTGGATGAATACGAGGACATCTTCATGCCCTTGCAGCTGATCGTCCCTCTTCAGCTTTTTGCCTATTATATGGCGGTGCTCCGGGGCTGCGACGTGGATAAACCCCGCAACCTGGCCAAGAGCGTGACGGTGGAATAACTGATATAAAAACAAGGCTCCGCGCCTTTCCTGCCCAAAAAGCAGGGGAGACGCGGAGTTTTTCTGTACTATTTCGACGGAAATTTACAAATTGTAAAGGCCAATCTTCTGCTGTTCGGTCAGATGGCGGCGGGCGCGGGCGGCTTCTGCCAGCAGGCCGGCGAAAAGAGCAATCAAATCCGCCAGCGCTACGGCGATCAGGGACAACCAAAAGGCGCTGCCGAGACCGGCCCAGCCCAGGAAAAGATAGAGCAGCAGGGCTTGGGTCAGAGCCAGCAGCCCGAACCCCCACGCCAGCAGGAGCCGCCGCCCCCGCCGTGTTCCAGCAGCCCGTCCGCTGACACACGCCCCGAGAAAGAGGCGGAAGAGCAGACCAAGCCCCGCAGCCAGCAGAAAGACAAGGATCGAGCGATACTCAGCCATCTTCTTTCTCCTTTCGATAGGCGTGTATTAAAAGATTGGCGGCGTCGAAGTCGATTTTTTCCTCGATGGCCAACCGGCGGATCAGGTTAATGTAACGTTCATCGGTCTTGTTTTCCGATGCCATAATTTTTTCGATCAGTTGGTCCAGACGGGCCCGGACGGTGGGGTAGGAGATCTGGTAGACCTTCGCCACCTGTTTGAGGGACCCGGAGGCCAAAAGAAACTGCTTGATAAAGGCGATGTCTGCGTCTTCCAGTTCAGTCAGCCAGAGGGGGAGTTTTTCCATAAGGACCACCTCCACTCTGTATCAATAAGGTTTTATACGATAATGTGATGTTTCTGCAAATTCAGTATAACATATAAATAATATTGAAGTAAACATTAACTTTGTTTATTTTGAGGGGAAAAGAAACAGCCGGAAAGAGAAAAATCTCTCCGCCGGCTGTCCGACTCTCTGCAAAGGGTGCTCACTCCCGCCCGGCGCGGAACTGTTCCAGGGCGCATTTTTCCAGCCGGCTGACCTGGGCCTGGCTGATGCCGATTTCCTGGGCAACTTCCATCTGGGTTTTGCCCAGGAAATACCGCAGCTGCATGATCCGCTTTTCCCGGGGGGTGAGCCCCTCCACCGTCTGGCGGAACTGCAGGCCGCTGATCCAGCTGTCCTCCCCGTCGGTATCCCGCACCTGGTCCATTACATACATGGTGTCGCCGCCGCTGGAATAGATGGGCTCTTCCAGGCTGATGGGTTCCACCACCGATTCCAGGGCCGCGGTCACATCCCGGCGGGGCAGGCCCACCGCCTCGCTGATCTCGGCCACGGTGGGCTCCCGGCCCAGCTGCTTTTCCAGCTGTTCCCGGGCCTGCATGGCGCGGTAGGCGGTGTCCCGCAAAGAGCGGCTCACCCGCAGGGTGTTGTTGTCCCGCAGAAAACGCCGGATCTCTCCCACGATCATGGGCACCCCGTAAGTGGAAAACCGCACGTCCAGGGCGGGGTCGAAGTTGTCGATGGCTTTGATCAGCCCGATGCATCCCACCTGGAACAGGTCGTCCAGATTCTCGTCCCGCTGGGCGAACTTTTGCACCACGCTTAGCACCAGACGCAGGTTGCCCTCGATCATCTGGCGGCGGGCGTCGGCGTCGCCGGCCCGGGCCCGGGTCAGCAGCCCGCGTTTTTCTTCTTCGGTCAAAATGGGCAGCTCGGCGGTATTGATGCCGCACAGCTCGACCTTGTTGTACATCCTGTGATCCCCCGGTTCCTTTTAAGATACCGGGAGTATGGCCGCGCCGTCGGGCGGTCATTCATGAGCCGCGTTTGCCAAATCCATCCTGCCGGGGCAGGGGAGGGGGACTTTACTCGGTTTCCAGCTGGCGGCGCAGGTCACGGATGATCCGCTTTTCCAGCCGGGAGATATAACTTTGGCTGATGCCGATGGCGTCGGCCACCTCTTTTTGGGTGCGCTCCACTCCGTCCACCAGCCCGAACCGCAGTTCCATAATTTGCCGTTCCCGGGGGGAGAGCCGATTCACCGACTGGCGGAGGGTGGACCGCTCGGCGTCCTGTTCCAGTCGCAGCCCCACCTGGTTTTCGTCGCTGCCCAGCACATCCGAGAGCAGCAATTCATTGCCGTCGCTGTCTACATTCAGGGGTTCGTCAATGCTGGCCTCCTGCCGCCGGTTGGAGGTCTTGCGCAGGTACATCAGAATCTCGTTCCCGATGCACCGGCTGGCGTAGGTGGCCAGCTTGATCTTCCGCTCGGGGGTGAAGGTGTTCACCGCCTTGATCAGCCCGATGGTGCCGATGGAGATGATGTCCTCCGAGGGGACCCCGCTGGTCTCGAACTTTTTGGAGAGGTAGACCACCAGCCGCAGATTGTGGGTGATCAGGTCGTCCCGGGCAGTGCGGTCCCCGGCGCCCATCCGGTCCAAAAGCAGCTTCTCCTGCTCGGCGGTCAGGGGCGGGGGCAGACTGGGGGTGCCCGCAATATAATGTACCGTGCCCCGCCGCCCCAGCCGGGCCAAAAGCAGTTTCAGCGTGTTCCAGATTTGATTCAGCATGAAAATTCCCCCTTATCTCAGCAGCCTATAATCCCAGGGCCCCCGCTGTTTCGGCCCCCAGCAAAAGGCTCCAACCCTCCTCATTGCTCCCGGCGCAGAAGGCCGCCAGCAGATTTTCCTGCCGGTAAGTGCGGCCCTTGCTCTGGCGGGTCAACCGCTTGGCCGGCAGGGCGGGCAGAAGCTTTGCCCCGGCGATGGTCCGGCAGGGCAGAAACCGAAGCCGGAGGGCCGGGTCGGGCGGGGGCGGGCAGCCCCCAGCCAGCAGCTGGGCGTCCAGCCCCTCCCGCAGTGCGGGGGGAAGAGCCGTGCGCACCGCCTCGTACCGCACTAACACCACCGGCCGCCCCGAGAGCGGGTCTTCCACCGAAAAGCCGGTGTCGTAGAAAGCCCGCACCGGGAGAGAGACACCTCCCAGCTCCAGCACCGCCGGGACACACCCCGCCCCCGGCCGCCCAAAACAGAAGAGAATCCCCCGCAATGCCAGGTATACCCCCGCCACACACAACAAAAGCCGCCCGGGGGTGATGTCCAGATAGACCACTAAGTTGCCCGTCTGAGCTCCGCCTCCCGGCAGGGCCAGCACGCCCCCGGTGAGGGCCAGGTTCAAAACCAGGTACCATCCCGCCAGATGGAAAAAACTCCGCCGCCCCGGCCAGCCGTAGGCCAGAGCCACACAGGCCCCACCGGAGGCCGCCTTGACCCCCAGAGCCAACCCAAAGGGCAGCTCGGGCGCCAGCAGCAGAAGGGCGCTCAAGCCCGCCGCCCCGGCCCCCGCGGCCAGCCGGGGCCCGCTGCACCGCTGCCCTGCCAGCAGCCCCGCTCCCAAGAGAAAGGCCGCCGCAATCACGAAATTCACCAGAACCAGCTCATCGAGGTAGATCACGGTTTTCATATGTACAGACGCCCGCTCCTTGCCTTGGGTTACTTTCTCCCGTTATAAACCGTCCCGGCTCTCAAAACTTGTCGGAACAGGGTTAGTTCTGTTCCTCCCGGTTTTTTTCGCTTTTTTTCCAAAACCCCTTGCAAAAGCCAGCACCGTGCGGTATAATGCAGGGCGTAACGCAGCCGGACGGCTGCGCGGAGCATGCCTCTTTAGCTCAGTCGGTTAGAGCACCTGACTGTTAATCAGGGTGTCGCCTGTTCGAGTCAGGCAAGAGGCGCCATTAAGCAGTGGACCCTTACGGTTCACTGTTTTTTCATATGGTTTCCCGGTGTGTCGGTTGCAAAAAAGTAGATTTATCGTGCAAATTAAAAAATGTCCTCTTGAAGAAACCGTCACATTGTGGTAAACTAGCGTTGAGCCGAAGGGCGGCTTGTATATTACAAGACGTCACAGAGCTCCAGCATCTCGGTCAAAGGGTAGGCGCTCCCTTCTTTTTGATAGCAGCTGACCCCTGCTTTGTCCTGTTTCTTTAACGGGGCAGGGCAAAGCAGGGGGCTTGCGCTGCTTTCTGGCGCTGAACCTTTTACTTCGCCTCAGACATAGGACTTTTTTATCATTTTTTGATGAAATGGCGGAATCTTCCTCTTGAGGAACCGCTCACAATGTGATAAAATATGTCCATGGTTTGAATAAAATCTGAATAAATCATGTTCCAGAGTTTATTCCCCGTTGTCCGAAATATCTTGTAAAGGAACCATCTATGCGTTATACTTATGTACGGCAGCACGATACCACCGATTGCGCGGCTGCCTGTCTCGCAATGGTGTGCCTGCACTACAAAAAGGAAATCACCATCACGCGGCTGCGCGATATGATGGGTACCGACCTCAAGGGTACCAACCTGGTTGGCCTCCAAAAGGCTGCCAACGAACTGGGCTTCACCTGCGCGGCGGTTCGCGTGGATCGGGAAAATTTCCTCAGTGATTTTTCCCTCCCGTGCATTGCACAGGTAATCACCGATCAGGGCCTGGCACATTTCGTTGTAGTTTTCAAAAAGACCACCATCCCGGACGACGAAGCCCGCCGCAGCCATATGCTGAAACAAGCAAAGGCTGACCAAGAAGCGGACCCCAAGAAAGCCAAAAAGCTTAAGTCCAAAGATTATGTCATCATCGGCGACCCCGCTACCGAGCTTAAGAAGATCAGCCTGGACGAGTTCTACAAGAACTTCACCGGCGTGCTTCTCCTGCTCAACCCTACCTCCGATTTTGCCCCCGGCAAAGTGGAGCAGGGTAGCATCTTCAAGCGGTACGTCAACCTTCTTCTGCCCCAGAAAAAGCTCTTCGCCTATGCAATCCTGAGTTCTTGCATCCTGACGGTTCTGGGCATTGCGTCCTCTCTCTTCAATAAGATATTGATGGACGAGGTCCTGCCCTACGGGCTGAAGAATCTGTTGGTAGCTCTGATTTTGATTTTCAGTGTTGTCAACATCACCTCTACCTTGATTTCCTTCGTGCGGCAGTGGGTTCTGATCCATCTGTCCATTAAGATTGATATCCCCCTCATGCTTGGCTACTTCGGGCACATCTACAAGCTGCCCATGAAGTTCTTCGCCACCCGCAAGACCGGCGATATCACCACCCGTTACTCCGATGCGAGCACCATCAAGTCCATCTTCACCAGCATCGCGCTGAGCCTGATTATGGATATCGCGATGGCTCTCATCACCGGCGTGATTCTCTTTAAGATGAACGCCACCCTGTTTTCCATCTCCCTGTTCATGACTCTGGTCAGTATCCTCTTGGTGCTGGTGTATAAGCAGCCCTACAAGAAGATCAACGAAGAGACCATGCAGCAGGCGGCTGTCCTCAACAGCCAGATGATCGAGAGCCTCCGCGGCATCGAGACCATCAAGTGCAACGCCAACGAGGATACCGAGCTGGAAAATCTCGAGCGGGAGTACATCAAGAGCTTGAAAATCAGCCTGCGTTCCAGCAAAATCTCCACGACGCAGTCCCTGATCACCTCCTTTATTTCCACTGGCTTCACCATGCTGACCACTTTTGTGGGTATCAGTCAGGTGTTGGACGGACAGATCACCCTGGGTTCCTTTATGGCATTCAGCACCCTGTCCAGCTACTTTACCAACCCGATCAGCAACCTGGTTAACCTGCAGATGCAGATCCAGGAAGCGTCGATCTCCATGAAGCGTCTGACCGAGATCATGGACTATGAGCCCGAGCAGACTGCTGATCAGGAGCATATCGATCTGCAAACGATCGAGGGTGACATCGAATTTAAAGATGTCACCTTCCGCTACGGCAACCGCAGCCCCGCGCTGGACCACGTCTCCTTTACCATCCCTCAGGGGAAAAAGGTGGCGCTGGTCGGCTCGAGCGGCTCGGGCAAATCCACCATCACCAAACTTCTGCTCAAATATTATGAGCCGGAGGAAGGCGAAATCGATGTGGGCGGTGTGAATCTGAACGAATACAGCAACGATTCCGTCCGCCGCGCGATCTCCTACGTTCCGCAGAACATCGAGCTTTTCAGCAAGAGCATCTTTGACAACATCCGGGTGTCCCGTCAGGACGCAACCCTGGAAGAAGTCAAGGAAGCCGCCAAAAAGGCAGATGCGCACGAGTTCATCCGCAAACTGCCGCTGCAATACTATACCTATCTGGAAGAAGCCGGCAACGGTCTCTCCGGCGGTGAGAAACAGCGGATTGCCCTGGCCCGTGCCTTCCTGAAAGACTCGAACCTCTATATCTTGGACGAATCCACGAGCAACCTCGACTTTGCGACAGAGAATATCATCTTTGATATGATCTACAACCAGCTGGCCGACCGCTCGATGCTGATCGTCGCCCACCGCTTGTCCACGGTGCGGGACTGCGACATGATTTTGGTCATGGAGCAGGGCCACATTGTAGAGCGCGGTACCCATGACGAGCTGATGGCGAAGCAGGGCAAGTATTATGACCTGTGGAACATGCAGCAGGGCATCTTCCGCCGCAAGCCGGAACATGCCGCCCCCGCAGCTGCCCCCGTGATCGAAGAAGACGACGACGGCGAGGCAATTACCTATTAAGGTGCAATCGAGTGCGCACTCGATTACATAAAATGGCTTTTGGATGGATGCGCAGCCGGAAGGAAGCCGACCACTTAAAAAATTCGATTCAATCATTTGAAGGGAGTAATTCATTATGATGATGCCTGCAAACTACTCTGTTGTTGCAGAGAACGAGATGACCTACGTTGTCGGCGGTGGTATCGCTGACATCCTGGCCCCTGTCATGACCGCTAAGAACGTCCAGAACATCGTTGTCAACACCATTTCCATGGTTGGCAGCTACTTTGTCAACAATGTTGTTGTCAAGGGCCTGGGCATGGTCTTTAGCAATGGCTTCACTGGCGACTACCAGTATGTTGGTGCTGATGACCTCGGCTTCCTGCGTGTTGACTTCAATGGTGATGGCTTCGGCAAGGCTCTGGGCAACCTGGCTCTGAACATTGTCGGCACCGCTTCTGCCATCTACACCATGGGCATGGATGTTATCGGACCCAAGTTCGACGGCATTATCAAGGCTCAGACTCTGCCCAAGGCCTAATCAGTTCTAAAACTGAATATGAAGCGTATTTAGTCTAGGCTCTTTGAGCTTAGATGACAATGCCTCAGTATGGTGTGCCAGGGGGCATCTGCCCCCTGGCACACCTTATTTTTATTATAAAATCGGAAAGAAAAATTTTTTCCTGTTGCCTTTTGGCCCGAAATTTACTATACTTCTTTTAGCAGAGCCTGCGGACAAAAAGCGGGTGGCTGCGCCAAAATTTGAAATTCCTCGCTCTATGCTTCGATCAAAATGGGAGCCACTGGGTGCGGCTTGTGTGGCTTGTGAGGAAAATTTAAGAAAAGACAAGGTGAACAACAATGAATCCGATCCAAGTCAGCGAATCCAAAACCCTGAAACTCACCAACGTTCTCTCCCGCCGGATTATGCCGGAGGAGCTGCAGAACATCGGCACCATCGTTATGCAGATGGATAACTTTATCAAGAGCCAGAACGCTCTGCCCATCGGCCCCCTGGTGCAGCACGTCCAGGTGACCCTCGGCCCCAAACCCGAGGCCCAGATCTACCTGATGCGTCAGGCCAATCAGCTGATCACCAAGATCGACCCCCAGTACCACATGGATGCCGTCCTGCGGGTGAAAGATTGCCTCTACGCCCACTACACCGGCCCCATGGCAAAATCTGAGCTGGCGACCCACAAGCTCAACATTCTCGCCTTTGAGAATGATATTAAGTTGAAAAACAGCAGCTACACCATTTTCGTCAATCAGGACGATGACGATGCGGTGGTAGATGTTTTTATGGAGAAAAACTAATATGACCACGTCCATTCGTAATCTTTATGACCTGCAGGACCGCCGGATCATGATGGAGAAAAAGCTGCCCCCCTATGGCTACGCTTTGATCCTGGTGGTGGCGGCGCTGCTGGTTTTCCTGGTGGTGTGGAGTGTCAACACCCCCCGCGTCTATGTCAGCCAGGTGACCGGCACCGTGCAGGCTGAAAACAAGAGCTACATCATGTCCTCTTATTCCGGCGCCATCACCGAGCTGACCGTCTCGGAGGGCAGCTATGTGGAGGAGGGCGACCTGATCGCCCACATCAAGAGCACCGATATTGACCTGCAGCAGAGCCAGCTGGAGGATCAGCTGGCCATCTATGAGACTCAGCTGGCCCAGTACCAGAAACTGATCCGCTCCATTCAGGACAATACCAACTATTTCAGCGAGACCGACCCCGCCGACCAGCCCTACTACTTCCAGTACCAGAACTACCAGAGCCAGGTCGCTCAGAAAACCTTTGACTCCTCTGCCTACCAGGCCGCCGGCTACACCGACGCCCAGATCCAGGCACTGATGGAGCAGAACCAGAGCCAGATCGAAGAGCTGTATTATTCCGCCCTGCAGTCTGCCTCTCAGTCGGTGACCAACCTCCAGAGCAACATCGACAACATCAAATCCCAGATCGAGGCTCTGAGCACCGGCGCCAACGACTATTACATCTATGCCCCTACCTCCGGCATCATCCACATGGATGTGGCTTATAAGGAGGGGATGGTCGTCTCCTCCGGTGCGGTGCTGGGCACAGTGTCCAGCGTCAACTCGGACTATGAGATCGTGGCCTATGCCTCTCTCACCGACCGCCCCCTGCTGAACGAGGGCGACAGCTGCACCATCGCCATCAACGGCCTGTCCCAGACCGCGTATGGCACCCTGACCGGGACGGTAACCTCCATCGACAGCGACGTGACCACCAGCGGTGAATCCGCCTATTATAAGGTGACGGTCAAGCCGGACAGCACCTACCTTGTCAGCAAGAGCGGCGATAAGGTGGACCTCTCCAACGGCATGAGCGTGACCGCGCGTATCCAGTACGACGAGGTGACTTATTTCGAGTATGTGCTGGATGCTCTGGGCGTCCTGGTGCGCTGATATTCTGCCGAACGAGGTATCATGAAGATGAAATTCAACCTAAAAAAACTGGTGCTCTGCGGCTTTATGCTGGGCGTGCTGACGGTGGCCGCCGCATTGCCTGCCGCTGCGCTCAACATCACCTGGCCGTTCCAAAAGGTGAAGGTGGAGAGCGTGGAGCTGGGCGAATACGAGGCCACCATGGTGGTGGGCACCACCCAGCAGCTGCGGCCTTATGCCCTGCCGGAAAATGCCTCCAAACCCCAGGTTACCCTCTATTCCGAGGATAACACCATCATTACCATTATGGAGAACGGGGTCATTGGTGCGCTGGCCGAGGGCACAACCCGGGTAGTGGCTACAGCCGATGGTGTGAGCAACTACTATACCATCACCGTAACCCCCGACCCGTCCACCATCGTTACTGACATGGATCTCTCCATGGAATCCACCGAGATTGCCGTGGGAAGTACGGTTAGCCTTTCGGTGGCGGTCAGCCCCTCCAGTGCGGTTTCCACTGCTCAGGTGACCTTTACATCCTCCAATGAGCAGGTGGCTACGGTCAACGCCTTCGGCAAGGTGACAGGCGTCTCCAAGGGCACCGCCACCATCACCGCCCAGTGCGGCGACGTGGTCCGTACCATTGACGTGACGGTAAAGATCCCCACCGACGGCATCCATCTGAATACCAACTATGTGGTGCTCAAGCCGGGCCAGACCTTTACCATCAAGGGCAGCGTCACCCCCGCTTCGGCCCCCCAGTGGCTGAGCTTTTCCTCCAAGGACAAGAGTGTGGCCAAGGTCAGCAGCGGCGGTGTGATTACCGCCGTGGGCACCGGCAGCACCTCTATTGTGGTGTCCAACGGTTCTTCTTCCAGCATGGTGACGGTGATTGTCAACCAGAACGCTTCCTCCACCACCCCGGAGGAGGGCGAGGGTTCTGGCCAGACCCCGGACGGCAATGAGCCTGAGACCAGCACCAACCCCATCTATCAGCAGATTTCGGACAGCACCGAGGCTCAGGTTGTGTTCAGCCAGGCCCAGCTGCCCCAGATTGATACCGATATCCTGGACCTGCTCCGCCGCACCGGCAGGGTTCTGGTGATTGAGGGCGACGGTTATACCCTGAAACTGGATGGAGCCCAGATCCAGAACACCGGGAACACGGTGGACACCGCCCTGGTGTTCACCCAGGGGGAGAAGGGGCTGGAATTCGTTCTCAACAACGGCCAGGCCCTGCCTGGTACCCTGGAAATCACCCTGAAAGACGGCAACAGCGGGTATGCCCGGCTGTACCTCTTCAACGAAGCCACCGAGAAGTGGCAGTACCTGAACAGCTACGAGAACGACGTTCTGCGTACCGACGAGGCGGGCCGCTACCTGCTCACCAACCAGACCCTGACCTTTATTGGGGTCAGCTGGTATGCCCTGGGCGCGGCGGTGGTGGTCCTGCTGGCGATTGTGGTGGTCTACATCGTCATCAAAAAGCGGTATTGGTTCTGGTAATCGCCCCGGGAGTAAATCCCCTTAAAAGCAATCAAAAAGCCCACGCCGGGCGTTATCTTCCGGCGTGGGCTTTTTTATTTGTATGGGTGGCTTAGTCCTGCTTGACCTGCAGCTCCTGCTCGCAGTAGATGCAGCGGTACTTACCGTTGGCGCTCAGCTCAAAGATCTGGTCGCACTCTTCCTCGATGGAGGAGATGCACCGGGGATTGCGGCAGCGGACAATGTTCACCAGCTTTTTGGGGGGCTGGGGCTTTTCTTTCCGCACCGGCTTGCCGTCCTGGATGATGGTCACAGTGATGTTGGGGTCCAGATAGGCCAGCACATCCAGGTTCAGCCAGGAGGCATCCCCCTCCACCTTGATGATGTCCTTGCGGCCGCTGGGGGCCTTGTAGGAGCGGGCGTTCTGGATCAGTGCCACGCTGGCCTTCCGGTTGGATTTGATGCCCAGCAGGTCCATCAGACCGATGGCAGTGCCGGCCTGGATGTGATCGATGACGATGCCGTTCTGAATCTCGTCGATGTTCAGCATATCAGTTGCCCTCCTTTGCTGCTTTGGGGTCCTTGAGGCCCAGCAGGGTCATAATCAGTGCCATACGGACGTAGACGCCGTTCTGGACCTGCTCAAAATAAGCCGCCCGGGGGTCGTCGTCCACGTCCAGGGCGATCTCGTTCACCCGGGGCAGGGGATGGAGCACCGCCATGGTGGGCTTGGCATCGGCCATCTTGTCCCGGGTGAGGATATAGCTGTTTTTCAGCCGGACGTAGTCCTCCTCGTTGAAGAACCGCTCCCGCTGGACCCGGGTCATGTAGAGGATATCCAGCTGGGGCATGGCTTCTTCCAGGCTGCGGGTTTCCTCGTAGGGGATGTTGTTGGCCTCCAGCACGTCCTTGATGATATAGTCGGGCACACGCAGCTCCTCGGGGCTGATGAGCACAAACCGGATGCCGGGGCGGCGGGCCATGGTCTTGATCAGGGAGTGGACGGTGCGGCCGAACTTCAAATCGCCGCACAGACCGATGGTCAGGTTTTCCAGCCGGCCCATCCGGCGGCGGATGGTCATCAGGTCGGTGAGGGTCTGGGTGGGGTGCTGGTGGCCGCCGTCGCCCGCGTTGATCACGGGGATGCGGGAATACCGGCTGGCCCGCAGAGGGGCGCCCTCTTTGGGGTGGCGCATGGCCACGATATCGGCGTAGCAGGAGACCACCCGGATGGTATCAGCCACGCTCTCACCCTTGGAAGCGCTGGAGACGTTCTCGCTGGGGAAGCCCAGCACATGGCCGCCCAGGTTGAGCATGGCGGCCTCGAAGGAAAGGCGGGTGCGGGTGGAAGGCTCGTAGAAGAGGGTGGCGAGCTTTTTATGGACGGCTACCTCCTGGTAGGCGGCCGGGTCGTCGCAGATCCGGTCTGCCAGGTCCAGCAGCGCGGAGATCTCCTCCGAGCTGAAATCCAATGGGTCGATGAGATGACGCATGCGAAAATACCTCCATTAAAGCAATTTGCGAAGAATGGAAAAATCGAAAAAGTTGGTATAGTAACTCAGCGAGCGCATCACCGGTTTGCACAGCCGGTTGTAGCAGACCTCGTCGAGCAACAGCATGGCTTCGCCGGGGGCCAGGCGCATGGCAGCCCGGATGGTTTCGTCCCCGCAGCTGGCTTTCAGGTGGGCCACGTTGGAGGATACCTGCTGGTGGCACTCCTGTTCCAGGATATCAAAGGCTGAGGCCGTCAGGTCCAGCCGGGTAATGTCCCGGCTGCCAAAGAGGGCCCGGGGCAGGTAGTTGATGGAGTAGATCACAGGAGCGGTGTCGGCCAGCACCCGCTTTTTGACGCAGATCAGCTCGTCGCCGGGGTGGATCTCCAGGCTGGCGGCCATCTCTTCCCCCGCGCGCAGGGTGGAAACCTGGATCCCGTCTGCGTGGGGGTAGCTGCCAAAGCTGCGGATCAGGTCGTAGTATTCCAGCTTCTGGTCCAGCCGGCTGCGCAGGTTGAGCACAGCCCGGTTGACCACGGTGCCGATGCCCCGCACCCGTTCGATGTAGCCGGCCCGCTCCATTTCGCTCAGAGCGTCCCGGATCACCGTCCGGCTGACCCCCATTTCGGCGGCCAGATCCACCTCGGCGGGCAGATGATCGGTGTCGGCGTAGCGGCCGTTCCGCAGCTGGTCCAGCAGGTTGGCGACGATCCGGTCGCTGATCACGACGCCGCCCAGGCGGCTGGAGTTTCCAAAAGTGGTTTCTTTCATGCAGTCAAATTCCTTTCCCTCTCCGGGTGAGCTGGGCCCGCTGCCTTGGCCGCGTGCCCATGTTTAGACTAGTATAGCATAAACGCGGGCGATTTAAAACGGACTTTGGGCGGGAAATGCGGAAAAAGTACGATTTATGTTTTTTCCCCAGGGATAAACCAGAAAATCAGCCTTAAACCCCCGCCTCCCAAAAAAACAGCACCGAGGTTCCGGTGCTGCAAGGAGACAAAAAGTGTAATTTCTGGGCTGTATATTACAAACTGGATATTGATTTCGAGCTTTTCAGGAGAAGATTGAAAAACCTGTTTTTCGTCCGCAGCCCTGTGGCGTGGGGGAGCCACCGCCCAGGGCAGGGGGGTGGCCTCGCTTTTCCTGGAAAATATCAATACAAATTGTATAGAGCTGACTTGAAATTACGAATTGTCCAGGCCGAAATCCTGTTTGCCAGTCAGACCGTCCAGGTTGAGCATCCCTTCCAGGGCCGAGATATCCGCCGAGACATCCAGGGCGTCGGCCTGGAACAGCTTGTCCAGCTGGTTCTCGAAGGCGGTGATCAGCATGTCCATGGAGCGCTCGATGCTCTGCTTGGCCTCCGAGATGTTTTCCCCCTGGATGCCCTGGTGTTCCATCTGAACGTAGGTGTTCAGCAGTTTGAAAGAGGTGGGCAGATAATACTCGGTGAACTTTTTCAGCTGGGGAGCCTTGTCGGGGTCTTTTTCCGCCAGGGTGAAAATTTGTTGGGCCAGCTGTTCCAACCGGTGGATCTTGGCCCGCAGGAGAGGGTTAGCAACCGCCTGGCCCAGCAGACGGAATTGGGTCAGCATGGCGTCGTACTGGCCGGGCTCGGGGGCGGGTTCTTCCTTCGGAGGCTGGGCGGGAATGGGGGCGGGCCCCCGCACCACCAGAAAATCCGTCCGGTTATCGATGTAGGCCCCCGCGCCGAAGTACCCATGGTCGATGGCATTTTCCAGCAGCTTCCGCCCCTGCTCATAGGGCAGCCCGGCGGCGGCGAAGAGTTCTGCCAGGGGGATATTGTCCCGGTTGCCCACGACTTTATCCAGCCGCTGTTCCAGCTTGCGGGCCTGCTTCATCCGCATCCCGAGAATCAGGGCGCCGCCGCCTCCCACCAGCTGAGCCAGGCCGGAGAAGAGCTCTTTCAGGGAACCGAAGGCGGTCATCTGGTCGAATCCTTCCCCCAGAGAGACCAGCCCCATAAAGAGCAGGAAAGCTCCCAGCAGGGTACAAAGGTTGATGAGGCTCTTCTGCCGCTTCTGGGCGGTGCGCTGCTCGGCGGTGGGGGCGTCCGGGCTGGGAGTATAGTTGTAGGGAGTGTAGGCCGGCCGGGCCGGATTGGGGGTCTGGTGGGCGCTGTTCTGGATCTGGGGGTCCCAGCGGGCGGCCTCCTTGCGGGCGGCGCTGCGGTCGATGGCCCGCAGGATAAACAGGAGGATCGCCGCCTGGGGCGCCAGACCCAGCAGCACCAACAGGACGATGGTGGGGATCTGGGCGAGATAGTGTTTCCGTTTTGGTTCCATGATATAACTTCCTCCCGGGCGGCTGGGCGCAAAAAAAGCCGTATTCCACTCTATTATAGCGGAATACGGCGGGTTTGTTAAGGGATTACTTCATCAATTCGCAGACAGCCTGGGTGTAGGCGGTGGGATCGTCCACCGGCAGGCCCTCGATCAGCTGAGCCTGGGCGTAGAGTAGGCGGCTGTAATTCTCCACCTTGGCCACGTCGCCGGCTTCCTGAGCGGCTTTCAGCACCGCAAAGACCGGGTGGTTGGCGTTCAGCTCCAGCACCTTGTCGCTCTTGACCCCCTCGCTGCCGGGCTGACGGGCCAGAACCTTCTCCATCTCGATGGAGAGGGGGCCATCCGCCGACAGGCAGACCGGGTGATCCTTCAGCCGGGTGGAGACCCGAACCTCCTTGACCTTGTCGGCCAGGGCATCCTTCATCTGGTCAAACAAGGCCTTGTTCTCGGCGGTGGCATCCTCGGCGGCCTTCTTCTCCTCCTCGGATTCCAGGCCCAGATCACCGCTGTTGATGTTCTTGAACTCCACGGTGCCGTCCTTGCCCTCGGCGTCCTTCCGGGGGAAGCTGCGCATGATCTGGAGGCAGAACTCGTCCACGTCCTCGGTCAGGAGCAGCAGGTCATAGCCCTTGTCCAGCACCAGTTCGGCGGCGGGCAGTTTGGCCAGCCGGTCGGCGGACTCGCCGGCGGCGAAGTAGATATACTTCTGGTCGGCGGGCATCTTCTCCACATACTCTTCCAGGGTGACCATCTTTTGCTCCTTGGCGGAGTAGAAGAGCAGCAGGCCCCGCAGCAGCTCGGCGTGCATGCCGTAGTCGGAGTAGACGCCGAACTTGATCTGACGGCCGAACTCCTTCCAGAATTCCTCGTACTTGGCCCGGTCGTTGACCAGCATGGCGTTCAGCTCGTTTTTGATCTTCTTCTCCAGGGCGTTGTGGATCAGCTTGAGCTGGCTGTCCTTCTGGAGCATCTCGCGGCTGATGTTCAGGCTCAGATCCTGGCTGTCCACGATGCCCTTGACAAAGCTGAAGTAATCGGGCAGCAGGTCGGCACACTTGTCCATGATCAGCACGCCGGAAGCGTAGAGGGCCAGACCCTTCTCATACTCCTTGGTGTAGAAGTCATAGGGCCGGTGGCTGGGGATAAAGAGCAGGGCGTTGTAGTTGGCGGTGCCCTCGGTGCGGCTGACGATCACCCGGGCGGGGTCGGTGTAGTCGCTGAACTTGTCTTTATAGAAGTTGTTGTACTCCTCGTCGGTGACCTCGCTCTTCTGCTTCTTCCAGATGGGAATCATGCTGTTGAGGGTCTCCAGCTCGGTGTACTCCTCCCACTCGGGGGTGTAGTCCTCGGGCTTGGGGTCGGGCTCGGGTTTGCGGCGGCTCTTGGTCCGCTCCATCTGGATGGGGTAGCGGACATAATCGCTGTACTTCTTGACGATGGCCACAATGCCGTACTCCGAGACAAAGTTGTCGTACTGCTCGGTCTCGGTATTGGATTTGATGTGCAGGATGATCTCAGTGCCCGGGGTCTCCTTTTCGGCGGGGGTCAGCTCGTAGCCCTCCACGCCGCTGGACTCCCACTGCCAGGCCTCGTCGCTGCCAAAGGCCCGGGAGATAACGGTGACTTTGTCGGCCACCATAAAGGCGGAGTAGAAGCCCACGCCGAACTGGCCGATGATGTCGATGTTCTCGTCCTTGTTCTCCTGTTTAAAGTCCAGGCTGCCCGAGTGGGCGATGGTGCCCAGATTCTCTTCCAGTTCGGCCCGGGTCATGCCGATGCCGTTGTCCGAGATGGTCAGGATGCGGTTGTCCTTGTCCAGGGTCAAGAGGATCCGGAAATCCTCCTTGTTCATCCCGACGGAAGAATCGGTCAGGCTCTTGAAATAGAGCTTGTCGATGGCGTCGGACGCGTTGGAGATCAGCTCCCGCAGGAAGATCTCCTTGTTGGTATAGATGGAGTTGATCATCAGGTCCATCAGCTTTTTGCTCTCAGCCTGGAACTGCTGCATTGCCATAGTGCAAAACCTCTTTCCTAAAATACTGCAAACCAAAGGCAGGGGGGCAAAGCCCTCTGCTTAGCACTCAATCTTTACGAGTGCTAATATACACCGAATCGCCGGAAAAATCAAGGCCCCGGCGGGCCCCTTCATAAAAAATTCAGAAATCCCCTTTTCCTTTTGGGCCCGCTGCGCTACAATAGAGCAGAATCCAGACCACCAGGAGGGACAAGCAATGACGAGACACGGCCAGGCGGCCTATGATTATTTTATGAAAGGGTATAACTGCTGCCAGAGCGTGGTGGCGGCCTTTGCGTCCGACTTAGGGTTATCTGAGGCCATGGCCCTGCGGCTTTCCTCGGGGTTTGGAGCCGGGGTAGGCCGGATGCGGGAGGTCTGTGGGGCCTTCAGCGGGGTGGTGACGGTGATCGGCCTGGTCTACGCCGACCCCACTGACCCGAAAGACAAATCCCGGATCTATGCCCTGGTGCAGGAGGCGGCCGAGCTCTACCGCCAGCGGAACGGCGGGGGCAGCATCATCTGCCGGGAGCTGCTGGCCAAAGCGGGGGCGGCCCCCACGGCCGGCGCCGCGGCCGAGGAGCGGACGGCGGACTATTACCGCAAGCGCCCCTGCCCGGAGCTGTGCCGAATGTGCGCCGATCTCTGTGTGGAGTTTGTCGCTGCCCACCCCGAAGGGCGCCAGTGCAGCCCCAGCCTGTATGAAACCGACTGCAAAGTCTGATTTTGGACGTTTTTGTCACAGCAGCGAAAATTTTTTGCAGAAACGCATTGACGAAACCGCCGGTGCGCTGTATACTAAAACGCGGGGCCAGCCCCCGCCCGAAAAAGTGAGGGAAAAGACATGGCTTTAAACGAACACACGTCGAAAATCTCGGTCAAGGGTTTGCTGATGCAGGCGTTTTTGACCGGGTGGGAGCGTTCGGACAAAAAGATCCCCCAGGACGAATACCTCGAGAGCGCCATCCGGGTGATCGAGGTGCTCCAGGTGGAGCCCGAGAGCGTCTACGCCGAAGAGGGCCTGGGCCTTCTGGACGGGGACGAGGTGGATCATCTGGACGACCTTCTGCGGGCCGACGGCCAGTGGCTCTACTACGGGGTGGAGGCGGAAAACTTCTTCCTCCTCCAGTGGTACCCCGACGAGGCAGCCGCTCAGGCCAAGCTGGCCGAGCTGGAAGCGCTGGGGGACGGGGTGCAGTACCTGGTGGATATGAGCCTTGAGCGGGCCAACCCCTCCCAGGCCGAGAACTTCGGCAATTCGGCGCCCATTCAGCTCCGGTCCTGATCCAACACATACCGATATTTTGCGCCGGTCCGGCGCCTTTCAGGAGGAAAAGCATGAACCTGTCCGAAGCGGAACGCAGCTGCCTGCGCGCCATCTTGGCGCGGTACGAGTCCGAGCCCGAGGTGCAGCAGATGCGCAGCTACATCCAGCACGGAGCAGTGACTACATACGATCACTGCAAAAATGTGGCCCGGGTCAGCTTCTGGCTCAACCGGCGGCTGAATCTGGGCGCCGACGAGACCGCCCTGGCCGTGGGGGCTCTGCTCCATGATTTCTACCTCTACGACTGGCACCACAAGAGCAGTTTCACCGGGCTGCGGAACATCCTCAAGATGCACGGCTTTGCCCACCCGCTCTATGCCTGTCAGAATGCCCAGCAGGTTTTCCAGATCAGCGAAAAAGAGCAGAACATCATCTCCAGCCACATGTGGCCCCTGACCTTCCGCCATATGCCCACCTGCCGCGAGGCAGTGATCGTCTGCCTGGCGGATAAATTCTGCTGCATTGTTGAGTCGATGCTCCGGCACAAAAATTCCGTGGATATCTGCGTCTGAGCCTTTATAAAGACAAAATAAACCGGGCCGTCTGTGGGGCAAAACCACAGGCGGCCCGGTTTTTGATTCTTTGGTTTGGGTGAACTCTCACAGACGGTTGTAGCCCGGGGGCTCGTCGGCGGGGCAGCGGCGCTCCATCAGGTAGGTGTCCAGCCAGCGGCCATGGCAGTCCCGGGCGATCCGCTCCCGCCGGCCCACCAGCCGGAACCCGCATTTGGTGTGGAGCCGGCGGCTGGCTTCGTTGTCCTGCAAAACAGTGGACTGCAAGGTCCAGTAGCCCGCCTGCTCCGCCTCCCGGCAGAGGGCCGAGAGCAGGTGATAGCCGAACCCCTTGCCCCGGAATTCTTCGCCCACATAGATGCTCACCTCGGCCACGCCCCGGTAGCACCAGCGCATATTCACCCGGGAGAGCACCGCCCACCCGGCAATCCGGGCCCCGTCCAGCACCACCAGACGGCACTCCTTGATGTGGGAGGCGTCCCAGGCAGAATAGGGCGGGCAGTCGGTCTGGAAGGTGGCGTGCTCGGTGTCGATGCCCTCTTTATAAATTTTGGATACGGCTTTCCAATCCTCCGGCCGCATGGGCCGGATCAACATTTCACTCATTGGTTCATCAGGGGAGAGCGTTCCCTCCGTTTTTAGAAATCGTGGTCGAAGGGCCCGATGGAACCCCGCAGCTCGGCCTCGTTGGTATACCCTTGTGCGATGGCCTTGGTCCGCAGGGCAGCGTACAGTTCGGCAAAGGTGGCCTGGTAATAGGGCTCCACAAACAGGTTGCCCAGCCCGAACAGGAGAGCGCCCAGGATCCGCCAGCCGATGAAGGAGAGGTCCAGAATAAACATATTCCACTTTTCACCGGTGGTGATCAGGCTGCTCAGCTCTGCGGCCCGGGCCGGGGCCATCCCGGGGTTCTCGGCCAGCAGATAGGGCACCAGGCGGTATTCATAGCCCTTGATGACGCCGGGCACCACCAGCAGCAGGGTGAAGAGGAAGATCCGCAGGTTGGCATAAAAACGGGCGGCCACCACGTTCCAGTAGCCGGGCCCAAAGGCGGAAAACAGGGTGGTGAACTCCGGCGTTTCGCTCCGGTTCCGGATCATGTACCGGCACCAGCCCACTTCCACCACCGGGCCGAAGAAGATGCTCCAGCCCACCGTGGTCGCCAGCAGGATCAAAAGCCCCACCAGGATGCCCAGGGGCAACAGAATGTTCAGGGCAAAGCCCAGCAGAACGCTGTTGCCTGCCACCTGGCCCACCTGTTCGGGCAGGGACTCAGCCTGACCCGAGCCCGAATTATACTGGATGTTCAGCCCGCCGGTGAGCAGCAGCGCCACGGCGCAGACGGCGAACACCCGCCAGTAGCTCCGGCTCAGGACGTTTTTCGCGTTGGTCTTTAAAAGGGAACAGGTCCACATAAGGGAAACCTCCTTATCCATCCGAACGTTATAAATATACAAATACGCTTTACTTTCAGTATACCAGATCCGGGGGCAAAGCACAATCCGCCCGGCGGGGGATTATTCCAGCCCGGGCAGGGTGTCCAGCACCGTCAAGCCCATCTGCCGGAGTTTCTCACGGCAGCGGGCCATCCCGGCCACCTGGTTCAGCTCGGCGGGGCGGTGGGCGTCGCAGCCCAGAATCACCTTGACCGGGTATTCGGCGGCCACCTGCCAGAACTCCGGGGTGGTGTAGCCCAGCCGTCCGGCGGCCAGATTCCGGCGGGTGGGGCCCGCCATATTGTATTCCAGGGGGATATCCAGCTGTGTAGCCGCCTCACAGATGGCCCGGCTGGCTGCCCTGGCGTCGGCGTCGAAGGCGGGGTAATTGTTTAAAAACAGGTCGGGGTGGGCCAGGCAGCAGTAGGCCCCGGTCTCCATCCCGGCGATGGCCAGATCGGTATACCGTTTAAAGTCCCCGGCCCCGGCCGAGCGGCCAAAGTAGAGCCCACCCTCGTCGGTGCGGTCGTAGTGGCAGCCAAAGATCAGGTATTCGATGCCCAGCCGCTCCTTTTCTTCCAGCAGCCAGCCCATGTAATCGGGGAAATATTCCGCTTCCAGCCCGATGTGCAGGTGCAGCTGTCCGGCGTACTTCTGCCCCAGCTGCCGCAGGGAGGAGACATACAGCTCCAGCAGGTCGGGGGTCATCCGGATCCGGCTCACAAAGTCGGGGTTTTTGTACCGCCAGGGGGTGTGATCTGCAAAACCCAGCACCTGATAACCGCAGCGAAGGGCGGTCTGGATGTAGGTTTCGGGGCTGCCCTCGGCGTGGTTGCACAGGGGGGTATGGGTGTGGTAGTTGGCCAGAATGGAGGTGGAAGCCATAGGGGAAACTCCTCTCAAAACAGAGCGCAAAATTGTTTTGACAATGGGGTGCGCTGTGGTAAAATAACAGGTAGACCCGGCCCGGCCTTTCGGCGCGGGGGAAAGCGGGGTTCCTATTATAGCGCGGTTTGGCCCGGATTGCAAACGGCGCTTTTCTTATGATGGGGGAGACTATGGAGCAATTTCTTTCGGTGTTGTATCTGGTTTTGCTGCTGGCGGGGGATGTGCTGCTGGTGGCGCTGCTTGTGCGGAGCTTCGGCAGCTCCCCGGCCCGGCAGAGGGAAGAGCTGGAAGACTGGCTGGACCAGCGTCTGGCGGCTCAGTCCGAGGAATACGACCGCCGCCTGCGGGCCAGCCAGGCCGCTCTGGCGGACCAGACCTATACCGCCGTTCGTGGGGTGGGCGAGACCCTCCAGAGCTCGGTGCAGGGGATCGGCAGCCTGATGACGAACAGCCAGGCCGCCCAGCAGAAAACCCTGGAACGGCGGCTCCAAAGCCTGGAATTGACCAACGAGCAGAAGCTGGCCGAAATGCGCCGCACCCTGGCCGAGAGTCTGGCTGCCCTCCAGGCCGAGAACGCCCGGAAACTGGACGAGATCCGCCACACGGTGGACGAGCAGCTCCAGGACGCGCTGCAAAAGCGGGTGACCGAGAGTTTCCAGGCGGTCAACGCCCAGCTGGAACAGGTCTACAAGGGCCTGGGCGAGATGCAGAACCTGGCCGCCGACGTGGGCGGGCTGAAACAGGTGCTCTCCGGCGTCAAGACCCGGGGCATCCTGGGGGAGATCCAGCTGGGGGCCATCCTGGAAGAGATTCTGGCCCCCGAACAGTACGACACCAACGTGGCCACCATCCCCGGTTCCACCCAGCGGGTGGAGTTTGCTGTCAAACTGCCGGGAGTGGACGGGGGCACCGTCTGGCTGCCCATCGACTCCAAGTTCCCAGGGGATACCTATGCCCACTTGCAGGAGGCGGCGGCCTCCGGCGACCCCAAGGCGGTGGCGGACGCCCGCCGCGCCCTGGAACAGGTGATCCGCTCCGAGGCCAAGGACATCCGCCAGAAATATGTGGAGCCCCCCTATACCACCGCTTTCGGCATCCTGTTTCTGCCCTTTGAGGGCCTCTATGCCGAGGTGGTGAACAGCGGCCTGCTGGAGGCATTGCAGCGGGAATATCAGGTCAACGTGGCGGGCCCCAGCACCATGGCGGCCCTGCTGAACAGCCTGCAAATGGGCTTTAAGACCCTGGCCATCCAGAAGCGTTCCAGCGAGGTCTGGCAGGTGCTGGGCGCCGTCAAGACCGAGTTCGAGAAGTTCGGCCAGGGCCTGGGCAAGATGCAGGAGCGGCTGCGCCAGACCGACGAGGAGCTGGACCGGCTGATCGGGGTGCGGACCCGGGCCATCAACCGGAAGCTGCGGGCGGTGCAGTCCCTGGACGAACCCGCTGCCGCGGCTCTGCTGGAACTGGACGCCGAACCCGGCGGCCCGGTCCGGGCCCGGCTGCCCGAAACTGCCGGGGAGGAAAATGGCTGGGAGGATTGATTTCCCAGGGGCAGTATGCTATTATGAAAATTGTTCCTGATAATTTTTGGCCGCAGCAGCGGATGATTTGATACAGGCAGATATTTATAAAGAAGGAAGTGCTTTGCCATGTGCGTAAAAAAAGTGACCGATACCATCCTGGGCATTGGCGTGGATGACACCACCCTGGATCTCTTCGAGAGCCAGTACCCGGTGCCCACCGGCGTCAGCTACAACTCCTATGTGATCCTGGACGAAAAAGTCGCCGTCATGGATACGGTGGACGCCCGGGCCACCGACCCCTGGAAGGAGAATCTGACCGAGGCCCTGAACGGCCGGACCCCCGATTATCTGGTGGTCTCCCATGTGGAGCCCGACCACGCCGCCAACGTGGCGGCCCTGGCGGCTCAGTACCCCGCCATGCAGGTGGTGGGCAACGCCAAGACCTTCGCCTTCCTGGACCAGTTCTTCGGCCCTGACTTTGTGACAGCGGACCGCCGCCTCACCGTCAAGGAGGGGGACACCCTGCCCCTGGGAAGCCACTGCCTGACCTTTGCCTTTGCCCCCATGGTCCACTGGCCCGAGGTCATGGTGAGCTATGAGTCTAGCGAGAAGGTCCTCTTCTCCGCCGACGGCTTCGGCCGGTTCGGCGCGGTGGCCCGCTTCGACGAGAAGGCCGATTGGGCCTCCGAAGCCCGCCGCTATTACCTGAACATTGTGGGCAAATACGGCCCCCAGGTGCAGGCCCTGCTGAAAAAGGCCGCCACCCTGGACATCCGGACCATTTGCCCCCTCCACGGCCCTGTCCTGACCGGGGACCTGAGCCGGTATTTCGAGCTCTATAACACCTGGTCCAGCTACGAGGCCGAGGAGCCCGAGAAGATCCTGGTGGCCAGCGCTTCCATCCACGGCCACACCCGGGCTGCCGCTCACGCCATGGCGGACAAGCTGCGGGCCGGCGGCGCCAAGGTGGTGGAGATCGACCTGACCCGTGTGGATGTCTCCTATGCGGTGACCGAGGCCTTCCGCTGCGGCAAGATGGTTCTGGCCTGCGCTACATACGACGGCTTCCTCTTCCCGCCGATGGAGAATCTGCTGGCCCACCTCAAGACCAAGAACTTCCAGAAGCGGACGGTGGCCCTGATGGAGAACGGCACCTGGGCCCCCATGGCCGCCAAGCTGATGCGGGCCGAGCTGGAGGGGATGAAGAACATCACCCTCTGCGAGAACGTGGTGACCATCCGCAGCGCCATGAACGACGCCTCCGCCGCCCAGATGGACGCCCTGGCCGCCGAGCTGCTGGCAAAGTAAAACCAAAACCAAAACCAAAACAAAAGGCCCCCGGCCCTGGGAGTAAGCTCCTGGGGCCGGGGGTTTTCTGCTGTGATTTTGCTGGAAAAGGGGATCAGCCGATGGGCAGGACCTCGGTAATCTTGAGCAGGACGCTGTAATCCGAGATGGAGCCTTCGGCTTTCAGCTCTTCCAGGACCTTCTCGTCCTCCACCAGTTCTAGCTTGACAATGGCGCCGGTGTGGCGGCCGGTCTTTTCCTCGGCGGCCAGGTTGACGATGTCGTAGCTCATGACGGCCTTTTTATCCCGCAGGACGTTGGCCTTGGTGGCGTTCTCGGCCCAGCCAAAGACCACATACTCGTCCCCCACAGCCCCCGGCACAAAGACGGCCAGGTTGGGGGTGCCGTCAGCGTTGACAGTGGAGACGGTGCAGACGCCCTGGTACTGGCGGATGGCCTCCATCAGGGCGGGCTGGTCCAGGTTGGTGTAGAGGTTGGTGGTCTGGCTGGGGGTGGAGGTCTGGTCGGTGGTGGCGGTGACCTGTTTTGCAGAGCTGCAGGCGGTCAGGCTGAACATGAGGATGAGGCTAGTCAAAACGATCAAAAACTTTTTCATGATGGTTCTCCTTGTTGGGCCAGGCAGGGACCGCCGGAGGCAGCCCTGTCGGGCGTGTGTGGGACCGGCCCGAAGGCACGGCGTACAATTCCAATTTTATTCTATACGATCCGACATTCGTTGACAATACCGGAGAGGATTTTTCTGTAAAAAGTGTGACTTTTTCGGAAAATCAGGGGAGAGAATCGCCCAAGTGCACAAAAAAGGCCGCGCCCCGGAAGGCGCGGCCTTTGGTTGTACAGGAGAACAAGAAGGAAGAAAAATCAGAGAAAAAGCTCGCTTAGTAGGTGATGCCCTGTGCCATCATGGCGGTGGCCACCTTCAGGAAGCCGGCGCAGTTGGCGCCCACCATCAGGTTGCCCTCGGCGCCGGCGGCGACGGAAGCGTCGTAGCTGGCGTGGAAGATGCCCTCCATGATGCCCTTCAGCTTGGCGTCGACCTCCTCGAAGGTCCAGCTCAGGCGCTCGCTGTTCTGGCTCATCTCCAGGCCGGAGGTAGCCACGCCGCCTGCGTTGGTGGCCTTGGCGGGTCCGTACAGGACACCGTTGGCCAGGTAGACCTCGATGGCCTCGGGGGTGCTGGGCATGTTGGCGCCCTCGCAGACCACGGTGCAGCCATTCTTCACCAGGGCCTCAGCGGACTCCTTATTGATTTCGTTCTGGGTAGCGCAGGGCAGGGCGATATCGCAGGGGACCTCCCAGACCTTGCTGCAATCGGCCACATAGGTGGTGCCGGGGTGGGTCTCGGCGTACTCCTTGATCCGGCCGCGGCGGACCTCCTTCAGGTCCTTGACGTAGGCCAGGTCGATGCCGTTGGGGTCGTAGACGTAGCCGTTGGAGTCGCTCATGGTCACGACCTTGCCGCCCAGCTGGGTGGCCTTCTCGCAGGCGTAGATGGCCACGTTGCCGGAACCGGAGATGACCACGGTCTTGCCCTCAAAGCTGTCGTTCCGCATGCACTTCAGAGCCTCGGCGGTGAAGTAGCACAGGCCGTAGCCGGTGGCCTCGGTGCGGGCCAGAGAACCGCCGAAGGTCAGGCCCTTGCCGGTGATCATGCCGCCCTGGAAGCTGTTGGTCAGCCGCTTGTACTGGCCGAACATGTAGCCAACCTCGCGGCCGCCGACGCCGATGTCACCGGCGGGGCAGTCCACGAACTGGCCGATGTGGCGGTACAGCTCGGTCATAAAGCTCTGGCAGAAGCGCATGACTTCCATGTCGCTCTTGCCCTTGGGGTCGAAGTCGGAGCCGCCCTTGCCGCCGCCCATGGGCAGGGTGGTCAGGCTGTTCTTGAAGATCTGCTCAAAGCCCAGAAACTTCAGGATGCTCTGGTTGACAGAGGGGTGGAACCGCAGGCCGCCCTTGTAGGGGCCGATGGCGCTGTTGAACTGGACGCGGTAGCCGCGGTTGACCTGGACCTTGCCCTGGTCGTCGACCCAGGGCACACGGAAGGTGATGATCCGCTCGGGCTCGACCATCCGCTCGATCAGGCCGGCCTTCTCGTACTCGGGGTGCTTCTCCACCAGGGGCTGGATGCTCTCCAGGACCTCACGGACTGCCTGCAGGAACTCGGGCTCGTGAGCGTTGCGCTGAGCCAGGCCGTCGTAGACACGCTTCAGATATTCATTCGTCAGCATAAGTATTCTCCTTTTCCCAATCTTGGAGGCGGGTACCATCTGCCGGGCCACCCCTTTCGACGGCTCCTATACAGCCGTCCTGCGGCGGGGTAAACCCCCTTTGCCGCGAAGCACCGGACCAAAGCCAGCCTCATTTACCAGCCCCTGCCATCTTGCAGGGCGCGTTATTATTATAAATCTTTGGCCCCTGTTTGACAATAGAAAAACGCGATAAAAATTAAAAAAAACAGATAAAAAGACTGGACAACTTCATAAAAACAAAACAGAAATAAAAAAACAAGGATTCACTTTATGATTTAAAGTCGTGAAGCACTTTGAAAAAGAATGAAAAAGTATGCTTTTCGCCCCCGTCCGCCCGCAAAAAAGCCCGCCCCGGTTTAGGGGGCGGGCGGAGCTTTCAGCGCCGGGCGGCCCCGGGACAAAAATCCGGGGCGAGCCGGGGCTCTTACAGCAGCTTTTCGATGGCGTCGGCAGCGCCGGAGAGGTAGTCGCCGCCGTAGTTTTCGATGCAGCCGTTGTCAGCCAGCTTTGCCAGCTCGGGGTCAATGGGCATCTTGGCCAGGACGGTCAGGCCGTGCTTGGCTGCGACCTCCTCCACGTGGCTCTCGCCGAAGAGGGAGATGTGCTTGCCGCAGTCGGGGCAGATGAGGTAGCTCATGTTCTCTACAATGCCCAGCATGGGAATCTTCATCATCTGGGCCATGTTGACGGCCTTGGCCACGATCATGCTGACCAGCTCCTGGGGGCTGGCGACCACCACGATGCCGTCCACCGGCAGGCTCTGGAAGACGGTCAGGGGCACGTCGCCGGTTCCCGGAGGCATATCCACGAAGAGGAAGTCCACGTCCTTCCAGACCACGTCGGTCCAGAACTGCTTGACGGCGCCCGCGATGACCGGGCCGCGCCAGACCACGGGGTCCTCCTCGTTCTCCACCAGAAGGTTGATGCTCATGACGTCAATGCCCATCCGGCTCTGGATAGGCCAGCAGCCCTTGTCGTCGGCCATGGCCCGGCCATGGATGCCGAACAGCTTGGGGATGGACGGGCCGGTGATGTCGGCGTCCAGGATGCCGCAGTGGTAACCGCGGCGGCGCATGGCGCAGGCCAGCAGGGCGCTGGTCATGCTCTTGCCGACGCCGCCCTTGCCGGAGACGACGCCGATCACCTTTTTAACCCGGCTGTTGGGGTTGGGGGCCTCGTGCTGAGGGGCCTGCCGGGATGCACAGTCCTGCCCGCAGCTGGAGCAGTCGTGATTGCAAGTTTCGCTCATTGTTTGCTTCGCGCGCCCGCCGGGGGCAGAACGCGCTTCCTCCTATTCATTTTCAAAAACGGATCGGGGCGCGGGGGCGCGCCCTGCCGGACACGAACTTATCTTATCACAAACCGACGCCGGATACAAGGCACCCCGGGGCGGCATATTTCCCGCACCGGCGTGCATATTCTGGAACGAATCGCAGACAAAAGGGGAGGGGGCGCGGGATGCGGCCGAGTTATCTCAAGAATGCGGCCCTGCTGACGGTGTCGGATGTGCTGCTCCGTCTGGCGGGGATGGGCCTGCGGATCTATCTGGCCAACGCCCTGGGGGGCAAGGGGATGGGCCTGTACCAGCTGGTGCTGGCGGTCTATGGCCTGTTTGTCACTCTGGCCACCGCCGGGGTGTCGGTGGCGGCCACCCGTTTGTTGGCCGAGGAGCTGGAGCGGGGCCCGGCCTATGCCCGGGGGATGCTGGGCCGTCTGGCTGGTCTGGCGGCGGGGCTGGGTCTCATTGCCTCGGCGGCCCAGCTGGGCCTGGCGGGGCTGGCCGCTCAGTACTGGCTGGGGGACCTGCGGGCCGCCCCAGCCCTGCGGGCGGCTGCCCTGGGGATGCCCTTCATGGCGGTGTCGGCGGTGCTGCGGGGGTTTTTCGTGGCCCGGCGGCGGGTTCAGCCCAACGTGGCCAGCCAGATGATCGAACAGCTGGTACGAATCAGCACCATGGTTCTGGCCCTGGAACGAACCGCCGGGCTGGACGTGGGGGCCCGCTGCGCCGTGGTCATGGGGGCCACCGCTGCCAGCGAGGCGGTCTCGGCCCTGGTGATGGGGATCTTTTACCGGCGGGAGGCGGCCCGGTGCTTCGGCGGTCTGCCCCCGGCCCGGCCCCAGGCCCCGGCCCGGCGGATCTGGGAGATCCTCTGGCCGGTGGGGGGCGGGCGGTGTCTGGCCAGCGCCCTCCACACAGCGGAAAATATGCTGGTGCCCGCCTGCCTGGCGGTTTTTCTGTGGGACGCCGGGGGCCGGAGCGCCGCCGTGACCCAGTACGGCAACCTGAAAGGGATGGCCCTGCCTTTGATGAACTTCCCCTTTGGGCTGCTGGGCAGCCTGGGGGTGCTGCTGATGCCCGAGATCACCCAGACCCACATCCGGGGGGACAAACGCCGGATGGAGCAGCTTTTGGGCCGGATGCTCCAGATCACCATGTATTTTTCCCTCTGGATCGGCGCAATCTTTCTGGTGTGGGGGCAGCCCCTCACCCAGGCCCTCTACGGCAGCAGCGAGGCGGGGTTTTATCTCGAGGTTTTGGCCCCGGCCATGCCGCTGCTCTATCTTGAGAGTATGGTGGACGGCGCCATGAAGGGGATCGGGGAGCAGAAAGCCACCTTCCGGTACAGTGTGTGGGATTCCATCCTGCGGATCGCGGGGGTGGCCCTGCTGATCCCCCGGTTCGGGATGAAGGGCCTTTTATTCGTCATCCTGATGTCCAGTCTCTATACCTGTGTGGCCAACACCCGGCGGCTGCTGGCCGTCACCCGGCTGCGCACCCACCCGACCCGCTGGCTGGGCAGGCCTTTGCTGGCGGCGGGAGCTTCGGCGCTGGCGGGGCTGGGGCTCCGCCGGGGGCTCGGCGGGCTGCTGGCGGGCAGCCGGGGACTTCAGCTTTTGGTGCTGGCGGCGGGGGCCGGGGGAATGTCGGTGGTGTGTCTCGCGGTGGCCTGGCCTTTGGGGCTGGGCCGGGAATTGCGGGATCTGCGCCCCCGGGAGAGGAAATTCCATCCACCTGCGGAAAAATCTGGACAGCCAGCCCAAAACAGAGTATAATAAACAATGTGTTTGTCCATCGGCTCTGCCGGTGGCCGGGCCGTAAAAAAAGGGCGCGGAAACCGCACCCCAAGACAAAGAGGATTTCTCGTGGAAAAAAAGAAAAGATGGCTGCCGATCCTGCGCCGCCGGGCGTTCCTGTTCGTGATGGACGCGGCGATCGTGGCCTTTTGCTTCTATCTGGGCCTGCTGCTGCGGGCCGACGGCGCGCCCGAAGCGGGCTGGTGGCCCCACAACCTGGGCTTGCTTTATAAGCACCTGCCCTGGATTGTGGCCATTTATATGGGGGTCTTCCTGGCGGGAGGGCTCTATTCCATCCTGTGGAAGTACGCGGGGGAGCGGGATCTGATCCGCCTGGGCGGCATGATCGCCGTCTCCACCGGGCTGGTGTATCTCGTTAACCGGTATCTGATCCACGGCGTGCTGTTCAACTCGGCCAACTGCATCGCCTCCATTTTGATCCTGCTGATGGTGGGCGGCACCCGTTTGGCCTGGCGGCTCTTCCTCAACCATCCGCTGGGGGAGGGGCTGCGGGGCCGCAGTTCCAACGACCCCAACCGCCCCATGATGATCGTGGGCGCGGGCGAGGCCGGGGCCTGGGCCATCAACGTCTGCAAGACCAATTCGGTCTACGGCCGTCCGGTGGTGGCGGTGGACGACAACCCGGCCAAGTGGAACCAGACCCTTCACGGGGTGCCGGTGCGGGGCCCGCTGGAGGATATCCCCGAGCTGTGCCAGAAGTATAACATCTACGGCATCATCATCGCCATCCCCACCCTGCGGGGCAGCCGGCTGAATCATATCATCGACCTGTGCGTCTCTACCCACCGCAAGGTGCAGATCCTCAGTGACCCCCAGTCCATCGGGGGCGGGGCAGCCCCCCAGCGGGCTTTCCGTGAGCTGAACACCGCGGATTTCCTCTCCCGGGACGAGGTCACCCTGGATACCGCCAAGATCGAGGGCTATATCAAGGGCAAGACCGTCCTGGTGACGGGCGGCGGCGGCAGCATCGGCAGCGAGCTCTGCCGCCAGCTGATGCGCTTTTCGCCCGGGCACCTGCTGATCTTCGACGTATACGAGAACTGCGCCTATGAGCTCCAGATGGAGCTCCAGCGCAAGTACGGCCGGGAGGCCCCCATCACGGTGCTGATCGGCTCCATCCGGGACAAAAACCGCCTGGATGAGGTGTTCGAGACCTATCACCCCTCGGTGGTGTTCCACGCCGCAGCCCATAAGCATGTGCCTCTGATGGAGGTCAGCCCCGCCGAAGCGGTGAAAAACAACGTGGTGGGCACCAAAAACCTCCTCACCAGCGCCAGCGAGCACGGGGTGGAGCGGCTGGTCCAGCTCTCCACCGACAAGGCGGTCAACCCCACCAGCGTCATGGGCTGCACCAAGCGGATCTGCGAAATGCTGATCCAGACCTTTGCCCGGAACACCACCATGAAGTGTGTGGCCGTCCGGTTCGGCAACGTGCTGGGCAGCCACGGCAGCGTTATCCCCCTGTTTGAGTCTCAGATCAAGCAGGGCGGCCCGGTGACCCTCACCGACCCCAACATCGAGCGGTACTTTATGACCATTCCCGAGGCGGCCCAGCTGGTGCTCCAGGCGGGCGCCCTGGCCGAGAGCGGCAGCATCTACGTCCTGGATATGGGCGAGCCGGTGAAGATTATGGATCTGGCCCGGCAGCTGATCCGCTTCTACGGCTACGAGCCGGAGAAAGATATCGAGATCAAGATTGTGGGCCTGCGCCCCGGCGAAAAGCTCTACGAAGAGCTGATGATGGACGAGGAGCAGGACAAGATGCGCCGCACCGAGCACAACAAGATCTTTGTGGCGCCGCCCCGGAACATCGACCTGGAAGTGTTCTACCAGCAGCTTCAGGACCTGATCGCCGCTGCCGCCCACAACGACGAGGCGGTGGTCCAGCAGCTGCAAAAGATCGTCCCCACCTTTACCCCGGTGCGGGACTCCCTGAAAAAGTGACCGGCCCCGGGCCGGGCCCTGGCAGGCCCGCCCCGGCGGCAGCCTAGACCCAACCATAGAGAGAGGAAGTATATCGCAATGGAAAAGAAACCTTTTGTGACCGAGGCCCAGGTGCAGGAGATTCTGCCCGACGTGCCCACCCCCTTCCACATCTACGACGAGAAGGGCATCCGCGAAAACGTCCGCCGGATCAACAAGGCCTTCAGCTGGAACAAGGGCTTTAAGGAGTATTTCGCCGTCAAGGCCCTGCCCAACCCCGTGATCCTCCAGATCCTGCGGGAGGAGGGCTGCGGCGTGGACTGCTCCTCCCTGACCGAGCTGATGCTCAGCGAGGCCTGCGGCTTTACCGGCGAGGAGATCATGTTCTCCTCCAACCAGACCCCGGTGGAGGATATGAAGAAGGCTCACGAGCTGGGCGCCTACATCAACCTGGACGACGCCACCATGGTGGATTTCCTGGACCGGGTGGCGGGTATTCCCGAGGCCATCTTTTGTCGCTATAACCCCGGCGGGACCTTCCAGCTGGGGGAGAGCGAAGAGGGCTTCCAGGTCATGGACAAGCCCGGCGACGCCAAGTACGGCATGACCGAGGAGCAGATGATCGACAGCTATAAAAAGCTGATGAAAAAGGGCGCCAAGAAGTTTGGCATCCACGCCTTCCTGGCCTCCAACACCATCTCGGACGAGTACTACCCCGAGCTGGCGGGCATCCTGTTCCAGCTGGCCGTCCGGGTCCAGAAGGCCACCGGCGCCCACATCGCCTATATCAACCTGTCCGGCGGCGTGGGTATCCCCTACCGCCCCGACCAGAAGGAAAATGATATCATGGCCATCGGCGAGGGGGTCCGCAAGAAGTTCGAGGAGATCCTGGTCCCCGCCGGCATGGGGGATGTGGCCATCTTCAGCGAGATGGGCCGCTTCACCACCGGCCCCTATGGCGCTCTGGTGGCCACCGCCATCCACGAGAAGCACATCTATAAGGAGTATATCGGTCTGGACGCCTGCGCCGCCAACCTGATGCGCCCCGCCATGTACGGCGCTTACCACCACATCACCGTGCTGGGCAAGGAGGACGCCCCCTGCGACCACAAGTACGACGTGGTGGGCGGCCTGTGCGAGAACAACGACAAGTTCGCCATTGACCGGATGCTCCCCAAGATCGAGATCGGGGACCTGGTCTATATCCACGATACCGGCGCCCACGGCTCGGCCATGGGCTACAACTACAACGGCAAATTGCGCAGCGCCGAGGTGCTCCTCTGCGAGGACGGCAGCCACCGGCTGATCCGCCGGGCCGAGACCCCCCGGGATTATTTCGCCACCCTGGATTTCCTCCCCTGCATGAAGCAGTTCTTCGAGGATTGATTTTAACCCCATAACGACATAGAAAACAGCCTCCCCTGGCTGAACCGCCCCATATTGTGCGGACAGTACAAAAAAGAGGCCTGCAAGGGGTAGAAGTAAACGAATCAAAGACTGGCCTGGCGAAGCGAGAGCGGAGCCAGGCCAGTCTTTGTCTGGAGCCGCTCGTGGTTATAGAAGTGGATGT
>NZ_BQKV01000033.1 GCF_022180365.1 Faecalibacterium gallinarum
GAAGAGTATCCGATTTGGCGGATGTGCAAATTCTTTGGTGTTTCCCGGAGTGGGTACTACGCCTATACCCACAATCTGAACCGTCCGAACCCAAATCAGTCGATTATAGACCAGATCGCCCGGCAGCAGAAGAGGTGCAAAAATACATATGGCTATCGCCGGATGCATCTGTGGCTGGACAAAAACGGCTATCACAGGAATCCTAAAACTGTCCTCAGACTTATGAAAACAAACGGATTGCTGTCTGAAATACGCAGACGCAGGCAGTGGAAGCAGCTTGGACAGCAGGTTCACAGATATGAAAATCTGCTGAATAGGGATTTCCACACAGAAA
>NZ_BQKV01000034.1 GCF_022180365.1 Faecalibacterium gallinarum
CATTCCCTGGCTGCGAAGCTCTATTATTTCCTTCTCGTGTTCCTGAATGTGGCTGTATTTTCTGGGCATAGCAAAGACCTCCTGTAGTAGTTTTATTCTACCACAGGAGGCCTTCTTTTTTCACTGTCTACTTTTACTGGAGCGGTTCAGTGTGGGGAGGCTCCCTTTGGTTTTTAGAAGAAGATTTTGGCTTACAGACCCATCCGGGGACGGCCGGCGGCTTCCCGGGTGGCCAGGCTGGCGGCAATAAAGGCCTTGAACAGAGGGTGGGCACGGTTGGGGCGGCTCTTGAATTCGGGGTGGAACTGGGCCCCCAGATGGAAAGCCCGGCCCGGGATCTCCACCGTCTCCACCAGACGGCCGTCGGGGCTGGTGCCCGAAATCACCAGCCCGGCGGCTTCCAGCTCGGCGCGGTATTGGTTGTTGAACTCGTAGCGGTGGCGGTGCCGCTCCGAGATCATCTCGGTGCCGTAGCACTCGGCCATCTTGGTGCCGGGCAGAACCTTGCAGGGGTACTGGCCCAGCCGCATGGTGCCGCCTTTGGGGATGTTGCCCTGCTGGTCGGCCATCAGGTCGATGACGTTGTGGGCCCCCTCGGGGGTGAACTCGCTGGAATTGGCATCGGGGTAGCCCAGCACGTTCCGGGCGTACTCCATCACCATGATCTGCATCCCTAAGCAGATGCCGAAGTAGGGCAGGTTATTCTCCCGGGCATACTGGGCGGCCTGGATCATTCCCTCGATGCCCCGGCTGCCAAAGCCGCCGGGCAGGATGACACCGTCCACGTCCCCCAGAACCTTGGCACAGTCGGCCTGGGTTTGCAGCTCCTCGCAGTCCACCCAACGGATCTCTACCTCAGAGTCGTTCTCAAAGCCGGCGTGGTAGAGACTCTCCATCACCGAGAGATAGGCGTCGTGGAGCTTGACGTATTTGCCCACCAGGGCAATGGTGCAGGTGCGGCTCCGGCCGGCGATCCGGGCCACCACCTCTTTCCACTCGGTCAGGTCGGCGGGGGGAACATCCAGCTGCAATTTCTGGACCACCACCTCGTCCAGCCCGTTGGAGTGGAGCATCAGCGGGCACTGGTAGAGGCTGGGCATGGTCAAATTCTCGATGACACACTCGGGCTTTACGTTGCAGAAGGTGCTGACCTTCCGGCGGATCTCGCTGCCCACGCTGCCGTCCGCCCGCAGGATGATGATGTCCGGTGCGATGCCCATGCCCTGGAGCTCTTTCACCGAGTGCTGGGCGGGCTTGGATTTGTATTCGTTGGAACCCGAGATATAGGGTACCAGCACCACATGGATGTAGCAGCAGTTCTCATGGCCCTGTTCGATCCCCACCTGGCGGATGGCCTCCAGAAAAGGCTGGCTCTCGATGTCGCCGGTGGTGCCGCCGATCTCGGTGATGACCACGTCCGCCTGGGTGGAGGCGGCCAGGTTGTAGATATAGCTCTTGATTTCGTCGGTGATGTGGGGGATGATCTGGACGGTCTGGCCCAGATAGGCTCCCTGGCGCTCCTTGTTCAATACGTTCCAGTAGACCTTGCCGGTGGTCAGGTTGGAGTATTTATTCAGATCTTCGTCGATGAATCGCTCATAGTGGCCCAGGTCGAGGTCGGTCTCGGTGCCGTCGTCGGTGACGAACACCTCGCCGTGCTGGAGGGGGCTCATGGTTCCGGGGTCAACGTTCACATAGGGGTCCAGCTTTTGGCTGGCCACCTTCAGGCCGCGGCATTTGAGCAGACGGCCCAGCGCCGCCGCGGTGATCCCTTTGCCCAGACCGGAGACAACGCCTCCGGTCACAAAGATATATTTCGTTGCCATTTTACATTCCTCCCTCATAGTACAAAAAACAAAAATGGAAGGCACGCGGGGTCTGCGTCTGACAGACCGGCGCGCCGGGTCCATCCAAAACTAGTATGCGCCGTCCTCTTCCCAGGCATTAAGAATTTCCTGGGCCACTTCGGCCAGGCTGCGGCGGCTGTCCATGGCCTGCCGCTCGATGGCGTGATGGGCCTCGGCCTCGGTCATGCCCTGGTGCTCGATCAGGCAGCATTTGGCCTGGCTCACCAGCCGGAGCAGGGCCAGCTTTTCCTGCAAGCGGTGGTTTTCCTCCTGCAAATGAAGCAGCCGGTGATTGCCGGCGGCCGCCATCTGGACAGCCTGTAAAAACAGCTGGTTGGTAAAAGGTTTGCTCAGCAGAAGAACCCCCTGGCGGCTCAGACCCTCGGCCAGCTGTTCGGCGGCGGCTGCCTTGGCCAGCAGCAGAACCCCGGCGCTGGTTTTTTCCACCGCGCAGGCGCAGAGCTCGTGGCCGAACTCGTCGGGCAGAGGGGCATTGACGATAATCAGTTCAAAATCCGTTTCCAGAATCCGGCGCCGGGCCTCGGTGCCGCTGGGCACCATCAGGGGGTGGGGGTAGCCCATCTCGGCCAGCCGGGTGGAAAGATATTCGTTGGAGTTTGCGCCTGCACTGACGATCAGAGCACGTCCCATAGCATCCACTCCTTTCCCGCAGTTTGCTCAGATGGTGCAGAAATATCTTGTCCGCTCAAATTCGGCCGGGTCGGCGGCCTGGCGTAGCTCCTCACAGCGGTGAAGCGCCTCGGAGAAATAGCGGCTGGCCAGCCCCTCGGGCAGGCACCGGGCCAGAAACTCGCTCTCCTGGGCGACACGGACGGCCTCTTCCAGGCTTTCGGGCAGGGTTTCCAGCCCCAGGCCCTCGGCCGCCGCCGGGTCAAAGAGATTATTGTTGACGGGGGCGGGCAACTCCAGACGATTCCGGATGCCGTCCAGCCCCGCCGACAGGATCAGCCCGAAGGCCAGATAGGGGTTGCAGGCGGGGTCGGGGCTCCGCAGCTCCATCCGGCAGCTGTCCCCCTGGGCCTGGGGGATCCGCACCAGCTGGCTCCGGTTCTGGCGGCTCCAGCTCACATACCGGGGCGCCTCGTGGCAGCCGAACCGCAGGTAGCTGTTGGGCAGGGGGTTGGTGAAGAGGGCCAGCTCCCGGCTGTGGGCCAGGATGCCCGCCATGAACTGGCCCGCCACGGTGTCCGAGGTGAGATCCCCCTCGAAGAGATTTTTGCCGTCCCGGTAGAGGGAGAGGTTGACATGGAGGCCGCTGCCGGCCTGGTCGGCCAGGGGTTTGGGCAAAAAGCTGGCGTGGAAGCCGCTGCGGGTGGCCACTGCCCGGACCACCTGCTTGAACATCATCACATTGTCGGCGGTTTTCAGGGCCCCGGCGTGGCAAAAGTCGATCTCGTTCTGGCCGTGGCCGCTCTCGTGGTGGCTGTGCTGGGGGACGATGCCCATCCGCTCCATGGTCAGGCAGATGTCCCGCCGGAGGTTCTCGGCGGCGTCCAGGGGGGCAACATCAAAATAGCCGCCCTGGTCCATGGGCACCCGGGTGGGGCGGCCCCGGTCGTCGGTCTCAAAGAGATAGAACTCGCACTCGGCGCCCACGTTGCACTGTAAGCCCAGCTGGTGGAACTGGCGCCCTACCTCCCGCAGGAAACCCCGGCAGTTGCCCCCGAAGGGCTGGCGGCCGGGCCGCTCCACGTCGCAGAAAAACTGCATCACCCGCCCCTCGGTGGGGCGCCAGGGCAGGATGGTGATGGTGGTGGGGTCGGGCCGGAGCACCAGGTCGCTCTCCTCCACGTGCATAAAACCGGGGATGGCGCTGCCGTCAAAGCTGACCCCTTCTTCCAGGGCCTGGGGCAGCTGGCTGGCCAGCACCGCAATGTTCTTCTGGGTGCCGAAGATATCGCAGAAGGCAAAGCGGACAAATTTAACGTCGTTTTCCTCCACAAAGTCGAGGATATCGCGTCGGGATGAATAACTCATAGGGCACCTCCTGGTCCAGAGAGAAAGTTGAAATCAAAAAACCCAAAGGCGCGCTCGCAGACGCGGCGGCCTTTGGGGCAGGGTACAGATTCAATCAGGGGAAAAGGGGCAATAACCCCTTGGTGCTCTTAGACGTAGTAGAGCATCTTGCTGTAGCTGGGCAGAGGCCAGTAGTCCTCGCCGCAGATGGTTTCGGCGTCATCGGCTGCAGCCCGAAGAGCCTCCATCAGGGGCACCACCTTGTCGTGGAAAGCGTTGGCCTTGGCTGCCTGGTCGGGCAGGGCCTGGGCGGCCCGCTCGGCGGCGGCCAGGGCGTCGATGGCGTCGCTCATGTCGTCGGCGTCCTTGGACAGCCGGGCCAGGGTCTTGGTCTCGCTGCGGACGCTCAAACTCTCGCTGACGGCCATCTTGGTGGCGGCGGTGTTGGCCAGCTCGCTCATATAGCTGTTGATGGCGGGCAGCAGCTGTTTGCGGGCCATTTCCAGCATGGTCAGAGCCTCGATGTTGATGATCTTGGCGTAGTGCTCCATCTCCACCTCGTAGCGGCTCTCCATCTCCACCTTGGTCAGAACACCGAACTCCTCCATCAGAGCGATGTTCTTGGGGTCGATCAGAGCGGGCAGGGCGGCGGGGGCGTATTTCTTATTGGGCAGGCCCCGGCGCTCGGCTTCCTGCTCCCACTCGTGGGAGTAGCCGTTGCCGTTGAAGATGACCCGCCGGTGATCCCGGATGGTCCGCTTGACCAGGGCGATGGCAGCCTTGGTGAAGTCCTCGGCGCCTTCCAGCTCGTCGGCGTAGCCCTTCAGCTCCTTGGCCACAGCGGTGTTCAGGATGGTGTTGGCGTCGCTCACGTTCTGGGAGGAGCCGGGCATCCGGAACTCGAACTTATTGCCGGTAAAGGCGAAGGGGGAAGTCCGGTTGCGGTCGGTGGTGTCCTTGCTGAGCTTGGGCAGGACGTCCACGCCCAGATCCATCTTCATCTTGACGGGGCCGGCGTAGGGGGAGTCGGAGGCGATGGCGTCGATGACGGCCTCCAGCTCCTCGCCCACAAAGATGGAGATGATGGCCGGGGGTGCCTCATCGGCGCCCAGGCGGTGGTCGTTGCCCGGAATGGCCACCGAGGTCCGCAGCAGGTCGGCGTACTCATCCACCGCTTTAATGACGGCGGCCAGGAAGATCAGGAACTGCAGGTTCTCCATGGGGGTGTCGCCGGGATCCAGCAGATTCTCCTTGGGGGTGGACATGGACCAGTTGTTGTGCTTGCCCGAGCCGTTGACCCCCTCGAAGGGCTTTTCATGGAGCAGACAGACCAGGCCGTATTTGGGGGCCAGCTTCTTCATCATCTCCATGGTCAGCAGATTGTGGTCGATGGCCACGTTGGTGGTGTCGTAGATGGGGGCCAGCTCATGCTGGCAGGGGGCCACCTCGTTGTGCTTGGTCTTGGCGGGGATGCCCAGCTCCCAGAGCACGCTGTCCAGCTCTTTCATGAAGGCCGAGACCTCGGGGCGGATCACGCCGAAGTAGTGCTCCTCCAGCTCCTGGCCCTTGGCGGCCGGCGCGCCGAAGAGGGTGCGGCCGGTGAGGATCAGGTCCTGGCGGGCCTCGTAGTCCTCTTTCTTGATGAGGAAGTATTCCTGCTCGGGGCCCACGGTGGTGGAGACGTAATCGTCGTCCTTGCCGAAGAGTTTCAGGATTCGGACAGCCTGGTTGGACAGAGCCTTCATGGAGCGGAGCAGGGGGGTCTTTTTATCCAGGGCCTCGCCGGTGTAGCTGACGAAAGCGGTGGGGATGCAGAGCACGTCATCCTTGACGAAGGCGTAGCTGGTGGGGTCCCAGGCGGTGTAGCCCCGGGCCTCGCAGGTTGCCCGCAGGCCGCCCGACGGGAAGGAAGATGCGTCCGGCTCGCCCCGGACGAGCTCCTTGCCGCTGAACTCCATGATGGCGGTGCCGTCGCCCACCGGGCTCAAAAAGCTGTCGTGCTTCTCGCTGGTGATGCCGGTCAGGGGCTGGAACCAGTGGGTGTAATGGGTCGCGCCCAGCTCCATGGCCCAGCGCTTCATGACGCTGGCCACCACGTTGGCCACCTCAAGATCCAGAGGCGTGCCCTTGTGCAGGGTATTTTTCAGGCTCTTGTAGGTAGCGCTCGGCAGGCGTTCCTTCATCACATATTCGTTGAAGACTTTGCTGCCGTAGATTTGCATAACATTGGCTGCCATAAATCCTACTCCTTAACTTGTTTTATAGATACAAAACACAGATCCCAAAGCTGTATTTCCCGGTTTTATCCCGTCCTGGCTATTCAAACGCAAACGGCGCTGCGAGTCAGGAGGTGACCCACAGCGCCGTTGCTGTCTATGGTCTGATTATAGCCCGGCGGGCCCCAAAATGCAATTGACAAATTTTACGATTTTGTCCCGGCGGCATTTTGGAATTTTATTCTAAACGCATTGATGGGACGGAAAAGTACGATTCCACGCGGAAAAGTATGACTCTTGCTCTTTTAAATCACCTGGAAGAGGAAGAATTTCAGGTAATTGGTCTCGGGCACACCCCAGAGGATGGGGTGGTCGGGGGCCTGCTGGCGCACCTCGATCTGGCGCAGCTGGCGGCCGGCATCCCGGGCAGCGGAGCGGAGCATCTTGATGAAGAGCTCCTCGGTGGCGAAGTGGGAACAGCTGGCGGTGGCCAGGTACCCGCCCCGGGGCAGCAGCTTCATGGCCCGGTAGTTGATCTCCTTGTAGCCCCGCATGGCATTTTCCACCGTGCGGCGGGACTTGGTGAAAGCCGGCGGGTCCAGAATAATGAAATCGTAGGGGCTGCCCTCTTTTTCCAGCCGGGGCAACAGCTCGAAGGTGTCCTCGCAGAGGAAGTCCATGTTGGTCAGGCCGTTCCGGGCGGCGTTGCGCTGGGCCATGGCGATGGCGTCGGCGCTGATGTCGGCGGCGGTCACCCGGGCCGCGCCGCCCTTGGCCGCATTGAGGGCGAAGCTGCCGGTATGGGTGAAGCAGTCCAGCACGGTATGCCCGGCGGCCAGCCGGGCCACTGCCTGGCGGTTGTATTTCTGATCCAGGAAAAAGCCGGTTTTCTGCCCGTTTTCAAAGTCCACGTGGTAATATACGCCGTTCTCGCAGATCTCGGTCTGGGTAGAGGCGGGAGGCTCTTCCCCGGGCAGGACAAACCAGCCCTTGTTCTGTTCCAGACCCTCTTTGGCCCGCAGAGCCTCGTCGTTCCGCTCGTAGATGCCGTCGATGGTCTGTCCGTCGGCCCGGAGCACCTCGGCCAGCAGAGGGAAGAGGATCGGTTTCAGCCGCTCCATCCCCACGCTGAGGGTCTGGGTTACCAGAATGTTGTTGAACCGGTCCACCGTTAGGCCGGGGAACTGGTCCGCCTCGCCGAAGATCACCCGGCAGGCGGTCAGGTCCTGGGGCTGGAGAACGGTTTTTCGGTAGGCCCAGGCGTATTCCACCCGCCGCCGCCAGAAGGCCGGGTCAAAGGTGTCGTTGGCGTTGCGGGAAATCAGCCGCACCCGGATCTTGCTGTGCAGCGAGAGGAACCCGGTGCCCAGGTAAGAGCCCTTGGGGCTCACCAGGTCCACCAGGGAACCGTTCTCGGGGGTCTCGTCGGGCTGGGCGAGGATATCGTTTTCGTACAGCCAGGGGTGGCCCCCCGCCAGGGTGGCAGCGGCTTTCTGGTTGACGGTGTAGCAGGGGTAGCTGCGGGATGCTTTCATAGAATTGCTCCTGACATTTTTGTTCCTGTGACCGGGGGAATCTCCGGCGTTTGCGGATTTATTGTATCATAAATCTGTGCTATAATAAATAGCATGCAGCGCCCGCTTTGGGCGTTTTTGCGCACTAAATCGGGGGATGGAGGAAGACAGAATGGAAATTGAACGCAAATGGATGGTGGCCGGCTGGCCGGAGGGCCTGCCTCTTGAGGAAGAATTTTTCATGCGGCAGGGGTATATCAGCGTGCGGCCCACCGTCCGCATCCGGGAGGAAGCCCTCACCGGCGGCAAGACCCAGTGGATTCTCTGTTTCAAATCCGGGGGCGGGCTGGCCCGGGAGGAGATCGAGCGGCCCATCGACCAGACCCTTTTCGAGGAGCTGGCAGCCAAGATCATTGGTAAACCCCTGATCCCGAAGCTCCGCCGCTCCTACCGGCTGGCGGATGGGTGCGTGCTGGAAGTGAACCATGTGGACGAGGGCCAGCCCGGGGAGTTCTGGTACGCCGAGATCGAATACCCCACCATTGCGGCGGCCGAGAATTGGGCCCCCGGGGCGCTGGGCCTCGGGGAATATCTCGCGGACGAGGTGACCGGCCAGCCCGGCCAGAGCATGGGCGAATATTGGGAGCGGACCCGGGGCTGACCGGGCAGGGGAGGAAGTATGAAACGGACGGTTTTTCAGCTCCGGCTGCAATACAATGCGCCGGTGATTTTGACCTTTTTTCTCCTGTCCCTGGGGGCGCTGCTGCTGGACGGGGCGACCGACGGCTGGACCACCACCCACCTGTTCTGCGTCTACCGGTCCTCCCTGCGGGACCCGCTGTTTTATTTCCGGCTCTTTGGCCATGTATTGGGTCACGCGGATCTGGAACACTTTATGGGCAATATGCTCCTTTTTCTGGTGGTGGGCCCGCCCATGGAGGAAAAATACGGCAGCATCCCCCTGCTGAAAGGAATCCTGCTGACGGCCTTTGTATCGGGGGTGCTCCAATGCCTTCTCTTCCCCCAGACAGCTCTGCTGGGGGCCTCGGGCATCGTCTTTATGCTCATCATGCTGGCCTCTCTGGCGGGCGGGACAGGGGGCATCCCTCTGACCATGCTGTTGGTGGCGGCCCTCTATCTGGGGGATCAGATCTACGATGCCCTCTTTGTGCGGGATAATGTGGCCAACTTCATGCACCTTGTGGGCGGCGTCTGCGGCACCGTCTTCGGCTTTGCAGCGGGAGGCCGCCGCCGGGGCCGCCGGTAAAGGTTTCCGGCACACCTTTCCCCCTCTTTGGCATACAAAGGGGGGGAGGAGGAATGCCATTTGGAACAGATTCTTTTGACCGCGGGCCTGATTTTGCTGCCCGCGGCCTGTACTTCTCTGGGGGCGGCGGGGGTGTTCCTGCTGCGCCGGCCCGCCGGGCTGCGGCTGGAGCGGACCCTCACCGGCTTTGCGGCGGGGATCATGCTGGCCGCCAGCGTCTTTAGTTTGCTGCTCCCGGCGGTGGAACGGGCCTCGGCCCAGGCCCTGCCCCCCTGGCTGCCGGCCTCGGCGGGGCTCTGCCTGGGGGCTTTGGGGCTGCTCTGGCTGGAAGAGGCCGCCGGGAACCTGCTGGCGTCGGGGCCGGGGCGGGGCGGCCGGATGATTCTGGCCGTCACCCTTCACAACCTGCCCGAGGGGATGGTGACCGGCCTGGCGGCGGCCCTGGCCCTTTCCGGCACAGGGGATGCGGTGAGCGGGGCTCTGGCCCTGAGCCTCGGCATCGGGCTCCAAAACATCCCCGAGGGGGCGGCCATCAGCCTGCCCCTCCGCCAGCGGGGCCACAGCCGGTTGGGGGCTTTTGGGGTGGGGGTGGCCTCGGGCCTGGTGGAACCCCTGGGGGCCCTGGCTGCCCTGGCCCTGGCGGGCTGGGTCCAGGCCGCGCTGCCCTGGCTCATGAGTGCGGCGGCGGGCTGCATGGTCTGCGTCACCGCCCAGGAGATGATCCCCCAGGCGGTGGCCGAGGACGAACCCGCCGGGGTGGTGAGCATCGTTTTGGGCTTTGCCCTGATGATGGCCCTGGATCTGGCCCTCTAATTTAAAACGACGCGCAGAAAAGCGCCCGGAGCGTTCGGCTCCGGGCGCTTGTGCTTTATGGCTTATTCGTACAGGGGGAACTGCTGGGTCAGGGCCAGAACCCGGGCCGCGATCTCGTCCTTCTTTTCATCGAAGTGCCAGATGCAGTCGGCGATGCAGTCGGCGATGATCTTCATCTCAGCGGGGCCCATGCCGCGGGTAGTGACCGCCGGGGTGCCCAGACGGACGCCCGAGGTGACAAAGGGGCTGCGGGTCTCGCCGGGGACGGTGTTCTTGTTGGCGGTGATGTGGACGGCATCCAGCCGGGCTTCCAGCTCCTTGCCGGTGCACTCTTCTTCCCGCAGATCCACCAGCATCAGGTGGTTGTCGGTGCCGCCGGACACCAGCTTGACCCCGCGGGCCTGGAGGCCGGCGGCCAGGGCCTGGGCGTTCTCCACGATCTTGTGGGCATACTCTTTAAACTCGGGTTTCAGGGCCTCGCCGAAGCAGACGGCTTTGGCGGCGATGACGTGCTCCAGCGGGCCGCCCTGGGTGCCGGGGAAGACCGCCGAGTTGATCCGCTTGGCAAGAACGGCGTTGTTGGTCAGGATCAGGCCGCCCCGGGGGCCCCGGAGGGTCTTGTGGGTGGTGGTGGTCACCACGTCGGCGTAGAGCACCGGGTTCTGGTGGCAGCCGCCCGCCACCAGGCCCGCGATGTGGGCCATATCCACCATCAGGTAGGCGCCGTAGCCGTGGGCGATCTCGGCCAGCTTCTCGAAGTCGATGGCCCGGGGATAGGCCGAGGCCCCCGCCACCAGCATCTTGGGACGGACCTTCTTGACGGCCTTTTCCAGCTCCACATAGTCGATGACGCCGTTTTCGTTAACGCCGTAGGAGGTGAAGTGGTAGTTTTTGCCCGACATATTCACGGGGGAACCGTGGGTCAGGTGGCCGCCCTGGGACAGATCCATCCCCATGACGGTGTCCCCCACATCCAGCAGGGCAAAGTAGACGGCCAGGTTGGCCTGGGCGCCCGAGTGGGGCTGCACGTTGGCGTACTTGGCGCCGAACAGGCGGCAGGCCCGCTCAATGGCGATGTTCTCCACCTGGTCCACATAGACGCAGCCGCCGTAGTACCGCTTGCCAGGCAGACCCTCGGCGTACTTGTTGGTCAGCACGCTGCCCATGGCCGCCATGACGGCGGGGGAGACGATGTTCTCGCTGGCGATCAGCTCGATGTTCTGGCGCTGGCGGGTCAGCTCACGGCTCATGGCTGCGGCCACTTCCGGGTCGAACGCCTGGACCAGCCCGATGGAATCCTGCATTTCCTGATACATATACGAAACCCCTCTCTTTTTAAACTAGAGCGGCATATTCCGCTCTATTGCTTTATCATAGCAAAAAACCGCCGCCCCCACAAGGCCCCGGCGTATTGCAATTTGGCCGCGTTCCGTTTAGAATAGATGAATCAAATGCAAGCAAGGAGGGATTCTGTGACCCTGGAAGAGGAAAAACAGGCCCAGCGCCGCCAGGGGATCGCCGCCCGCCGGGCTCTGACGGACGCCGAGCGGGCCGCCGCCAATGGGGCCCTTTGCGCCGCGCTGGAAGCTCTGCCGGTCTGGCAAAAAGCGAAAACCATCCTCGCCTATGCGGCCTGTGGGGGCGAGGCGGATCTCTCGGCCCTGCTGGAAGCTGCTGCCCGGGCGGGCAAGGCCATCGCCTACCCCCTCTGCGGGGCGGGATACACCATGGAGGCAGCCCAGCCCCTCGGCCCCGAGGGCTGGGAGGTGGGGATGTATGGCATCCGCACCCCCATCCCGGAGAAATCCCGTTTCCTGCCCCCGGAACAGCTGGACCTGATTCTGGTGCCCTGCACCGCCTTCGACGAAACTTGCCGCCGGGTGGGGATGGGCAAAGGCTACTACGACCGCTACCTGCCCCGCTGCCCCCGGGCGTTCAAGCTGGGGATCGCTTTTGAAGTACAAAAAACCGCCCGGGCCGCCGTGGAGCCCCATGACCAGCGGCTGGATGGTTTCCTGACCGAAAGGAGTTTTTATCCATGGAAAAAATGATGGAAAAGCCCTGCACTGAATTTCTGTCTGTCCTGGCCTCCAAAGCCGCCGTCCCCGGCGGCGGGGGCGCCGCGGCCCTGGTGGGGGCGGCGGGGGTGGCCCTGGGGAATATGGTGGGCTGCCTCACCGAGGGGAAGAAGAAATACGCCGCCGTGGAGGCGGACATCCAGCGGCTGAACGCCCGGGCCGGGGAACTGCGCCGGGAGCTGGAGGGATTAGTGGAAGCGGACGCCGAGGCCTTCGCCCCCCTGGCCAAGGCCTATTCCATCCCTAAAGACGACCCCGCCCGGGCTGAGATCATGGAAAAAGCGCTGGACGCCGCCTGCGCGGTGCCCCTGGAAATTTTGGAAAAATGCGCCGAGGGGGTAGCCCTGGCGGAGGAATACGCGGCCAAAGGCAGCGTGCTGGCGGTCTCGGACGCAGGCTGTGCGGCCCTCTTCTGCAAAGCGGCCATGCAGGCCGCCGGGCTGAATGTGGCCATCAACACCCGTCTGATGGCCGACCGGGAGAAGGCCGCCGCCCTGGACAAAAAGGCCGGGGCCCTGCTGGCGGAATATAGCCCCCGCGCCGATGCGGTCTACACCCAAGTGAACGGACAGCTGAAAGGAGAATAAACCCATGGCACAGCTTTTGAAAGGTGCGCCCGTCGTGGCCGCCATGAACGAGAAAAATGCCGCCCGCTGTGCGGCCCTGGCCGCCCGGGGGATCACCCCTACCCTGGCGGTGGTCCGGGTGGGCCAGCGGGAGGACGACTTGGCCTATGAGAAGGGGGTTCTGGCCCGCTGCGGGAAAGTCGGGGTGGCGGTGCGGCCCTTCGTTCTGCCCGCCGAGGCCACCCAGGCCCAGCTGCTGGAAGCGCTGGCCGGGGTGAACGCCGACCGGACCATCCACGGCTGCCTGCTCTTCCGGCCCCTGCCCGCCGGGATGGACGACCGCACCATTCGGGCAGCTCTCGCCCCCGAAAAGGATGTGGACGGCATCACCGACGGTTCCCTGGCCGGGGTGTTCACCGGGACGGGGGAGGGTTTTGCCCCCTGCACGGCCCAGGCCTGCATGGAAATTCTGGATTACTACGGCATCCCCCTGGAAGGCAAACGGGTGGTGGTGGTAGGCCGGAGCCTGGTGGTGGGCAAACCCGCCGCCATGCTGCTGGACCGGAAAAACGCCACCGTCACCCTCTGCAATTCCCGTACCCAGAACCTGCCCGCCCTCTGCCGGGAGGCGGATGTTCTGGTGGTTGCTATGGGCAAACGGGGCTTCATCGGGGCAGACTGCATCCGCCCGGGCCAGGTGGTGGTGGATGTGGGCATCCACGTGAACGAGGAGGGCAAGCTCTGCGGCGATGTCCGCTTTGCCGAGGCGGAGCCTTTGGCCGGGGCCATCACCCCGGTGCCCGGCGGGGTGGGCACCGTGACCACCTCGGTGCTGGTAGAGCATGTGGTTGACGCCGCCCAGCGGGCCAGCGAAAAAGAATAAAACCAAAACAAACAGCGGCTCCCGCTCCAGATCGGAGCAGGGGCCGCCTTATCGTTTATTCGAGTTACAGTTTGCCGATCAGCACCAGAAGCACCGCCGAGGCCATACACTGGAGGATGACCCACCGCATAACCACCTGCTCATCGCTCCAGCCCAGATTTTTCCGGACGTGGTCGTGGAGCGGGGTGCGGGTGTTCTTCAGGATGGAGATGTGCAAAAAGCGCTTGAGGCTGATTTTCAAAATACCCAGGCTGCCGTCTACAATGAACACCAAAGCTGCCAGCAGGAAAGCAAAGGGGTGGCCGCACTTGAGGGCCAGCAAAGCCAGGAAGAAGCCCATAGCCCGGCTGCCTGCGTCTCCCATCAGGATACTGGAGGGCTTGGCGTTGGACCACAGATAGGCCAGCAGCGAACCCGCAAAGACCGCCGCCGCCGTGACATAGTCCCCCAGCTCGTCCGAGTAGGCCAGAGCAAAGGTGCCGATGCTCACCACCGCCAGGCTGGCCGAAAGGCCGTCCACGCCGTCGGTGCAGTTGACCACGTTGATGCTGGCCCAGAACAGGATGACAATCAGCAGCAGATAGATGGGATAGGGGATCTCAAAGCTCCATTCCAGGAAAGATACCCCGCAGCCGTTGAAATTGAGGTATGTAATGCCCGCCAGCGCCGCAATGGCGAAGTCGATCAGGCCTTTTTTGTATTCGTTCCAGGCCTGTTCGGCGGCGTCGTCCAGGTAGCCCGAGAGCATCGAGGCGATGAGCAGGGCCGTGTAGATGACGAATTCGGGCTGGAAGGGCAGGAACGCCAGAGACACCAAAGCGATGCAGAGCACGAAGATCAGCCCCGCGCCCCGGGCTTTGCCCCGGGACTGTTCGCCGTTGACGGCGTAGGCCCGGCCGTGGTCCTGGGGCAGCCGGTCCCGGAACAGGGCGGTCATCAGGGCCGTGAGCACAAAGGCTAAAACAAACGCCAGAGCCTCGACGCCCCGGGGCCCGACGAGGGAGAGCAGCAATGTAACCATCTTCTAAATTCCTCTTTCTGATTGCAGTCTTTCAGGTCTTTACACTGGGCAAAGTGTATCACGCCGCCCCGAAAAAATCAATCCAATCCGCCCGAAAGACCGCTGCTTCCCCCTCATCTGCCCAAAAGCGGCAGAAATTTACCGCCGGCCGTGGAGAATGGGGGAGAGGGATTTATAGATCAGCATGCAGAGCACGGCGTCCAGCAGACCTTTCACCAGGGTGAAGGGCATGTTGAAGATGATCAGGCACTTGATCAGGCTGTCCGCTGCGGGCAGCAGAGCCTGGTACATCCCCAGAATGGCCTCCAGGGGCAGGTTATAGAACTTGACGTAGGCGGGGTAGGTGATAAAGTAGTTCACCGGCACGCTGAGGATGGCCATGGCCACGGCGCCCGCCACCGCGCCCAGGATGGCGGTCTTGCGGGTCTTGTTCCGCTGGTAGATAAAGCCCGCTACATAGGCGAAGATGGCCCCCAGCAGGAAGTTGCACACCTCGCCCACCCCGGCGGTGGAGGTGCCGGGGATGATCAGGTGGAGCAGGTTTTTCACCAGGCTGATGACAATGCCGTACACCGGCCCCAGGGCGAAAGAGCCCAGCAGGGCGGGCAGATCGGAGAAGTCCATCTTGACGAAGGACGGGATGAACATGGGCAGGGAAAAGTCCAGGAACATCAGCACGAAGGCCACGGCCGACAGCATGGCCGCCACAGTGAGATTGCGGATCTGGTTTCTTTGATTCATAAAAAATACCTCCCGGGGCGCTGGGGGCCCCTGATAAAATAATCTGGAAAGCCCTTTTCGTGCGCGATGGAAGGAGGACAAATGATAAAGCGCCCTGCTGCAAAAGCAACAGGGCGCATTGGGACAAACTTGTCTCTCGTCTCTTTCATCCGGACTATACCGTCGGCCCCGGAATCTCACCGGGTCAGCGCCTGCCCTGGGGCAGACGGTCGCGGGCTGTACCGCCGGTGGGGAGTTGCACCCCGCCCTGAAACGAACTTTCTGGCTAACAGGATAGCACATTTTTTCAAAAAATCAAGCCCCCGCCCGGGGCTGATTTGCCCCGGTGTCGAAACTGTGGTACAATGGTCACAGATTGTCGCAGGAGGTAGACCTATGATTTTTACGATCCACGAACTGACCTTTGCGGTTGGTTCTTTTGAGCTGGAGGGCTGGGCAGCCTTTGCGGCCCGGTGCGTCTGCGGGCTGCTGATTTTGCTGGCCGGGTGGCTGGTGCGGCGATGGCTGATGAACCACGCCTTCCCCAAACTCCAGGCCCGCCGGAGGAAAGGGCCTGCCGTGCCCATCCTGCTGCGGGGATTCGCGGCCCCGCTGGGGCGGCTGGCGCTTTTGACGGGGTTGTATCTGGCCCTGGTGACCCTGCCCTGGAGCGTCGCGGTCATCCCGGCCTTTTTCCTCAAACTTTACCGCATCGGGGTGATCGCCTGCCTGTGCCATGGCATGTACAGCGCGTCGGACCTGACGGCTCTGCTGCTCAAGTCCTTCAGCCCCGAGATCCGGGGCAGCGCCACCCTCCAGTCGGTGCTGGTCAAAATCTACAAACTGATGGTGCTGATTCTGGGCGGACTGATGATCGCCCAGGAGAGCGGGCTGCCTGTCTCGGGCCTGCTCACCAGCGCGGGGCTGGTCGGTCTGACCATCTCCCTGGCGGCCCAGGACTCGGCCAGCAACCTCTTCAGCGGGATGGTGATTCTGCTGGAGCGGCCCTTCCACATCGGGGACTGGATCATCGTGGAGGACGTGGAGGGCAAGGTGGAGGACATCAACTTCCGCTCCACCAAGATCCGCGCCCTGGATAACTCCCTCTACATCCTCACCAACAGCAAGGTATGCAGCTCGGTGATCAACAACTGCGCCGAGCGGCAGAAGCGGCTCTATCGCTTTACTCTGGGGGTCACCTACGACACCACCCGCCCCCAGATGGAAAAACTGATGGCCGATCTGACCGATATGCTCAAGGGCTGCCCCGACCTCTACGAGGACTCGGTGATTGTCCGGCTCACCGGGTTTGGAGCATCCAGCATTGACCTTTTGGTCTCGGCCTACGCCCGGACGGCAGAGGTGGAGGAATTCCTGCGGATTCAGAACAGCCTCAACCTCTCCCTGATGGATGTCATGAAGAAGAACGGGGTGGACTTCGCCTTCCCCTCCACCAGCGTCTACGTCGAAAAGATGCCGGCGAAATAACTCCCCAAAACCAAAAAAGACACGGTCCCGGCCCCAGCGGCCTGCTGTGTCTTTTTGTTTGTCTGAGATTATGCCAGGGGTTTCAGATTCTCGTTCAGGGCCACGATGGCGCAGAGGGTGTCCCCGCAGTAGAGGGAGGTGACCCAGCCGCCGTTGGCCCGCCCGCCCCGGAGCTGGACGGCGTCGCCGTATTTCAGCGGGTGGCGGTAGACGATCCGGAAGGAGCGGATCCCCTCTTCTAAAAGGGAGTCGGGCACCAGCTCCAGCGCCAGGTCGAGATAAGCGGTGTTGTGGACATGGCCGTTGTAGTCGATGTCGCTCCGCCGCAAAGCCAGGGGCATCTCGCAGCTGTATTCACTGGGGGCCCGCAGCCGGGGCAGCCGGTTGTCAAAGACTGTCTTCTGTTCGGGCTGATAGCGCTCGGCTTCTTCGGGGCTGGCCTTGGCCACCAGGTTGGTCCGCAGATCCACCAGGGCAAACCGGCCGCTGCCCCGGGCCAGAATGTTGCCCGCGCCGTCCTTCATTTGCAGCTCCCGGCTGGTCCGGCTGGAAGAGTTGGGCCGGAACAGCCAGGTTTCCACCAGCAGTTTGTCCTTGTGGGTGGGGGTTCGCAGAATCTCCACCCGCCAGTCGGTCAGCATCCAGGCGGTGCCGTTGTTAATGCTCCGCTCCATCACCGAAATACCCACCTGTTTGGCGTGGTGGGAACTCACGTTTTCAAAGGCTTTGAGCAGGGCCGAGGGGGTCATCTGACCGTGAAAGTCAAAGTCCTCCACGCGGGGGTAAACAGTCTCGGTAAAAATCATGATATCCTCCTGAAAATAGGGTTGTCACAGGGGCATTCCGGCCCAGGCCAAAAGCCCCTGGATGGCGGCCCAGAGGGGCGGTACCAGAAGCCCGGGCAGGAAATTGGCTACCTTAATGTGGAACTTGTCGCTCATGAAATTGACGCCGATGCAGCCCACCAGCACAAAGCCTGCGGCGCAGATCTGGCGCAAAAGCTCCCCTTGCAGCACCGGCTCCAGCAGCCCGGCGCAGAGGGAGAGCCCGCCCTGGTACAGCACCACCGGAATGGCGGAGAAGAGAACCCCCGGGCCCATGCTGGCCGCCAGCACAATGCTGGTGATACCGTCCAGAACACCCTTGGTGATCAGGGTGCTGGGGTCCCCCAGAAGGCCGTCGTTGATGGCCCCCACAATGGCCATGGCCCCCACGCAGTAGATCAGGGTGCCGTTGACAAAGCTCTGGGCGAAACCCGAGAGGTGGAGCCGCTTCTCCACGAAATCCCCCAGGTGGTTCAGGTGTTCCTCGATTTCCAGGCTCTCGCCCACCAGGCCCCCGAGGATCAGGCTGAACACCAGCATCAACTCCCCCGAGGAGCTGATGGCTCCGGTGGCGGGGTCGGCGGCCAGCATGTTGGACAGCGCCCCATTCAGCCCGATCATAATAACAGCCAGGCCGGTGGCCTGGTGGATGGCGTGTTCCAGCTGGGGGCGCAGGCCCTTTTTCAGGACCAGGCCCACGCAGCTGCCCGCCACAATCATTCCAGCGTTGACAAGTGTACCGATCATGCAGTTTGTTTCCTTTCTCCGCCCCGAAAACCGGGCGGGTGGTTTTTTCTCTCTTTTTCTTTTTTAGTTCATGGCCCCGGCCCGGCGGAACATCTGTTCCACCTGCTGGGCCAGCAGGGCGTGTTCGGGTTGGGTCAGCAGGGGGTCGGCGGCCAGGAGATTCTGAGCCTCCCGCTGGGCGGCGTGGAGGGTGCGGGTATCGTTCATCAGGTTGGCGATTTGCAGCGCGGGCAGGCCGTGCTGCCGGCTGCCGAAAAAGTCGCCGGGGCCCCGGGTTTCCAGGTCGTACTGGGCTACCGCAAAACCGTCGTTCGTGGAGCAGAGGAACCGCAGCCGCTGGCGGACGGCCTCCCCCTCGTGGTCGCTGACCAGGAAACACCAGCTCTCCGCCGCGCCCCGGCCCACCCGGCCCCGCAGCTGGTGGAGGGCGCTCAGGCCGTACCGCTCGGCGTTTTCGATCACCATCACTGTGGCGTTGGGCACGTCCACCCCCACCTCGATGACGGTGGTGGAGACCAGGGCGTCCAGCCGCCCGGCCTTGAAGTCCTCCATGACGGCGGCTTTTTCCTTGGGTTTGAGTTTGCCGTGCATCAGCCCCACCCGGCGGCTCGGCAGCAGGGCTTTGGCGGTCTCTTCGTAGTAGGTTTGGACGGCGTTCAGCTCCCCGGTGGGGCTGTCCTCGATGGCGGGGCAGACGATGTAGACCTGCCGCCCGGTGCCGATTTCCCGATCGAGAAAGCCGTAGAGGTCCCGCCGCTTTTTCCCGGTGAGGCACCGGGTTTTGACCGGGGTGCGGCCGGGGGGCAGCTCGTCCAGGATGGAGATATCCAGATCTCCGTAGATCAAAAGCCCCAGAGTCCGGGGGATGGGGGTGGCGCTCATCACCAAGAGGTGGGGGTTGACGGCCTTTTCCGCCAGGGCGCCCCGCTGGCGCACCCCGAACCGGTGCTGTTCGTCGATGACCGCCAGCCCCAGCCGGGCGAAGTTCACCCCGCTGCTCAGGATGGCGTGGGTGCCCACCACCAGATCCGCCTGGTCGGTCTCGATGGCGGCCAGGGTGGTGCGGCGGGCGGCGGCCTTCATCCCGCCGGTCAAAAAGGCCACCCGAATCCCGAAGGGCTCCAAAAGCCGGTTGAGGGTCTCGGCGTGCTGGGCGGCCAGGATCTCGGTGGGGGCCAGCAGGGCGGCCTGGTAGCCGCTGCGGATGCAGGCCCAGATGGCGGCGGCGGCCACCAGGGTTTTGCCGCTGCCCACGTCGCCTTGCAATAGGCGGTTCATGGAGGTTTCCCCCGCCATATCCGAGAGAATTTCCTCCACCGCCCGCCGCTGAGCTCCGGTGGGGGAGAAGGGGAGGCTATCCCAGAAAGGCCCCGGGTCCACCCGGCGCATGGGGGCGCCGGTGGCGGCGGTGCCCCGGTTTTTCATCCGGCCGATCCCCAGCTGGAGCAGCAAAAGCTCCTCGTAGATGAGCCGCCGCCGGGCCCCGGCGGCCTCCTCCTCGCTGGCGGGGCAGTGGATGGCCCGCACCGCCTCGGCTTTGCCGGGCAGGCGGTATTTTTCCAGCATGGCGGGGGGCAGGGGATCGGCCAACAGTTCCGCATGGGGCAAAAGCTGCCGGATGCACCGGGCAATCACCCCGCTGGAAAGGCCGTCGGTCTGGGGGTAAACCGCCTCCAGCGGCGCGGCGGTGATTTGGGCCTCGGTCCGCACCTGGGGGTTTACCATCCGGCGTTCCAGCATCCCGCCGGTGACAATGCCCTGGAAATAATAAGCCTCGCCTAGTTTCAGCTTGGGGGCTACATAGGGGTTATTGAACCAGACCAGTTCCAGCGTGGAGACATCATCCCCAGCGGTGACCCGTTCCAGCTGCCGCCCGCCGGTGATCCGCCGGCCGCCGGGCTTGGCCAAAACCTCCGCCCGGACGACGCATTCGGTGTCCAGAGGCGCCTCGGCGATGGAATAGGGCCGGCTGAAATCCAGATACCGGCGGGGATAATGGCAGAGCAGGTCGGCTAGGGTGAGGATGCCCAGTTTCTCGAACCGCTGGGCGATCTTGGGGCCTACCCCTTTCAGGTAGCGCACCGGGGTGTCTGGGGTGAGGGTGGTATGATTTTCCGGTTCCATGGGGCGGCCTCCCTTCGTCGGATGGATTTTTGCAGGGCTATTTTGTTATTTTATCACCGGCAGACGGGTTTTTCAACGGAACACCGCCGGACAAAAACAAAAAACCCTCATGCAAATGCATGAGGGTTCTTGGAGGTGGCGACCAGATTTGAACTGGTGGATGAAGGTTTTGCAGACCTTTGCCTTACCACTTGGCCACGCCACCATAATAGGAGCAGAATACCTGCTCCTTATGGAGCGGCCGACGAGGCTCGAACTCGCTACCTCCACCTTGGCAAGGTGGCGCTCTACCAGATGAGCTACGGCCGCATATTTGACGCATTTATCCCTGCGTCCACTCCGGCGGGGAGTGCCCTGAACCAGAAGTTCAAAGTAGGCGGGAGGGGTCAATCTCCCATGTTGGCGACCCGGATCGGGCTCGAACCGACGACCCCCAGCGTGACAGGCTGGTGCTCTAACCAACTGAGCTACCGGGCCATACAGGAACGGCGATTGCCGTTCCAAATGGAGCGGCCGACGAGGCTCGAACTCGCTACCTCCACCTTGGCAAGGTGGCGCTCTACCAGATGAGCTACGGCCGCAAAAAATGGTGCCTCCGATCGGAATCGAACCAATGACACGGGGATTTTCAGTCCCCTGCTCTACCGACTGAGCTACAGAGGCGCACCGGACGCTAGTTATTATACCGCAAAATCCGATTTTGTAAAGGGGGAATTTCAAATTTTTTTGAAAAAATTTGCCTCCCTGCCTAAACCTACGTGCCTGCGCCAAAATGAAAAGCGTTTGACTTTTAGAGCGGCGTTATGGTTAAATTATCTTTTAGAGACTGACAGCACAAGGCCGCCGCCAAATGCGGGCGGCGGGCAGGTCTGGAGGATAGACATGGCAAGAAAAAACGAATATGGAAACGAGAGCATTACCTCTTTAAAAGGGGCAGACCGTGTGCGCAAGCGGCCGGCCGTCATCTTCGGCTCGGACGGAGTAGAGGGCTGCGCCCACTCGATCTTTGAAATTATCTCCAACTCCATCGACGAGGCCCGGGACGGTCACGGCAATGTGATCAACGTCACCCGCTGCAAGGACGGCAGCGTCCAGGTGGAGGACTTCGCCCGGGGCATCCCGGTGGACTGGAACAACGGCGAGAACCGCTACAACTGGGAGCTTTTGTTCTGCGAGATGTACGCGGGCGGCAAATACGGCGAGGGAGCCGACAACTACGAGTTCAGTCTGGGTCTCAACGGCCTGGGCCTGTGCGCCACCCAGTACGCTTCGGCCTGGATGACCGCCGACATCTACCGGGACGGCACCCACTACCACCTGGATTTCGCCAAGGGCGAAAACGTGGGCGGCCTGAAAAAAGAACCTTACAAAGGCCGGCGCACCGGCAGCATCATCCACTGGATGCCGGACGACGAGGTGTTCACCGACATCGACGTGCCCGCCAGCTATTATAAAGATGTGCTCCGCCGCCAGGCGGTAGTCAACGCGGGGCTGACCCTCAATTTCATCGACGAAAAAGAGAAAGACCCCGCCACCGGCAAACCCTGGAAGGAGAGCTACTGCTACCAGAACGGCATCTCCGACTATGTAAAGGAAGTTGCCGGGGAGGACACCCTGACCCCCGTTTTCTCCTGCGAGTCGGAGGCGGTGGGCCGGGACCGGGAGGACCAGCCCGATTATAAGGTAAAGATGAGCGCGGCGTTCTGCTTCTCCAATAAGGTGCAGATGCTGGAATATTACCACAACTCCTCCTGGCTGGAACACGGCGGCAGCCCTGAGCACGCGGTCCGCACCGCCTTTGTCTACCAGATCAATAAGTATCTGAAGGAGAAGAACCTCTATAAAAAAGGCGAGAGCTCCATCAGCTTCCAGGATATCCAGGACTGTCTGGTCTATGTGTCCTCCAGCTTCTCCACCCGCACCAGCTACGAGAACCAGACCAAAAAGGCCATTACCAATAAATTTGTCTCCCAGGCCATGACCGACTTCCTGAAACATTATCTGGAAGTCTACTTTTTGGAAAAACCCGACGAGGCCCAGAAGCTCTGCCAGCAGGTGCTGGTGAACAAGCAGAGCCGGGAGCACGCCGAGAAAACCCGCCAGAGCATCAAGAAAACCCTCTCCACCCAGATCGACCTGGCCAACCGGGTGCAGAAGTTTGTGGACTGCCGCACCAAGGACCCCGCTCGCCGGGAACTGTATATCGTGGAGGGCGACTCGGCTATGGGCGCGGTCAAGACCAGCCGGGACAGCGAGTTCCAGGCCATCATGCCGGTGCGGGGCAAGATTTTGAACTGCCTGAAAGCCGACTACGCCCGGATTTTCAAGTCGGACATCATCGTCGATTTAATTAAGGTTATGGGCTGCGGCATCGAGCTGGGGGGCAAGTACAATAAAGAGCTGGCCACCTTCAGCCTGGATAATCTGCGGTTTAATAAGATCGTCATCTGTACCGATGCCGACGTGGACGGCTACCAGATCCGCACCCTGGTTTTGACCATGCTCTACCGGCTGACCCCCACCCTGATCGAAAAGGGGTATGTCTACATCGCCGAGTCGCCGCTGTATGAGATCAATACCAAGGACCGCACCTATTTTGCCTACACCGAACCCGAGAAGGCGGCCTTTTTGCAGAAAATCGGGAACCAGAAATACACCATCCAGCGCTCCAAAGGTCTGGGCGAGAATGACCCCGAGATGATGTGGCTGACCACCATGAACCCGGACAGCCGCCGTCTGATCAAGGTGATGCCCGCCGATGTGGAGGAGACCGCCCGGGTGTTCGACATCCTGCTGGGGGACAACCTCCAGGGGCGGAAGGATCATATCGCGGCCCACGGCGCGGAATATCTGGACGATTTGGACCTGTCGTAACAGGAGAGAAAGAGAATGGCAAGAAAAACAACCAAAAAAAGTTCGGCGCCGGTGCGCCCCCAGCTGGGGGAGGGGGTGGAGATCCTCAACGCGGGCAGCGTATTGGAGGACCCTATCACCCGCACCCTCGAGACCAACTATATGCCCTATGCCATGAGCGTCATTGTCAGCCGGGCCCTGCCCGAGATCGACGGCTTCAAGCCCGCCCACCGCAAGCTGCTCTATACCATGTACGGCATGGGCCTTTTGAAGGGCGGGCGGACCAAATCCGCCAACATTGTGGGCAGCACCATGCGGCTCAACCCCCACGGCGACGCGGCGATTTATGATACCATGGTCCGAATGGGCCGGGGCAACGAGAGTTTGCTGGTGCCCTTTGTGGACAGCAAGGGCAACTTCGGCAAGGCATACAGCCGGGATATGTCCTATGCGGCGGCCCGTTACACCGAGGCCAAGCTCGACCCGGTCTGTGAGGAGCTGTTCCGGGACATCGACCGGGAAACGGTGGATTTTGTCCCCAACTACGACGGCACCACCACCGAGCCCACCCTGCTGCCGGTGACCTTCCCGACTATCCTGGCCAACAACACTCTGGGCATCGCCGTCGGCATGGCCTGCAACATCTGTTCCTTCAACCTGGCGGAACTGTGCAACACCACCATCGCCCTGATGAAGGATGAGAACCACGACATCGCCACCACCATGCCCGCGCCGGATTTTGCGGGGGGCGGCCAGATCCTCTACAACGAAGCCCAGATGCGGGAGATCTATGAGAATGGCCGGGGCAGCGTCCGGGTGCGGGCCCGGTACAACGCGGTGCCCGGCGAAAATATGATCGAGATCACCCAGATTCCTCCCACCACCACGGTGGAGGCCATCATGGACAAGATCACCGAGCTGGTCAAGGCCGGCAAACTGAAAGAGATCAGCGATATGCGGGACGAGACCGACCTGAACGGCCTGAAACTCACCCTCGACCTCAAGCGGGGAGTGGACCCGGAGAAACTGATGGCCAAGCTCTTCAAGTCCACCCCGCTGGAAGACAGCTTCAGCTGCAACTTCAACATCCTGATTTCGGGCCAGCCCCGGGTGATGGGGGTGCGGGAGATTCTGAAGGAGTGGACTGCCTTCCGGATGGAGTGCGTCCGCCGCCGGACGTATTACGACCTTCGCGGCAAGGAAAAGCGGCTCCACCTCTTGCAGGGTCTGGCCGCCATCCTGCTGGACATTGACAAGGCCATCCACATCATCCGCCACACCGAGGAGGAAACCGAGGTGGTGCCCAACCTGATGATCGGTTTCGGCATCGACGAGGTCCAGGCCGATTATGTGGCCGAGATCAAGCTGCGGCACCTGAACCGGGAGTATATCCTCAAGCGGACGGGCGAGATTGAACAGCTGGAAAAGGACATCGAGGACCTGAACGACATCCTCAAAAAGCCCGCCCGGATCCGCCGGATCATCATCCACGAGCTGGGGGATGTGGCCAAGAAATACGGCGCCCCCCGCCGCAGCGAGATCCTCTACGACCTGCCCGAGACGGGCGCCGACGAGGAGGAGAACAACATCCCCGACTACCCGGTGACCGTCTTCTTCACCCGGGAGGGTTACCTGAAAAAGATTACCCCCCAGAGCCTGCGGGGCACCGGCGCCCACAAGCTGAAAGAGGGAGACGAGATCATCCGCCAGCTGGAAACGAGGAACAACGTGGAGGCCCTCTTCTTCACCGACCAGCACCAGGTCTACAAGAGCCGCCTGAGCGAGTTCGAGGACGGCAAAGTGGGCCAGATGGGCATCTATCTGCCCGGCAAGCTGGGGATGGACGAGGGGGAGAACATCGTCTGGATGCAGCTTACCACCGATTATTCCGGCTGGATGCTCTTCTTCTTCGCGGGGGGCAAGTGCGCCAAGATCCCCCTGGCCTCCTATGCCACCAAGCAGAACCGCCGCAAGCTTTTGAACGCTTACAGCGACAAGGACACCCTGGCCAAGATGCTCTATATCCCCGAGGAGACCGAGATCGCCATCCGCACCTCGGCCGGGCGGCTGCTCCTCGTGGGCACCGCCCAGATCGCCGAGAAAGCCACCCGGGACAGCCAGGGCGTGGCGGTGGTCACCCTGAAAAAGAATCAGAGCATCCTCTCGGTCCAGCCCGCCGATACCCTGGAGCTGGCCAACCCCCACCGCTACCGGGTGCGGAGTCTGCCCGCCACCGGCGCACTGCTGCGGGAAGAGGACGCCGGCGAGCAGCTGAGCCTTTTGTAAGGGGGAGAAAATGCAGAACATCGATTTAATCTGTGTGGGCAAACTCAACGCCAAATACTTCGCCGAGGGGGTGGCCGAGTACCAGAAACGGCTGGCCGCCTTTGCCAATTTCCGGATCATCGAGCTGCCGGAGGAAAAAATCGAGGAGAAAAACGCCTCGGACGCTCTGGTCCGCCGCGCCCTGGAAAAAGAGGGCAAAGCGATCCTCGCCAATGTCCGGAAAGGCGCGGCCCTGGTGGCCCTCTGTGTGGAGGGCAAACAGATCTCCAGCGAGGAGCTGGCGGACTTTCTGGCCCAGCGGGCCGGCAGCGGGGCAGGGGACGTGGCCTTTGTGATCGGTTCGTCTCACGGCCTGGCGGAGGAAGTCAAGCGGGCGGCGGTGCTCCGGTTCAGCATGGGGCGGATCACCCTGCCCCACCAGCTGGCCCGGCTTGTCCTCACCGAGCAGATTTACCGGGCCTGCACCATCAACAGCGGGCTGAAATACCACAAATAAGCGCCCCGCCGCTTGATAATTCGGCCAAAACATGATAGAGTAAAGACACTGCGGCCCCGGTGCGGGGGCGCGCCCGCCGGGAGGGAACACACCGCCGGGATACTATCACAACGACGCGGCAAACCAGCCGCGGACGGAAAGGATGTAACAGTTATGGAACAGAGCGAAAAGACCCTTGATATGATCGTCAATCTCTGCAAGAACCGCGGCTATATCTTCCCCGGTTCCGAGATTTACGGCGGTCTGGCCAACAGCTGGGACTACGGCCCCCTGGGCGTGGAGTTCAAGAACAACGTCAAGAAGGCCTGGCTGAAGAAGTTTGTGCAGGAGAGCCCCTACAACGTGGGCCTGGATGCTGCCATCATCATGAACCCCCAGACCTGGGTCACCACCGGCCATGTGGCCAGCTTCTCCGACCCGCTGCTGGACTGCAAGGCCTGCAAGTCCCGCCACCGCGCCGACAAGCTGATCGGGGATGTGCACCCCGAGGTCAACGTGGACGCCATGAGCTTTGACGAGATGGATGCGTTCATCGCCGAGCACGAGGACGTGGTCTGCCCCATCTGCGGCAAGCACGACTTCACCCCCATCCGCAAGTTTAACCTGATGTTCAAGACCGCCATCGGCGTCACCGAGGACAGCTCTTCCACCTGCTACCTCCGGCCCGAGACCGCCCAGGGCATCTTTGTCAACTTCGCCAACATCCAGCGCACCACCCGCCGCAAGCTGCCCTTCGGCGTCTGCCAGGTGGGCAAGGCCTTCCGCAACGAGATCACCCCGGGCAACTTCACTTTCCGGACCCGTGAGTTCGAGCAGATGGAGTGCGAGTTCTTCTGCAAGCCGGGCACCGATCTGGAGTGGTTCGCCTACTGGAAGGACTTCTGCAAGAACTGGCTGCTGAGCCTGGGCATCAAGGAGGAGCACCTCCGCCTGCGTGACCACGAGCCCGCCGAGCTGGCCTTCTACAGCCGCGCCACCACCGACATCGAGTACGCCTTCCCGTTCACCGAGTGGGGCGAGCTGTGGGGCATCGCGGACCGCACCAACTACGACCTGGGCCGCCATCAGGAGGCCTCTGGCAAGAGCCTGGAGTACTATGACTCCGAGACCAACGAGCACTACATCCCCTACGTCATCGAGCCCTCTCTGGGCTGTGACCGTGTGGCCCTGGCCTTCCTCTGCGAGGCCTACGACGAGGAGCACCTGGTTGACTCCAAGGGCAAGGAGGATGTCCGCACCGTCCTGCACCTGCACCCGGCTCTGGCTCCTTTCAAGTGTGCTGTCCTGCCCCTGAGCAAGAAGCTAGGCGACAAGGCCATGGAGATCCGCAACGAGCTGAGCAAGTACTTCATGGTGGACTACGACGACACCGGTTCCATCGGCAAGCGTTACCGCCGTGAGGATGAGATCGGCACCCCCTACTGCATCACCGTGGACTTCGACACCATCGGCGACGAGGCCAAGGGCATTGTGGCCGACAACTGCGTCACCGTCCGCGACCGCGACACCATGGAGCAGGTCCGTATGCCCATCAGCGAGCTGCGCGCCTGGCTGGAAGAGAAGATCGCCTTCTAATCCTGACCCCGGCAAAAACCTGTATCCTTCCCGGCCCCTGCTGCGTTTGCGGCGGGGGCCGTTTTTATCGCAGTTTGTACACAGAAAATTCGGATTTGCCCGGTGGACAAGGGGATACTACTTGCGCTATACTGGGACCAGAATTTACAGGATGCCGCCCCGGCGGCAGAAAGGAATGATATACCCATGGAAAACTTTGATGTTTTGCTGAAGAAATATGCCGATTTTATCGTCCGTGTGGGCTGCAACGTCCAGCCCCAGCAGACGTTGATCATCAACGCCTCTCTGGAGGCTGCCCCTCTGGCCCGCCTGTGCGTCCGCAGCGCCTTTGAGGCCGGCGCCCGGGACGTCCGGGTGGACTGGTCGGACAGCGCCGTCTCCCGCGCCCGGATGGAGCTGGCCAGCGAGGAGACTCTCTGCGAGGTGAAACCCTACGTCCTGCGCAGCTATCTGGACTACGCCGAGAGCGAGGGCGGGGCCTGTGTGCTCCACCTGCTGGCCGACGACCCCGAGAGCATGGCGGGTCTGGACGGCGGCAAGATCAGCCGGGTGAACGCCGCCCGCCGCAAGGCCCTGATGCCCTGGCGGGAGTACACCATGAACGACCGGATTCAGTGGTGCATCGCCGCCATGCCCAGCAAGCCCTGGGCCAAGAAGATCTTCCCCGAACTGAGCGAGGCAGATGCCGTCGAAAAACTCTGGCAGCTGATCTTTGACGTCTGCCGGGTCTCCGGCGGCGACCCCGTCACCGAGTGGCAGAGCCATCTGGCCCGCCTGGATGAGCTGGGCAAGAAGATGAATGCCCTGGACCTGGAGAGCCTCCACTTCACCAGCTCCAACGGCACCGACCTGACCGTGGGTCTTGCCGACGGCGCCATCTGGGAGAGCGCCGGCAGCAAGAACGAGAAGGGGGTGCCCTTCCTGCCCAACATCCCCACCGAGGAGGTGTTCACGGCCCCCCACAAGGATCGGGTGGAGGGCATCGTCTACGGCACCAAGCCCTATAACTACAACGGCCAGCTGATTAAAGGCTTCCATGTTACCTTCAAGAATGGCCGGATCGAAGAATACGGCGCCGAGGAGAACGAGGCGCTGCTGGGCGAGCTGCTGAACACCGACGAGGGCGCCCGTCACATCGGCGAGGTGGCGCTGGTCCCCGCTTCCAGCCCCATCAACCGGAGCGGCGCGCTGTTCTACAACACCCTGTTCGACGAGAACGCAGCCTGCCACATTGCCTTTGGCGCCAGCTACCCCGGCACCACCGCAGGGGGCACCGCCCTGTCCAAAGAGGAGCTGGAGGCCCGTGGCATGAACCAGTCCACCCTCCACGAGGACGTGATGGTGGGCGCCGAGGACACCGAGATCACCGGCCTGTGCCGGGACGGCCGCACCGTCCAGATCTTCAAGGGCGGCGAGTGGGTGCTCTGATTAGAACCCCATTTTGGGCAAAAATCCTGCCGCAGGCGACCGAATTTCGGGCCTGCCTGCGGCTTTTTGGCCCAAAACGCTTGCATATTTCCGCACGGTGTGGTATATTCTAATAGTACGAATACACGAATTTGGAAAGTGGGCCGCAAGGTCCGCTTTTCTTGTTTCTTTGGAGGTTTTTGGATGGCGAAGCAGTCGGGCGGCAATACCGCGCAACGGGTCGAAGCACTGGTCCGCCCCATCGTTGAGGGGATGGGCCTTCGGCTTTGGGATGTTGTCTTTGAGAAGGAGGGGCCGGACTGGTACCTGCGGGTGCTGATCGATCGGGACGGCCCCATGGATACCGACATCTGTGCAGAGGTCTCTCATGCGCTGGACCCCGTTCTGGACGAGGCCGACCCCATCGAGCAGAGCTACTACCTTGAGGTGGGCAGCCCTGGCTTGGGCCGCCGTCTGACCAAACCCGAGCACTACGACGCGCTCACCGGCCAGAAAATCCGGGTCCGGCTCTACCGCGCCAACGCCGCGGGCCAGCGGGAGTTTGCCGGGATTCTGACCGGCCGGGAGGGCAGCACCGTCACAGTCGAGACCGAGGCGGGCCCCGCATCCTTTGAGCTTCAGGCCGCCAGCATGGTGCGCCTGTGCGACGACGAAGATCTTTTCGGCTGACAAGCCTTTGATTTTGGATCAGAAAACATTGCAGGAGGAATAGACAAAAATGGCAGGCAACAACGAGTTTTTTGAAGCGCTCACCATGCTGGAGCACGAGCGCGGCATTACGGCCCAGTATCTGCTGGAGAAGATCGAGGCCGCGATTGTGATCGCAGTCAAGAAGAACTATGAGGTGGAGGACGACAACGTCCTGGTGGAGATCGACCCCGCCACCGGCAAGTTCAATGTGGCTCTGGTGCAGGACATTGTCCCCGACGAAGAGCTGGAGAACGAGCACACCCAGGTGGCCGAGAGCGATGCCCAGAACATCCGCAAGACCTACAAGGCCGGCATGCGTCTGGTGACCCCCCTCAAGACCAAGGAGTTCGGCCGGATCGCTGCCCAGACCGCCAAGCACGTCATCCGTCAGGGCATCCGGGAGGCCGAGCGGAGCCAGCAGCTCAGCGAGATCCAGTCCAAGAGCCATGACATCGTCCAGGCCACCGTCACCCGGATCGATCCCGAGAAGAAGATCGTCTCCCTGGATCTGGGCAAGGGCGGCGAGGCCATTCTGCCCCGGAACGAGCAGGTGCCCGGCGAGACCTACACCGAGGGCCAGATCCTCCAGGTGTATGTGGTGGACGTTCTCACCGGCGAGCGCGGCCCCCGGGTCATGATCAGCCGCACCCACCCCGGCCTGGTCAAGCGCCTGTTCGAGCTGGAAGTCCCCGAGATCTTCGACGGCACCGTCGAGGTCAAGGCCATCAGCCGGGAGGCTGGTGTCCGCACCAAGATGGCCGTTTGGTCCAAGGACCCCAACGTCAACCCCGTCTCGGCCTGCATCGGCCCCCACGGCGACCGTGTGGCCGCGGTTGTGGAGAAGCTGGGCGGTGAGAAGATCGACATCGTCCGCTGGAGCGAGGATGTCACCGAGTTCATCTCGGCAGCTCTCAGCCCCGCCAAGGTCCTGAAAGTCGAGCTGCTGCCCGGTGAGACCCGCTCTTGCCGTGTGACCGTGCCCGACCAGCAGCTGAGCCTGGCCATCGGCAACAAGGGCCAGAACGCCCGTCTGTGCGCCCGGCTGACCGGCTACAACATTGATATCCGCCCTGAGAGCGGCTACTACGGCGAGGAGGAAGAGAAGCCCGCCGCCGAGCCCGCCGAATAAGTCTCAAATAATCCACGCCAAGGGAGGGAAAACGGATGGCACAGAAAAAGATCCCCATGCGCCAGTGCATCGGCTGTCAGGAAAGCCGGCCCAAAAAAGAGCTGGTGCGGGTGGTTCGGGCCCCTACGGGGGAGATCAGCATCGACGCTGTGGGCAAAAAACCGGGCCGCGGGGCGTATCTCTGCCCCGACCCCGAGTGCCTGAAAAAGGCCCAGAAGAAAAAGGCGCTGGAACGCAGCTTTGAACAGCCTGTTCCCGCCGAAGTATATGAGGCGCTGGCCCTTCAGCTGAGCCAGACGGCCGGAAAGGAGGCGCAGGATGCCCAAACAGAATAAGCCCCAAAAACCTGCCCCCAACCCCGAGCAGGCGCTGTATCAGGCGCTGTCCCTCTGCCGCAAGGCGGGCCAGCTGACCATGGGCTTTGACGCGGTGGAAGAAGCCTGCGTCAAGGGCAAGGCCTGGCTGGTGCTGACGGCATCGGACGCGAGCCCCAAGACCGTGCAGCGGATGAAGAACGCCGTCGGCGATCTGGTCGACGTGCTGCCCATGCCGCTGACGCAGGACCAGCTGGCCGCGGTCTGCCACCGGGCGGTGGCGGTCTATGCGGTAACCGACCGCAACCTGGCGAAGCTCTGTTTCGACCGGCTGACCGACTGCGGCATTATCATGAATGAGGAGGAATTGAGCGAATGATCGTAAAATATAAAGTTGTCGATTTTGCAAAAGACATCAATCAGCCCGTCAAGAAGATCCTGGAGGAGCTGGCCGCCATGGGGAGCACCGGCAAGAAGAACAGCTCCCCCCTGGAGGAGAACGAGCTGAACTACCTGCTGGAGAAGTTCAGCCGCGCCAACAGCGAGACGGATCTGAGCGACTTTTTGAACAGCGGCAAGGCCCAGCCCGCCGAGAAGAAGCCCGAGGCCAAGAAGCCCGCCCAGGCGGAGAAGAAGGCTGCCCAGCCCGCTCCCAAGGCCGAGCAGGCCCAGCCCGCCGGCAATAAGGACGCCAAGCGCGGCCAGAAGAACGACCAGCCCCACAAGAAGCGGGAGGAGAAGACCGTCTCCTTCAGCGAGCTGGCCCGTCAGACCGGCGCCCAGGCTCCCAGCGCTTCCGCCCAGGCCGTGGAGGTTAAGCGGGAGAACAACCAGGTCATGGTGGACACCCGTACGGTGGATATGAACGTGGATCGCTTTGACGCCCGTTACGACGATCTGGCTTCCACCAAGAACACCGAGAACCGCCGCAAGCCCACCCCCCAGGGCAACAAGCAGAAGTTCACCCAGCGCAGCCAGCGCCAGCGTCAGCAGTTCCAGAAGGGCAAGCGGGAGAGCGAGTTCGAGCGTCTCCAGCGTCTCCAGCTGGAGAAGGCCCGGAACGCCCAGCTCAAGGTCATGATCCCCGACGAGATCACTGTGGGTGAGCTGGCCGCCCGCCTGAAACAGCAGGCCAACAAGGTCATCGCCAAGTTCATGCAGCTGGGCGAGATGCACGCCATCAACGACGTGGTGGACTTTGATACCGCCTCTCTGGTGGCCGAGGAGTTCCACGCCAAGGTCGAGCACGAGGTCCATGTGACCATCGAGGAGCGGCTGTTCGTCCAGGAGGAGGACGCCGCCGAGGATCTGGTGGAGCGTCCGCCGGTCGTCTGCGTCATGGGCCACGTCGACCACGGCAAGACCAGTATTCTGGACGCCATCCGCAAGACCAACGTCACCGCGGGCGAGGCCGGAGGCATCACCCAGGCCATCGGCGCTTACCAGGTCAAGATCAACGACAGCGTCATCACCTTCCTGGACACCCCGGGCCACGAGGCTTTCACCTCCATGCGTGCCCGCGGCGCCAACATGACCGACATCGCCGTGCTGGTGGTGGCCTCGGACGACGGCATCATGCCCCAGACTGTTGAGTCCATCAACCACGCCAAGGCCGCCGGCGTCAAGGTGATTGTCGCCATCAACAAGATGGATAAACCCACCGCCAACCCCGAGCGGGTCAAGGAGGGTCTGACCCAGTACGGCCTGGTGCCCGAGGACTGGGGCGGAGACGTGGCCTGCATCCCCGTCTCGGCCCTCACCGGCATGGGCATCAACGACCTGCTGGAGCGGATCGCTCTGGAAGCTGAGGTCATGGAGCTGAAGGCCAACCCCAACCGCCGCGCCAAGGGCGCCGTGGTGGAGGCCCGGCTGGATAAGGGCCAGGGCCCCGTGGCCACCATTCTGGTCCAGAACGGCACCCTGCACACCGGCGACGTCATCATCGCCGGCACCGCCGTGGGCCGTGTCCGCACCATGCGGGACGACAAGGGCCGCAACATCGCCGAGGCGACTCCCTCCACCCCCGTGGAGATCACCGGCCTGACCGCCGTGCCCGAGGCCGGCGACCTGTTCGAGGCCGTCGAGGACGAGCGCCTGGCCCGTGAGCTGGCCGAGAAGCGCGCCGCCGCCGCCAAGGAGAAGCAGTTCTCCGCCTTCCAGAAGGTTACTCTGGATAACCTGTTCACCCAGATGGCCCAGAACGACATGAAGGAACTGGCCATCATCGTCAAGGCCGACGTCCAGGGCTCCGCCGAGGCCGTCAAGCAGAGCCTGGAGAAGATCTCCAACGACGAGGTCCGGGTCCGGGTCATCCATGCAGGCGTGGGTGCCGTCAACAAGTCCGACGTGGACCTGGCCGACGCATCCAACGCCATCATCATCGGCTTCAACGTCCGCCCCGACAACGTCGCCAAGGAAGCCGCCGCTGCCACCAAGGTGGAAATGCGGATGTACCGCGTCATCTACGACGCCATCAACGATGTCACCGACGCTATGAAGGGCATGCTGGCACCCAAGTACCGCGAGGTCGCCCTGGGCGAGCTGCAGGTCCGCCAGGTGTACAAGATCAGCAACGTGGGCACCGTCGCCGGCTGCCGCGTGACCAACGGCAAGATCACCCGGGACAGCAAGGTCCGGGTTGTTCGCGACGGCATCGTGCTGGCCGAGGACGAGATCGCCTCTCTGAAGCGCTTCAAGGATGACGCCAAAGAGGTGGCCGAGGGCTTCGAGTGCGGCGTGACCCTGGCGAAGTTCAACGACGTCAAGGAAGGCGACGTGTACGAAGCATTCAAGATGGAGGAGTACCGCGACTGAGTTTGCCCCCTCCTCCCTAAAGGCTAAAGGAGATAAAAAATGTCGCAGAAGAACATGGGACGGCTGTCCCAGGATATGAAGCGTGAGCTGATCGCCATCATCGGCAAGCTCAAGGACCCTCGGCTGGAGGGCGGCCTTTTGACCGTCACCCGGCTGGATGTGACCCCCGACCTGGATGTGGCCAAAGTCTACGTCAGCGTTATGGGCCGGCCCGATGGGCCCGCCCCGGCCATTGAGGCGCTCAACCGCGCCGCGGGCCACGTGCGTACCGAGGTCAGCCGCAAAATGCACATCCGCAAGGCCCCCCGCTTCATCTTCATCGAGGATGACGGCGCAGCTTATGCGGCCCATATCAATGCGCTTCTCAAGGAGCTGAACGTGGAGAGCACCACCGAGGATTCGGCCGATCAGCCGGAGACCGGGGACGCTGAGTAACAGCTCCGCCTGAGAGGAAAGGATGGAATCGTGGCATGACAGAACAGCTGACTGTGCAGCAGATGGCCGAGCGCCTGCTGGCTGCGGACAACATTTTGATTCTGTGTCATAAAAACCCGGATGGGGATACTCTGGGCTGCGGCGGCGCTTTGTACTATGCGCTGCGGGCGCTGGACCGGACGGCAGGGGTGCTCTGCTCCGATCCGATCCCCCCGCAGTATGCGTACCTGAACCTGCATCTGTACAAAGGGGAGTTTGAACCCTCGCTGGTGGTTGCGGTGGATGTGGCGGGCATCCAGCTTTTTGGCGAGAACAACCGGGTGCCGGAGTTCGCCCGCCATGTGGACCTGTGCATCGATCACCACGCCGGGAACAACGGCTACGCCGAGTACACCCTGCTGGACGCGGGCGCGGCCGCCACGGCCGAACTGCTCTGCGAGGTGATCGAGGCCATGGGGGTGGCCCTCACCCCCCATATTGCGGATTGCCTCTATACCGGCTTGGCGACGGATACTGGCTGCTTCAAATTCTCCAGCACCACGGCCCGGACCCATCGGGTGGCGGCCAAGCTGGTGGAAGCCGGGGCGCACCTGGAAGAGCTGAACACCCTGCTCTTTGACAACAAGTCCCCCGAGCGGATGGAGGCCGAGCGGATCGCCCGGAACCATCTGGAATACTATCTGGATGGCCGCTGTGCTCTGATTTACCTCACCCGGGATGAGATTGCGGCCACCCGGGTGGACCCCGCTGATCTGGAAGAACTCACCAGCCTGCCCATCAGCATTGCGGGGGTCAAGGTGGGGCTGACCCTCCGGCAGCAGCCGGGGGGCAGCTACCGGATCAGCGTCCGCACCGCCAAAGGGGTGGACGCCTGCGCCATCGCCCGGCGCCTGGGGGGCGGCGGCCACGGCCGGGCTGCCGGCTGTGAGCTGCTGGGCAACCTGGAAAACGCCAAGAGCGCCATCCTCGCCGAGGTGGAAGCGGAACTCAATGCCCGGGAGGAAGGCTGATGCAGGGAATCCTGATTGTTGATAAACCCCAGGACTGGACCAGTTTCGATGTGATCGCAAAGCTCCGGGGCGTTTTGGGCACCCGCAAGCTGGGCCACAGCGGCACCCTGGACCCCATGGCCACCGGCGTTCTGCCCGTCTTTTGCGGCGGAGCCAGCAAGGCGGTGGACCTCCAGCTCAACCACGACAAAACCTACCGCGCCGCCCTCCGGCTGGGGGCTCGCACCGACACCGGCGACATCACCGGCCAGGTGCTGGAAACGGCCCCCGTCACCGCCGGGGAGGCGGAGCTGAAAGCAATTTTACCCCAATTCATCGGGCCCCAGATGCAGATTCCGCCCATGTATTCGGCGGTGAAAATCAACGGCCAGCCCCTCTATAAAGCGGCCCGCCAGGGCATCGAGGTGGAGCGGCAGCCCCGTCCCATCGAGGTCTATTCCATCGAATACGAGGGCAGCCCTGCCGCCGATACCTACGAGCTGACGGTCCGCTGCTCCAAGGGTACCTACATCCGTACCCTGCTGGAGGATATCGCCGCGGCCATGGGCCAGAAGGGCACCATGAGCGCCCTGCGGCGGATCCAGGCCGGGGTGTATGGAGAGGCCGACGCCCACACCCTGGAGGAGATTTTGGCCGCCAAAGCGGAGGGCCGGCTGGAGGAGCTGCTGCTGCCGGTGGAGAGCGTTTTTGAATCGCTGCCCCTCTTGACAGTGGCGCTCCGGGTGGAACAGCACCTTTACAACGGCTGCCCCACCAGCCGCTACCCGGCCGCCGACGGGCGGTACCGGGTGCGGAATGAGGCCGGCCAGTTTTTGGGCCTGGCCCGGGTGGTGCAGGGGGTTCTCCGGGTGGAAAAGCTCTTTGTGGAGCGCAGTGCCGGATAAATTTTAAAGGAACAGAAAACCAATGCAGATTTATTCAGAACTTTCGCCCCTTGCCCTGGGCGAGAAACAGGGTGCGGCGGTGGCCATGGGCTACTTTGACGGCATCCACATCGGGCACCGGTCGGTGATCGGCGGAGCGGTGGAGTGGGCCAGAGCCCACAACGCCGCGCCGGTGGTCTTTACCTTCCACCTGCCGATGGAGAACAAAATGAAGGGCAAACGGCTCATCTCCACGGCGGACAAACACCGCCTGATCGAGAGCCTGGGGGTGGAGCACTACCTGGTGCCCGATTTCGAGGCCATCAAGGGACTTTCGGCGGAGGAGTTTGTCCGGGGGATCGTCAAGGACTGCCACGCTCGGGCTTTGTTCTGCGGCGAAAACTTCACCTTTGGGGCCCGCGCTGCGGGCACTCCGGAGATGCTGCGGCAGCTCTGCGCCCCCCTGGGGGTGGAGGTGGTGGTCCTGCCCATGGCCCAGTTTGAGGAAAAACCCGTTTCCTCCACTCGCATCCGCACCGCACTGGAAGGGGGCGACATCCCGGCGGCCAACGCCATGCTGGGCATGCCCTACGCCATCCGGTTCTCGGTCCAGCACGGCAAGGGGCTGGGCCGTACCCTGGGGGTGCCCACCATCAACCAGATCTACCCGGCGGGCTACCAGCTGCCCCGGTACGGCATCTATATTACCCGCACCTGCATCGACGGGGTGTGGTATCCCTCGGCCACCGGCCTGGGCACCCGCCCCACCGTCAACGACGACATCACTCAGGTGACCTGCGAGACCTTTATCCCCGATTTCAAGGGGGATCTCTACGGCCAGGACCCGGTGGTGGAGTTCCACGCCTATCTGAGCCCCAGCAAGAAGTTCGACAACCTGGACCAGCTGCGGGATTGCATCCAGAATGCAGCCCGCCGCGCCCGGGAATATTTCGGCCAGGGCTGAGCACCCCCCGACCCAATAAATCAACAGGCCCGCACCCCGGAGAGCATTGCTCCCCGCTGGTGCGGGCCTGTTTTTATGGAAATGACAGTGGGCTTAAAGGGGAGTCAAAAGGGGAGAGAACTTACTTCCAGAGGGTGGGGTTGCCGTAGCGGGCATCCAGGGCGGCGCTGAACCAGCGGCCGTTCATCACGTTGCGGATCACGCCGGTCTTGACCTCGGCGGGGATGGTGGCGTCGGCGTCCATCCGGTCCATGATGGCGTCGTAGGTGGTGGAGACATCCTTCATGGCCAGAACGTCGTTCAGGGCATCGGCATCCATCACCAGGCTCAGCTTGTTCTCGGGAGTCCAGTTCTGCCAGACCAGGTCGGGGCTCTTGGCGCCGGAGAACAGGGTCTTGATGCCGAAGAGGGAGCCGTCGCTGTTGGGGTTGCCCGAGACCAGGAAGTTCTTTAAGTAGAGGTTGAACTGCTCGGCCATGGCCTGGTAGCCCGCCTGGCTGAAATCGTACATCCCTGCATAGTTGTGGACGGAGGAGAGCATGGGGACAAAGATGCCGTGGAAGGAGCCCAGCACCGGAATGGTGGACAGGCTGGCGTCGGAACCATACTCCACCTGGCACAGGTAGATGTTGGCGTCGTAGTTCTGGTACATGGTCTCGGCGCTGCACTGGGCGTTGAAGATCCGGTACATATCGGAGCCGTACTTGCAGCCGAAATTGTTGGCCGCCTGGACGATTTCGGCGCTCAGACCGGCCATGGCGTCGCTGGAATAGTAGGGGTCGAAGTTATTGAACATGCTGAACTCGGTACTGCCGGTGAGCATGATCAGGGGCACGCTGTTGTACTGGGTGGTGGCAAAACCCTCTTTCGGCAGGGTGACGCCGTCGCCGTACAGATGGGGGAAGGCGCTCATCCGGATGCCCGCGTTGCCCATCAGGGCGCAGAGCCGGGCGGAATCCAGAGAGTAGAGCCAATCCTTCACGTCGGCGCCGGAGGTCATCAGCCAGGCTTTGGCGGAAGCCTCGTCGGCAAACAGGCCATCCTCCACTGCCAGGGGGGCGATGGCCCAGGCAATCTGGCTGGCGCTGGCGGCCTCGTCGGCGATGGTCATGCCGCCCGAGAAGGCAATGGCTTTCTGGAACCGGCCGGTGAACAGGGGGCTCACCAGCATGGCCATGACGTCACGGCCGCCCGCCGAGAAGCCGGAAATGGTGATGTTGTTGGGGTCGCCGCCGAACTGGGCGATGTTCTCCTTGACCCAGTCCAGAGCCTTGGAGATGTCCAGCAGGGTATAGTTGCCAGTGTCATCGGCACCCGTCTGGAGGGCGGGCAGGCAGTTGAAGCCGAACAGGCCCAGGCGGTAGTCCAGGGTGACAAAGACGCAGTCATCCTTCACCACCAGCTCGCTGCCCAGAACCTCCTTGGTGTTGCCGGTCTGGTTGTTGCCGCCGTGGATAAAGACCAGCACCGGCCGCTTATAGGCGTCGGGGGTGGCGTAGACATCCAGCTTGAGGCAGTCCTCGGTGCCGATGGGCCCGTTGCTGTACTGATAGGCCACCTCGCTGGCGGCGGTGCAGTCCTTGGTCTCGGACCAGGGGGCGGGGTCCTGCGGGGGGCACCAGCGCAGATCGCCCACCGGGGCGGCGCCATAGGGGATGCCATACCACACCAGATGGTCGCCGTTGTCCTTGCCCAGAATGGGGCCGAAGCTGGTGTTCCGCAGGGCGGTGATGTCGGGGCGCAGCAGGCCCAGGCAGTTCTCCTCCGGCCCGGCGGCGGAGGCGCTCAGGCTAAAGCCGGCGGCCATGGTGGCGGCCGCAGCCGCTTTTAGGAAATTGCGGCGGGTGATCTTTCTTGCAGTGTTCATAATACGTTCCTCTTTCTCTCTCTTGCCAAGCCGAAACCGGCTTGTGATTTTTTTTGCACAATCTCTCAAAATTGTGCACTCTACATAATGATTATACTATTTGTTCACGACTTTTCAAGATGTTGTGGGAATTTTGCGGAAAAATATAAAATTAACAAAGGCGGGGAACACGCTTGCTTTTTCCTCGGACTTTTGATATAATACATCTGTTACCGTGGCGAGGTTCTGGGGGTATGCCCTGCAACAGGGAAGACCGGTCCCCATTGCTGCGCCGCCGGCAAATAATATTTTATAAAGAGGTACTGTAACATGAACAAGCAGGAAGTTATGGCCAAGGTCGCCCTCACCGAGAAGGACACTGGCTCCCCCGAGGTCCAGGTCGCTCTGCTGACCGCTCACATCAACGAGCTGAACGAGCACCTGAAGAAGAACCCGAACGATCACCACAGCCGCCGTGGTCTGATGAAGATGGTTGGCCGCCGCCGCAATCTGCTGGCCTACCTCCAGAAGAAGGACATCGAGCGTTATCGTGCTCTGATCGCTACCCTGGGTTTGCGTAAGTAATTCAACAAAGAGGGGGCAGGTACCGGTTTTTGGGTGCCTGCCCTTTTGGCTATTCTCCACCAGGAACAAAAAGCCCTCTGCTGCGTGTTGCAGCAGTAAACCGAGCGGCCGGGCGATGCACAGCCGTTGGGTTTATTGCTATAGCTCGCGGCGGCGGCTTTTGGGATAAAACGCGGCGCCCCGGCAGGGCGGCGCTTGATAAAGGACAAGGAGGCAAAAACAATGGCAATCGAATTTGGTTCCCGCAAAGAGACCTTCCCGAACTACAAGGTCTACGAGACCATGCTGGCCGGCCGCCCGTTCAAGGCCGAGATGGGCAAGATGTGCGGCCTGTCCAATGCCAGCGCGATGATCCGCTACGGCGAGACCGTCGTGATGTGCAACGTCACCATGAGCCCCAAACCCCGCGAGGGGGTGGACTTCTTCCCCCTGAACGTGGAATACGAGGAGAAGCTCTACGCCGCAGGCCGCATCCCCGGCAGCTTTATGCGCCGTGAGGGCCGCCCCGGCGAGCGGGCCATCCTGACCAGCCGTGTGGTGGACCGCCCCATGCGCCCCCTCTTCCCCAAAGAGATGCGCAACGACGTCTGCATCACCATGACGGTTATGAGCCTGGACCCCGACTGCAGCCCCGAGATCGCCGGCATGATCGGCGCCTCTCTGGTCACTGCCGTGTCCGAGATCCCCTGGAACGGCCCCATCGGCGGCGTCCAGGTGGGCCTGGTGGACGGCGAAATCGTCCTGAACCCCACCTATGAGCAGCGCCGCCAGAGCGATCTGGCCCTGACCGTTGCCGCCACTATGGACAAGATCGTCATGATCGAGGCCGGCGCCAACGAGGTGGACGAGGATACCATGCTCAAGGCCATCAAGACCGCCCACGAGGAGATCAAGAAGATCATCGAGTTCATCAACCGGATCGTGGCCGAGCGGGGCAAACCGAAGATCGAGTTCCAGACCGTGGGCCTGGATATGGATATCTTCCACGCCATCAAGGAGCAGTATCTGGACGACTTCAAGGCCGCCATGGACACCGACGACAAGAACGTCCGGGACGCTGCCCTGCGGCCCATCATGGACAAGATCGCCGAGCAGTACCCCGACCTGTCCGACGCCGACCTGGAGCTGGTCAGCTATAAGATGCAGAAGTTCGTGGTCCGCCGCTGGCTGCTGGACGAGGGCAAGCGTGTGGACGGCCGCGGCATCAACGAGATCCGTCCCCTGGCCGCCGAAGTGGGCATCCTGCCCCGGGTCCACGGCTCCGGCATGTTCACCCGCGGCCAGACCCAGGTTCTGACCACCTGCACCCTGGGCAGCACCAAGGACAACCAGCTGATGGACGATCTGACCGACGAGCAGACCAAGCGGTATATCCACCACTATAACTTCCCGCCCTACTCTGTCGGCGAGGCCCGTGCACCCCGCAGCCCCGGCCGCCGCGAGATCGGCCACGGCGCTCTGGCCGAGCGGGCTCTGGTGCCTGTCCTGCCCTCTCTGGAGGAGTTCCCCTACACCATCCGCTGTGTGTCTGAGGTCCTGAGCTCCAACGGCTCCACCTCTCAGGCTTCCATCTGCGGCTCCACTCTGGCCCTGATGGATGCAGGCGTGCCCATCAAGGCCCCCGTGGCCGGCATCTCCTGCGGCCTGATCACCGAGGGCGACCGCTGGATGACCATGCTGGACATCCAGGGCGTGGAGGACTTCCACGGCGATATGGACTTCAAGGTGGGCGGCACCCGCAAGGGCATCACCGCCATCCAGATGGACATCAAGATCGACGGCCTGACCTATGAGATCATCGCCGACGCCTTCGAGAAGTGCCGCAAGGGCCGCCTGTATATCCTGGACGAGATCATCAAGCCGGTCATCGCCGAGCCTCGCGCCGAGCTGAGCCGCTGGGCCCCCAAGATGTTCAGCATGATGATCCCCACCGACAAGATCAAGGACGTCATCGGCAAGGGCGGCAAGGTGATCCAGGAGATCTGCGCCAACTGCAACTGCAAGATCGACGTGCAGGAGGACGGCCATGTCTTCGTCTCCGCCGTGGATCAGGAGGACGCCAAGCGGGCCATCTTCACCATCAAGACCATTGTGGAGGATCCCGAGATCGGCGCCATCTACAAGGGCAAGGTCACCCGGCTGATGAACTTCGGCGCCTTCGTGGAGATCGCTCCGGGCAAGGAAGGCCTGGTCCACATCTCCAAGCTGGACACCAAGCGTGTTGAGCGGGTGGAGGACGTGGTGGCCGTGGGCGATGCCATCGTGGTCAAGGTCACCGACATCGACCAGCAGGGCCGCATCAACCTGAGCCGCCGGGACGCTATCCTGGCTCTGGAAGCCAAGAAGAACGCCCAGCAGTAAAAACTGAACCAGTTTATACCGGCTGGATAAAATGAGAAACCCCCTTCGATCGGACCCGCAATCTGCGGCATCTGGTCGAAGGGGGTTTTTTAGTGCGATTGTGGGATGGAAAATTGCGATCTGTAAAATACAAACTATATTTTACTTATCGTAGCGAAGATCCTCGGCGGTGAGATGTTCCAGCACCGGCAGCATGGCAGCGGCCTCCGCTTTGGCGGCGGGCAGATCCATGTCCCGGTAGTTGCCGCACTCCACCTCGCTGGCCCCGGGGATAGCGCCCTCAAAGGCCGCCATAAACCGGAAGGAATCCACCGTCAGGCTCAGAGCCTGGGCGGGGGTCAGGCCCCGGGTCAGCAGGTAAAAGCCGGTGCGGCAGCCCATGGGGCCGACGTAAATCACCGCGTCCTTATACTCGCTGTTCCGGGCGTAGGTGGCGAAGAGGTGCTCCAGGGTGTGGGCCGCGCCGGTGGAGAGGTAATCCCCCTGGTTGGGGCGCTTCATCCGGATGTCCCAGGTCAGCACGTCCCCGTCCTGGCGGCTCAGGTACATGCCCCGGTCCAGTTTGGTGTGGTCCACGCAAAAGCTTGCGATCCGTTCCATGGTGTCAGGCTCCTTTTCTCAGATCTGCAGGGACTGGACGCTGCCGTGGGCGCAGTCCACCGCGATGTCCAGGCCGTCCCGGATGTGGGTGGTGGCGCTGGTGGCGCCCACGATGGTGGGCTTGAGCAGAGCTTTGCCCACGATGGCGGCGTGGCTGTTCATGCCCGGCTCCTCTACCACCAGAGCGGCGGCATCCCGGATATAGGGCATCATGTCGTTGTTGGTGGCGGGGACGACCAGCACCATGCCGGGCTTGAACCGTGCCCGCACCTCTTCCAGAGTGCGGCAGACACAGGCTTTGCCGGTGGCGCTGGAGCTGTCGCAGTCCTCACGCTCGACCCCCACGCCCATGGCCAGGCAGTTGCCCACCATGTGGATCTTGACCATGTTGGTGGTGCCGCTGACGCCCACCGGCACGCCGGCGGTGACAACGGCCAGCTCGCCGTTGTGCAGGTAGCCGTTCTTCTCGGCCAGGGTGGTGGACATCTCGATCAGCTCGTCGGTGCTGTGGGCCAGGGGCATGATCAGCGGGGTAATGCCCCAGGACAGGGCCAGCTGGCGCTGGATCAGGGGCCGCATGACGCAGGCGATGATGGGCTGCACCGGGCGGTACTTGCTCAGCAGGCGGGCGGTGCTGCCGGACTCAGACACGGTGACGATGGCGCTGGCGTTCACGTCCTGGGCGGTCAGGCAGGCCGCGTGGGCGGTGGCGTCGCTGACGCTGGTTTTGTTGGTGACGTTCATCTGGGCCTTCCGCAGGCTGCGGTAGTGGGCCTCGTTCTCGGTGCGCTCAGCGATCAGGGCCATGGTCTTGAGGGCCTCCACCGGGTAGGCGCCCGCAGCGGTCTCGCCCGAGAGCATGATGGCCGAGGTGCCGTCGTAGATGGCGTTGGCCACGTCCGAGATCTCGGCGCGGGTGGGGCGGGGGTTGACCATCATGCTGTCCAGCATCTGGGTGGCGGTGATGATGGGCTTGCCGTAGGAGAAGGACCGGTCAATGATGCTCTTCTGGATGCCGGGCAGCTCAGCAAAATCCACCTCGACGCCCAGATCGCCGCGGGCCACCATGACGGCGTCGGCGGCGGCCAGAATGCTGTCGATGTTGTCGATGCCCTCCTGGTTCTCGATCTTGGCAATGATCCGGATCTCAGAGTCGTATTTGTTCAGCAGGTTGCGGATGTCGTAGACGTCCTGAGCGGTCCGGACAAAGGATGCGGCGATGAAGTCGAAGCCCTGCTCAATGCCGAAGATGATGTCGTCCCGGTCCCGCTGGCTCATATAGGGCATGGACAGGTGGACGCCGGGTACGTTGACGCCCTTCTTGTTCTTGATGGTGCCGTTGTTCAGGACCTCACAGACAATGTCGGTGTCGGTGACCGAACGAATGGACAGCTGAATCAGGCCGTCGTCCAGCATGATGGTGCCGCCTGCAACCACATCGTGGGGCAGGTCCTTATAGGTGATGGAGCAGATCTCGTTGGTGCCCTCCACCTCACGGGTGGTCAGGGTAAAGGTCTGGCCGGCCACCAGCTGCTCTTTGCCGTTGGCAAAATCCTTCAGCCGGATCTCGGGGCCCTTGGTGTCCAGCAGGGCGGCCACAGGCTGGCCCAGCTCCTCACGGATGGCCTTCAGTGCATCCAGACGGCCCTTGTGCTCCTCGTGGGAGCCGTGGGAAAAGTTGAAGCGGGCCACGTTCATGCCGTTTTCCACCAGAGCGCGGAGAACGCCCTCATCGTCTACACCAGCGCCGACAGCGTCTTCCAGGTGGCAGCCAACGAGCGGCTGGTGCCGGTGCCCGAGCTCTACCGCTACTGCGAGATCGCCCGGGAGATGCTGACCGGCAAGTACGGCGTGGGCCGGGTCATTGCCCGCCCCTTTATCGGCGAGACGGCGGATACCTTCGCCCGGACCACCAACCGCCACGACCTGAGCCTCAAGCCCCCCCGCGATACCATGCTGGACATCCTCAAGGCGGCGGGCCGGGATGTCATCGCCGTGGGCAAGATCTATGACATCTTCGATGGCCAGGGCGTCACCGAGAAGATCAAGACCACCGGCAACACCAACGGCATCGCCTTCACCAAGGCGCTGCTGACTCGGGATTTCGAGGGCCTGGCCTTCGTCAACCTGGTGGACTTCGATATGCTCTACGGCCACCGGCGGGATGTGGCGGGCTACGCCGCCGCTGCCACCGAGTTCGACGCATTTCTGGCGGAGTTCATCCCCCAGATGCGGGAGGAGGATCTGCTGATGATCACCGCCGACCACGGCTGCGACCCCTCCTACACCAAGACCACCGACCACACCCGGGAGTATGTGCCCTATCTGGTCTGCGGCAAACCGGTGAAGGCCGGGGTAGACCTGGGCACCCGCCAGGGCTTCGGCACCATCGCGGCCACCGTCTGCGAGTATCTGGGTGTGGATGCTCCCACCCTGGACGGCAAGAGCGTCTGGAACGAAATCAAAGCCTGATTGAAATAAACCAAAGAGAAAACCCCCGGCCCTGGGCAGCTGTCCCAAGGGCCGGGGGCCTTTATTGTTTTGTTGAGGGGGGTCAGGCGGCGGGTTCTGAGGCGGCCGCGTCTGAAGAGGCGGTGCTGTCAGCGGGGGTTTCGCTGGGGGCGGGCTCGCCGCTTACCACCGACTGGATCAGGGCCTGGGCCCCGGCCACCGATTCCTCATCGGGTTTCATCACATAGAGCTTTTGACCCTTGGCGGAATAGCACTGGGTGCTGGAGCTGCTGGAGCCGGTGACGGAATAGCTCTCAATGCTCCACTCGGCAAAGTCGGTCAGCTGCATCCGCACCAGGGCGGCGATCTGCTCGCTGGACAGGCTGGTGACAAAGCAGTCGGAGACGGCGGCCATCAGCCGGGTGTAGCTGGTGAGCAGGGCGGGGGAACGGAGTTTGTCCAGCATGGCCTGGATGACCTTCATCTGGTTGATGCCCCGCTGGATGTCGCCGGTGGCGAAGGCGTGGCGCTCCCGGGCGAAGGCCAGGGCGGCGGCGCCGTCCAGGTGGTTCCAGCCCTCCACAAAGTCGGTGGGATTATAGTAGCCGGGGCTGCCCACCGAGGTGAAGGTGTAGTCGGAATAGACGTCAATGCCGCCCATGGCGTCCACGATCTCCATGAACCCGGCGAAATTGATCCGGATGTAATACTCCACATCCACCCCGTACAGCCCGCCGAGGGTGGCCATGGAGGTCTCGACGCCGTAAAGGCCCGCGTGGGTCAGCTTGTCTTTGCTGTCGGTCCCCGCCAGGTCCACATAGTAGTCCCGGGGCGTATTGATCAGCGCCACCCGCTTGGTCACAGGGTTGACCACCGCCAGAATGTTCACGTCACTGCGGGCGTTCTCGGTCAGCTCGCCCCGGGTGTCCACACCGCTCAGGTAGACCACAAAAGGCTCGGACACAATGGCCTGGGCCTCGGGGCCGACCACTTCGCCGGCGGTCACATTGTCCAGGGCGTTGAGGCCGTGCTCGGCAAAGACACAGCCCACCGCCATGGCCACACTGAGGATCAGGGAGGCGAACCGGGCCAGAAAACCCCGGACTTTATACTGCTGGCACTGCCAGAACAAAAGCCAGATAAGGCCCAGCAGGGCGCCCAGAATCACCAGATAATGCAGGGGCAGCATCTGGGTGCGGTAGAGCTGCACCAGGGCGGCAATGGTCAGAAGCGCTTGTACAAAGAGCATAAAGTAGCCTCGTTTGGGTGGATGAGGGGCGGGCTGAGCGCTCCGGGCCGGGCCGCTGGCAGACCGGCGGCGGGGGGCAGAAGAAGCGCTCGGAGGCTTTTGGTGGGAGTGGGTGTCCGCGCGGAAAAACGCCGAGCTGTCCACTACCACCGGCTCGTCCTCCTCTGGACGGGTGGTGCGCTGGATGCGCCGGGGGTACTGGGGCCCCGAGCCCTGAAATTTGGAATCATCCCGATGTTTCATGAGAGAATCCTTCCATCTCCTTTGATTGAGCTGCCCTTATTCCGCCGGCACAATGGTGAGCACGGCGCGGGCGGGCAGGCAGGTGGCAGATTGGTCCTCGGCGGAAATCCAGCCGAAGCCCTCGCAGATGTGGTCGTGGCAGGGCGAGTCGATGAACCGGGCCGCCCCGTCCTGAACCTGGATGTGGACGGTGAGATAACCGGTGTCGATGTCGTAGGTGGCGTCCTTGTCCAGATCAAAAACAAGTGAGTTGTTGCTGTCGCCGTAGATCAGCTGGGCGGCCAGCTGGGCCTCGGGGTCCTGCTGGGCGGCCCGCAGGCCGAACAAAAGCCCGGCGGCGGCCAGAATCACGGCGGCAAAGATCAGATTGATAAGCAATTTTTTGCGCTGCATGACAAGTTGGTTCCTTTACAGAGAGTGGTGGAGGGGCAGCTGCTCCAGTTCCGCCAGCCAGAGGGCCGCGCTGGCGTCGCTGGGCATCCGCCAGTCGCCCCGGGGCGAGAGGGTCACGCTGCCCACCTTGGGGCCGTCGGGCAGGCAGCTGCGCTTGAACTGCTGGGCGAAGAACCGCCAATAGAAGTTGCGCAGCCATTTGTAGAGCACCTCGTCGGGGTACTCGGCCCGGCCCGCAAAAGCCGCCTTGGCCAGCCGGAAAATCTTGGCCGGCCCGAAGCCGAACCGGAGCACATAATACAGGTAGAAGTCGTGGAGCTCATAGGGGCCCACCAGGTCCTCGGTTTTCTGAGCGATTTCCCCGTCCTTGGCGGGCAGCAGCTCGGGGGAGACGGGGGTGTCCAGAATGTCCAGCAGGACTTTTTGGAGCGCGCCTTCCCCGGCGGCGTCGGCCTCGTACCGGACCAGGTGCCGCACCAGAGTCTTGGGAACCCCGGCGTTGACGCCGTACATGCTCATGTGGTCGCCGTTGTAGGTGGCCCAGCCCAGGGCCAGCTCCGAAAGATCGCCGGTGCCCACCACCAGGCCCCCGGTCCGGTTGGCCAGATCCATCAGTTCCAGGGTACGGACCCGGGCCTGGCCGTTCTCAAAGGTCACATCCAAAACGCTCTCGTCCTGGCCGATGTCTGCAAAATGGCTGTGGACGGTCCGGGCAATGTCGATCTCCTGGAAGCTGACCCCCAGCTCGTTGCAGAGGATCTCGGCGTTGCTGCGGGTGCGCTTGGTGGTGCCGAAGCAGGGCATGGTCACCGCCAGCACGTCGGCGGCGGGGCGGCCCAGCTGCTTCATGGCCCGGACGGCCACCAGCAATGCCAGGCAGCTGTCCAGCCCGCCCGAAATGCCGATGACGGCTTTTTTAGCCCGGGCGTGCTCCATCCGCTTTGCCAGGCCGTCGGCCTGCATGGTCAGGATCAGCTCGCAGCGGGCGGCCCGGCGGGCGGGGTCCCCGGGAACAAAGGGGGCCGGGTCCACCCAGCGGGTCAGGGCCGTTTCGGAGAGGTTCAGGTCAAAGTCCACCGTGACATAGCCGTCGGAGGTGGGCTCAAAGCTGGTGTTTTTGGCCCGCTCGCTCTCCAGCCGCTGGCAGTCCAGCTCGGTTTCGGCGATCTTGCCCCCAAAGGGCAGGGCCTCGGCCAACAGGGTGCCGTTCTCGGCGATCAGGTTGTGGCCCGCAAAGACCATGTCCTGGGTGCTCTCGCCGTGGGCCGCCGAGGCGTAAATGTAGCCGCAGAGCAGACGGGCGGACTGGTTTTCCACCAGGGCCCGGCGGTATTCGGCTTTGCCTACCGTCTCATCGCTGGCCGACAGGTTGGCGATGACGGTGGCCCCGGCCAGGGCGTGGAAGGTGGAGGGGGGCAGGGCGCTCCACAGATCCTCGCAGAGCTCCACCCCCAGCACAAAGCTCTCCAGCTGGCGGCAGCGGAAGAGCAGCGAGGTGCCGAAGGGTACTTCCTGGCCGCAGAGGGTGATCTGCTCCACCTCGCAGCTGCCGGGGGTGAACTGGCGCTTCTCGTAAAATTCGCCGTAGTTGGGCAGGTAGGTCTTGGGGACAACGCCCAGAATCTGCCCGCGGCAGACCACAGCGGCACAGTTGTACAGCTTGCCCCGGACCATCAGGGGCAGACCCACCAGGGCCACCAGATCCAGCCCGGCGCTGGCTTCCAGGATGCGGCCCAGCCCTTCCAGCGCGCCCTGCTGCAAGGTGCGCTGCAAAAACAGGTCGCCGCAGGTGTAGCCGGTGAGGCAAAATTCCGGGAAGACGGCCAGCTTGACCCCCCGCTGGGCGCAGTCCCGCAGCTGGGTCAGGATCTGGTCGGTGTTATATCCGCAGTCTGCCACCCGCAGCGCGGGGGAGAGGGCGGCTGCTTTCAGAAATCCATCTTTCATAGGATGCACATCCTGTCTTTTCTCGTTTTTTGCTGGGTTGCAGCAATACCATAGTATACCACATTCGCCCCCAAACGGAAAGCGAGAGTTGTAAAAACCTTGTGAACCGGCGCGAAATATTGTATGTCCAGAGCCGCAAAAAAACTGCCCGCCCCAGGGTGGATGAACTGCACCCCATTTGTTAGACAGTATGGTATACTGGATAACAAGTGGGGTGTTTTATTATGCCAAAAGGAATACCGAACAAACGCTACACGCCGGAATTTAAGCAACTGGTAGTAGAGACAATGCGAAAGGAACACATAAGTGTTC
>NZ_BQKV01000035.1 GCF_022180365.1 Faecalibacterium gallinarum
ATTGCGCCCAATCTGCTGAACAGAAACTTCCATGCGGAAAAACCAAATCAAAAGTGGGTCACTGATGTGACAGAGTTCAGCTTGTTTGGCCAGAAACTCTATCTTTCTCCAATCCTGGATCTGCACAATGGGTATTTGGTGAGCTATGCCATCTCTGACCGACCGGTTTTAAGCATGGTAACAACTATGCTCACCAAAGCCTTTGAAACCATACCGGATGCAACCGGACTGGTTCTCCACTCTGACCAAGGCTGGCAATACCAGCACAAGCAGTACCAACGTATGCTGCGTGTGAAAGGTATTCGGCAGAGTATGAGCCGCAAAGGGAACTGTCTGGACAATGCGGTGGCAGAAAACTTCTTCGG
>NZ_BQKV01000036.1 GCF_022180365.1 Faecalibacterium gallinarum
GCGGCCGCCCGCTTCTTCTTATTTAAATCACCAAAGGAGTATTGCAGCATGAGTATCCTGACCGTTTCCGCCGACCACCGCCATCTGGAGCAGGAGGGCAAACCCTTTTTCTGGCTGGCCGATACCATCTGGAGCGCTTTCACCAACATCACCCTGGAAGACTGGGCCTATTACCTCAAGCGCCGCCGGGAACAGGGGTTCACGGTGCTGCAAATCAACACCCTGGCCCAGTGGGACCGGGGCGAAAGTCCCCTGCCCTGGGCGCCTTTCGCTCTGGCGGAGGATGGATTCCCCGATTACAGCCAGCCCCAGCAGGACTATTTTGACCACGCCCGCCAGATGTGCCGGATGGCCCGGGCCGAAGGTTTCACCCTGGCGCTGGTGGTGCTCTGGTCCAACCAGGTGCCCGGCACCTGGGCCAACCATCTGATTCCCCGTTTCGCCATCCCCCGGGATCAGCTGACGGGGGTTCTGACCAAAATTTACGACAGCTTCGACGAGTTCGAGCCGGTCTACGTCATCAGCGGGGACACCGACTTCCCCACCGAGGAAGCCAATGAATACTACCAGGCCGCCTTTGACCTGCTGGCCCAGCGGGGCTTTGCGGGGCTGAAAACCATGCACCTCCGGGGCCGTTTGACCGACATCCCCGACCAGTTCGCCCGGCAGATGGATTTTTATATCTACCAATCCGGCCACAACAGCAGCGGCCAGGCCACGACCTACCTGGCCGCCGAGGTGCTGTCCAACCGGGAACCCCGCCGCCCGGTCATCAACAGTGAGCCCTGTTACGAGCAGATGGGATACAGCCACAATCTCTATGGCCGGTTCGGTCGGTTTGCGATCCGCCGCGCCGCCTGGCAGAGCCTGCTCTCGGGCGCCTGCGCCGGGGTCACCTACGGCGCCCACGGAGTGTGGAACTGGGTTTCCGCCGGTCTTCGCCCCACTCTGGCCCTGGGCGAGGCCTTCGACGCTCCTCAGCCCCACCAGGCGGCGCTTCATTTCCCCGGCGCCTGGGACTACGGTTTCGCCCGGGAGGTGTTCGATACTTACGGCATCGGCACCCTGGTTCCCTGTCAGGAACGGGTGGCCCACACCTCCCCTGAGATCCGGATTGCCAAAACTCCGGATGAATCCCTCTGCCTGATCTATCTGCCGGTGAACACCCAGCTCACCCTGAACGGGGATTTCTCGGGTCGCAGCGTCCGTGCCTACGACCTGGCCAGCCGCCGCACCGCCTGGCTGACCCCGACGTTCCAGGAGGGAGTCACCACCCTGCCCATGCACCCCTTTGAAGAGGATGTACTGCTGATTCTGCGCTGATCCTTTCAGCGGGACAGAAAAACTCCCTGCGGGAATTCCCGCAGGGAGTTTTTCCTTTGCTTTATGATTCAGCAAATCCCTTTTTGAAAGATCACGCAGCCGTAGCGGTGCGTCTCGCCCGCCGCCACTACCGCATAGGCGTCCCGGGCCAGGGCATAAAAAGCTTCCCGATCTACCACCCGGCACTTTTGGGCTGCTTCCGGCTCGTATTTTGCCACCACGGCGCGGATGGCTTTGCACTGATCCAGCGGCTGCAGCTCTCCCTTTGAGTCTTCCAGCCCCATCAGGATTACCGGGGCCTCCGCCCAATCGTCCAGCGGGAATAGCTGCAAAATTGCATCGGCCAGTTTCTCCGTCGGCAGGCCGTCCGCCCGCACCAGGATACGATCCCGGGCCATGGATGCCGCCGCAAAATTGGCGTCCCCGATCACAAGGGTATCGCCGTGGCCCATCTCGGCCAAAACTTTGAGCAGCTGTGGCGAAAGAAGCGGAGAAATCCCTTTCAGCATTCTTTATTCCCCCTGTTCAGATGGTCGAAGCCAGCGGCTCCGGGGTATCCCAGATCCGATTCAAGTAGTAGCAGACCCGGCAGTCATTCCGGCGCAGTTCCCGGTCAAAGATCCCGTCCGGCGTCAGTTTGCGCAGCAGGCAGAAGCAGGCCCGGCCATCGTTCAGGGCTACATCCTCGGCGTAACCGGCATCGATCAGCACCTGCGCCAGCCCCTCAAAATGCGGGGAACGCCGGGCGTACACCTTTTTGCCGTCCTTTTCGGAAATGGTGGCCACCCGGTCACAGTAGGGCTTGTAGTGCTGCACCCCCTCGTCTGCGTGGCCTTCCAGAATATATTTCAGGGTATCATAATAGCGGTCCACATAGACGGCGTCATGAACTCCGTTGCCGGCACACAGACGGTCGTAGCTGCCCCGCAGGGCTTTCCAGCGGGCCACGTTGCGGAAGGAATGTTCCACCGAAATCCGGCTGTCAAAGAAGTTGCCGTTCAGCTCGTCGCCGCAGAACAGAATACGGGAAGTCCGGTCCAAAAATTGAAGGCTGCCCTGGCAATGTTCCTCGATGTTGAGCACCTCGAGTTTGCGGCAGCCCAGGTCAATGACATCCCCTTCCTTCAAAAAGACCACCGGGTAATCGTCCGGGAAAGTGATCTGGTCCGCCCGCTGTGCAAACTCGGCCATGGGTTTATTGCGGTTGGGGTAGGTTTTTTCGTGCATATACACCACATCGAACAAATAACCATTGGGGGTGTGGTCAAAGTGGCTGTGGGTCAGCAGCATCCGGTAAAGAGGCTTCGAGGGGCAGAGGCTCTGGCAAAATTCCCGAATATTCCCGGCCCCCATGCCGCCGTCAATCACCACCAGCTCCTCGTCCCCCTCCACCACATAGGAGTAGTCGCCGTCGCTCAGCACCTGCCACACCCCTTCGGCCAGGGGCACCGCCTTGAAATACGGTTCACTCATGGGGCGGATGTCGCCCATCTCATCCTCGATGAGAATATCGCTCATGCAGCTCCAGTCCACCGGCTGCATATTCTTTTTCCATTTCATCGAAAAACCATCCTTTCTTTTCGCTCTCTCCCCTAAAACAATGCAGCCGCCAGCCTGCTCTGAAAAAGCCGCCCGGCGACTGCACGGTAGAGCGCCCCGCGCTCTTATGTAAAGGAAGAAAATGCAAGCAATCGTTTATTTGTCCAGCAGGGAGTCACTGAAGGTAAGGTAAGACGCAATCGCGCTGCCAAAGAAACCTACCAGCACGCCCACCAGAATTCCCACACCGCCGGGCAGCAGGGACACAAACATGGGCATAGTATAGATGCTGATGCCGCCCAGCTGGATGGTGCAGTCCGCCCCGGCTATTGCGATGATGGCGCCGCCGACGCCGGTGAAAATGCTGGCGCAGAGGAAGGGGCGCTTATATTTCAGGTTGACGCCATAGATGGCGGGCTCGGAAATGGTGCCGAAGATACCCGAGATAAAGGCGGCAATGCCCACATCTTTCAGGTCCTTGTTCCGGGTGCGCAGTGCAACGCCCAGCGCCGCACCCGCATGGGCAAAGGTGCAGGGGAAGGTGGCCGGCAGCATCCGCATATGGCCGGTGGTCATCAGGTTGTTCAGCTCGATCATAACCAGCGGGAAGTGCAGGCCCATCATAATCATCAGAGACCACAGTGCGCCCACCACAAAACCGGTGACCGGGGGTGCAATCGTCATCAGGAAGGTGATGCCGTCGGCGATGGCGCCGCCCACCACATCGGTAACCGGGCCAATGACAATCAACGTGACGGGGATGGTCACCAGCAGGTCCAGCAGCGGTACAAAGATATTGGCCACCACCTTCGGGACAATCCGTTTCCAGAATTTATCCACCAGCGCCAGCAGCATGCAGCCAAACAGCACCGGCAGAACCGTCTGGGGATAGCTGATCAGGCTTACCGGGACCCCTGCGAAGGTCACCGCCTCACCGGCACTGTACATGGCGGTAAGATCCGGATAAACCAGCACACCGCCGATGACCATGCCGAGGAACTGGTTCACGCCAAACTTTTTGGCCGTACTTGCGCCCAGAATGATGGGCAGGAAGTAGAAGAACGCATCGCCCATGGCATACAGGATGCGGTAGGTGGTGCTCTCGGTGGAGAGCAGGTTGAGCATGGGGAGCATGGCGCACAGGGCTTTCAGCAAGCCGGCCGCCGTCATGGCAGGCAGGGTGGGCAGAAAAGCGCCCGAAACCATATCCACAACGACGTCCAGCGGCCGCTTCTTTTTGAGGTCTTCTTCCTCGCGGATCGCCACTGCCCCTTCCAGGGTGACGCCAGGCAGCCGGCCCAGAGCCTGGTAAGCGTCGTCCACGTCGCTGCCGATGACCACCTGATACTGGCCGCCGGCCTGTACCACGCTGACAACCCCTTTGATCTTCTTGATGGCGTCGGTGTTTGCTTTGCTCTCGTCCTTCAGTTTAAAGCGCAGGCGAGTGATGCAGTGGGTCACAGAGATGACGTTCTCTGCGCCGCCGATCTGTTCCAGAATATTTCTGGCCAGCTCGTCGTAGTTCTTCTTTGCCATGAAACTTCTCCTCTCTCTTATAAAAACGGCTTTATGCCTCTTCGGCCGTAACCAACAGCAGCCAATCGCCGGGCCCCGGTTTGGCGGGCGGAGTCCAGCACCCGCTCTGCGGCGTCACCGGCTCGTCCCAGGCCCGGCTTTCCCCGGTTCGGGGATCGAACCATTCCGCCCGGTAGGGCTCATCCCGCAGCCCTTCCAGGGTGATGGATTTGCGGGTACTGTCCGCATAATAGAGCACCAACCGGGTGGCGTCCCGGTTCAGGGTGACATAGGGCTGCTTTTTGGCAAAGGGGCTGAAGGACTGTTCCTCCGCCTGTGCCCCATAGGGATACAGCTCCCAGAAATGCGCTTTTTCATAAAAGCGCCGCATATAGCCCATCTGTTCCCCGCCGGGGCCGTCGATGGCCTCCGCCCAGGTAATATCAAACCGATTGAACAAGGACATGGGGTTTGGCTGACCTTTTTCCCAAACTACATCCCAAATGCCCTGTGCGCCGTAGGTATAGCCGCAGCCGCCCGCCTGAATGGACATGTAGGCCACCCGCCGGAGCATGTCCGCAGTACAGAGGCGGGTACCCAGCTCTTCCAGGGTAGAGCAATACTCATAGAGGGCCTCCCCCTCCACAAAGGGCTTGGGATGTTTTTGGCAGTAGGAGGTATAATCCCGCAGGCTGATGGGATAGTCCCCATGGCCCGCCTGGTTGAGGGCAAAATCAAACCAGGATTCGTCCTGATAATACTCCGCAAAGGGGCGTTCGTTGGTGTAGTGGGCCGTTTGCAGCTGACCATAACCATCCAGCCGTTCGATCAGCAGCGCCACCTCCCGCCAGCCGTCAATCCGCTTTTGGCGGGCCTCTCCCCCTTCATAACCGGCGGTCTCACCGGCCAGCGTCCACACCATGGGCAGGGCACCGTAGCGGGCCACCAGATACCGCGCCAGATTTTTCTGGTGCTGGATGTCATTGTCAATGGACATAAACCACGCCTGGCCCAAAGCATTCACCAGCCCCAGATCCGCCAGGTACTGCATCCGGCGGTCCAGTTCTTTCTGGTAAAACGCCACATTGGGTAGATCGGAGGGGCTGCTTTCGTCCCAGTACCGGCCGTTGCCTCCCATCGCCCGATCGCTGCGCAGGTTGGTCTGATAAACCGTGTATCCCTGGCGGGCCCGGCGGTCCGCCATCCCCCGGAACATGCTGTCCATGCCAGGGTGGTTGGACTCGTCCCATTTTTCGCGGCAGGCAAACTCCCAGTGAGTATCTCCCAGCCAGAAGAAGGGGGTGCCGTCTGCATAACACAAAAACCGGCCATTTTCCGCCACCCGCAAAAAACCGTGCTGATAGATGGCCAAATCCCCCTCATAGGGCACCGCTTCCACCGTCCAGGCAGCGCCATTCAGACCGGTTTCATCGGGAGCTTCCAGCCGGGCCTGCCAGACCCCCAGCTCGGTGGGCGCAAAGGAAACCTTGTAGTTGTCTGCGCCGTCCCAGTATGCCTCACGGCGAATTTTCCGCCCCGAAGGAGCGGTAAACTCCGCCCAGATCTGCACATCCAAAAAAGGGTTTTGGTAAGACCGCTGACTTTGGAAATCAAAAATCCCCGCGCGCCAGAGGGGCAGAATTTTGGGGTTGAGCATAAAATCCTCCTATCTCATCCAGATTTTGGGCCTCTTGTCGGCGGGGTTTGCCTTGTCTTTCCGCCGTTTTGTTCGCGCCCTTTCGACGTTCTCAATCTATCACGAACGGATTTGAATAGCAACAAATAATTTAGTAAATCAACTTAATATTTTGCTTAATTTCATCTATTTCCATGAATCTATATTTCTATTGTTCGTTTTTTATGGTAAAATAAGCTCAAATCAAGGGGCGGGCCACAGTCCCCGCATTTCATCTGCGATCATTCTTTCATCCTCTCGATTGGTAGAACGGAGGCGTCTCCATGTCTGTTACTGCAAAAGAAATTGCCCGTCAGCTGGGCCTATCCGAAGCCACCGTCTCTTTCGCTCTGCGGGGCAAAAGCGGCGTCAGCACCCAGACCACCCATCGTGTTCTGGAAACCGCCCGTGCCCTCGGGTATGATTTTTCCCGGCTGAACTCCCCCAGCCGGCGAACCGGCAGCATCTGCGTGGCCTACTACAACAAGCACGGCATCTTTGACAACCCGTTCTTTATGGCGCTGCAAAACGGGGTGGAAAGCGCCTTTAAAGAGACCACCTATACCCTGACGGTCTCCTACATTGATACGGCGGAAAACATCCGTGACCAGCTGGAACTGCTGATCTCCAAGGGCTGTGACGGGATTCTTCTGTATGCTACCGAATTGACCCGGGAAGAGTACCAGCCCTTTTTGGATCTGCGGATTCCAGTGGTGCTGCTGGATTCCTCCCTGCCGTCCCAGCAGACCGACTGTGTCGTCATTAACAACGAAGAAGGGGCCTACACCGCCACCAATTACCTGATTCGCAAACGGCACAGCCAGCCCGGTTATCTGCGCTGCCGCACCCGGCTGTATAACTTTGTTCAGCGGGAACGGGGATACTACCGCGCCATTCAGGAGAACGGATTTTCTGTCTCGGAATGCATCATTCACGATCTGCCCATCAACTGCTCCGTCTATCGTGAGCTGAAAGAACTGCTTCGCTCTGACTGCCCCATCGCCAGCTGTTATTTTGCCGACAACGATTTTATCGCCCTGGACGCCATCCGGGCTTTTCAGGAATTTGGGTATCGTGTCCCCCAGGATATCGCCGTGGTGGGCTTCGACAATCTGGCCGCCTCTGCCCGCTCCACCCCGCCCCTCACCACCGTGAACGTCCCCAAGGAATACATGGGCAAGCTGGCCGCCGAGCGGATGCTGACCATTCTCTCGGAAAAAGAATTTCATCCCATCAAACTGGAAGTTTGCACCCAGTTGGTCAAACGCGGCAGCGTGTAATGAAAAAGAATGCCCGGGCCGCCTCTCTCCCCTGCACAGGGTACAAAAAAAGCCGCACACTCTCTGGAATGTCCACGATGAGTGTGCGGCTTCTTCATTCAAGTCAGAATTCGCATGATTTATATTGATCCAAAGATCTTCTCCATCTGGGTGCCAACGGCATCCTCAGAATGGGTCAAAATGATCCCGGCTTAATCCATTTGCTTTAGATAAGGCACAAAGGTATCATAGAACTTTTTGCTCCACTCTGCGTGGAACTTTGCGATCCGTGTCCAGTCTTCTTCCTTTTCAATGCTGACTTCTTCAAGACGAAGCGTGACATAAGAAGCTTTTTTGTCATCCAGCCGGAGCCAGCACAAGGGAGTGCCGAGCTTTGTTTCGATCTCCTCTTTGTGCTGCCACAGGAGATCAAATGCTTTCTTGTTCCGCTCTTTTTTGAAATGAGCCAGACAGAGTTCCACCTTCGCCCCATTGTAATTTGCCACACAGGCAAAGGAAAAACCGCCGATCCCGAAAAAGCCGTTGATCCAGTTTTCTTTGGAAGTTGTGCAGTTTAAAAAACAGCCACGGCCTGTGCCGTCGTTGTTGGCTTGCTGAATGTACGGCAACGCGAACGCCCAGTACCGCCGCCGCAGCTCCCAGCGGGTCCCCGCTTCCTCGGCGCTCTTATCCGCATCCGAATCCTTGAGAATGAAAACCAGATCCTCTGCGTCCGTTCCATAGGCTTTGAAGAATTTTCTCAGGAGAGAGAGTTTGGTAGCGGTACTGGTGTTTCGCTCCACAAAAATATCGTCGTCGATTTTCAGCGCATTCCGCAGATCCTCCGGGCGGCTGCTTACATAGGCGTCCAGCTCATTCTCCGGGTCTGAAGTATGGGCCAGCTTGGACAGCACCGACTGATCCTCTGCGTGGAGAATTTTCAAGACCTGTTCCATCATGTCGATCCAGCTGGTGACCGGCTGCTCCGTATTCTTATAACTAAACCGCAGGATTTCCCGGCCGCTCAGGTCCACATCGTCCTCCAGGGAGTAGGAATCCATCTGTTTTTCCGCCGGTTTATAGTTCGTCTCGGGCATGGGCCAGATGGCCGCTGCTCGCTGCATCAGCATCTGATTCCGGGCTTCCAGTTCCGCCAGACCCCAGTGCTGCTGCTGTCCAATCCAGTTGTTCATGTAAAGATGGCTGCTGATAAAGCCGTTTTCCATATCCCGTTTTTCGGCAAAGGTGCTGTTGCTGTACCGGGAATTGTACCCGGTCAGGGTCAGGTTGGCGAGCCGGTGGAGCCACTGCTCGTGGATCTGCTCATAATCTTCCCCCAGTTCTTTGATCCATGCCGGGGTGAGGTGCTGGGGCATGATGTGCTCGATGGAATAGACGCCGTCATCAAACTGCCTGTACACATCCTGAACCTCTACGGTCCCAAAGTTTTCAAACCGCTCCAATAGATAGATCTTGTTTTTGCTGTTCATCTGGTATACCGGCCGGATGGCAAAAGCCTCCAGGAACTCCGTGTCGTCCGGGAAGCGGCCGCGATCCGTCTTGGAGCACAGGGCGTATTTAAACTTTTCCAGATATCCGTCCTCGGTGCCATCGTACCGAAGGATCTCCCGGTGCAGCATCAAAAAGATTTTATTTAACGCATTGGTGGGCAGATCGCAGATTGTGCGGCGGAACAGATAATTCTCCGTGATGTGGAAAATCTCCTTCACCTGGGCAAGAGGCAATTTTCCCTCGGCATGCAAACGGAGGACTTCCAGAAAGAAGGGGCGGGTAATGGTAGTTTCCAGCCGATTCAACCGGTAAATACAGGCATTCAGCGCTTTATCCGCAGTCCGCCCTTTGAGCAGAATCTCGTACCAGCGGGCATAATTCAGCAGCTCCTGAAGGAGCGGTTCTGTCTCCAGCGCATGATCCTCCACAAAGGCCTTAAAGGTAAAATAGACGCGGTTCATGGAGGGGATCAGCTGCTGCTTGATGCTCAGATAGTCCCGTATAAAACCGCTGACATTGTAGTTGGTGCAAAGCTCAATCTTATTCCAGTATCTCTCGTAAAAATCGTTTTGCTGTTTGGGCGGCTGCCCCATCAGGATAAAGTTCCGGATTTTATCGCCCTCGCTTAATGCCACACCGGTGGAGTTCAGGCTCTCAAAAATCAGCTGGGGATTATCGTCCTGGTTCAAAATAATATTGATGATTTCCAGTTTCGTAATGGCATCGTACAGTTCGTCCAGCGTCACTTCCTCTTTCTGAATCCGGGTGTAAAAATAGTTGTAATTGATGGTAAGGTTGGATTCCGGGATATATTCCGATTCTTCGCCAAACAGCCGGCCAAAGGCCTCCCGATCGTTTTTGACTGGTTTCAGCTTGATCCGGGTATCATCCTCCTGCCATTCGTCAATCAGGTAGGTTTTATAGATTTTTTCGGCGAGGTTTCCTTTGGAAGGGGTAAGCACTCCCTGCTTCATCAGGTTGTACATGGCCAGAAGCAGCAAAGAGATGGTGGTGAGCCGCTGCTGGCCGTCGATCACAAGAAATTCGTTGAACTCGTCCTCGTTATGGACCGACACAATGCTGCCAAAGAAATGACTTTTCCGTCCCTTGCGGACCACCTTGACCAGGTCGTTATACAGCTGTTTACAGTTTTCCGTCTTCCAGTCATAATTTCGCTGGTATACCGGGATGACAAATCGCTTGTCCGAGCCCTGCATATACGCAACCAGCTTTGTTTCAGAACCTTTCATCTTGATTACACTGCCCTTTCCCGTGGAATATTCCGCTGATAAGTTAAATCTATTATAACAAAACGGGAAAGTTCCAACAACGGTTTGTGTCGTAGATTCGGTTCGGTTTTTCCTTAAAACAACAGCACTCCCCCTGTGGATATTTTTGCGTCATCCACAGGGGGAGTGCCTTCTCTACGGTTTATTCGGTTTGCGAAGTCCGCGGACTTCAGATCCTACTATTTGGATTCCCCAAACCGTCTGCTGCTCACCATATGTTCCGGGTAGTGCCGTGCACAATCCGGTGCGTGCCAGCGTTCTTCCGCATTGTCGAAATCACAGCGCCCAAGAATTTTCAAGTTCTCATTGAACTCCTCCGCTCGCTGTCGAATCACATCACTCGGCGCACAGCGCTGCGCCAGCAGCTTTCTCATGGAATCCACCAGGTCCGGATGTCGGTCCACCACATTAACCGTTTCCTCCGGGTCTTGGTCCACATCAAACAGCCTGTCTTCTGCATCGAATCCCTCGTAGTGAACATATTTATACCTGCCGCAGCGGACCATTTGCCCATACAGATATTCTTTCGTCCGGATTCGGATGGTCCCGCCGGTTTCGCTGATGACCATCCGGTCCTGAACATCTTTTCCCCCGCTGAGTTGGGGGAGAAGGCTTACTCCGTCCTGGTCGGGCGGCGTAACCGCTCCGGCAATCTCGCAGAGAGTGGGGGCAACATCCAGCAGCGAAACCGCGCCATAACAGCGCCGTCCTTTTGCAATTCCTTGGCCAGCGAACAGCATCGGGATATGGACAGAGGGCTCGTAGAAGGTGGATTTTCCGTAGTATCCCCGATACCCTGCGTGCTCTCCATGGTCCGAAACGTAGACAAACACGCCTTCCCGCCCGTTACGGGCCAGATATTCCTGGAACGCATCATAAACCCGCCCGATCAGCGCGTCCTCAAATTCCACCATTCCATAATAGGCTGCCCGTACTGCGCGAACCACTTCCGGGTCGGTATCCTGGAGAATTTTCCCGCGGATGGCCGGGTGTTCCGGGTAAGAAAAGCTTTGTTCCGGGATGCTCACTTTGTCGTAATAATACTCATACAACTCTTTTGGGGCTACATACGGGTGATGAGGTCCATAGGTTCCCACACACAAAAACTGTGGTTTCTCATAGTTACCCCGCAGGTACTGCTCGGCATTTTCCACCACATAGCGGTCAAACTCCAGCGTAGGAGAGTTGCCCCCGCCGATGATGCTCAAGCAGGACGGCCCGCCCTGAGGAGTTTTGTCGTGCACGCCCCGCTCGGCTGCAAACGCTTTGTTTGGTCTGTTATGGTAGATCGCCGTAATGTCTCCGGCAATCCGTTTCGAGAACCCATGCCGCTGATCGGGCCCCACAAAGTGCATCCGTCCGCAGAGGACCGTCTCATATCCCGCCGTGTTCAGGCAGTGGGCAAAGGTGGCTCGGTTGGAGTCCAGCGCCGCCATATTGCTCATTACGCCGCAGCGGCTGGCCAGCTGGCCGGTCAGCATCGCCATCCGTGCCGGCACACAGACCGGGTAGGGTGTGCTTGCATTTTGCATGGCGGTGCCCTCGCTTGCAATCCGATCCAGATTTGGTGTGCGGATCACTGGATCGCCTGCATAGCCCTGTTGCAGCCAGGAATGTTGATCGGATATAAACAGCAAAATATCTTTCATGCTACGCTCCTTTTCCTTCATCTAGACCTTCATCGCATGCTGTTACAGATCCCGATACGTGATCAGTTCCACCCGATTGTCTTTTACCCAGGCTTTCAGTTCCTCGCTGACCACGTCGGCCAGGTCGTTCACGCGATAGAGCGTATAGGTCGAAAGCTCCATCAAATCGCGGTCCAGATAGCCCATGTGCCCTGTCAGGATACAGATATCCTGCGCCAAAAGTTCCGCGCTGTGCGTCAGAACATACTCTTTCAAGGAAGAATTCATCTGGTTTTCCAGGGTGGCGGGCTTTTTGTACCAGCCGATCCGGTACTCCGGCACCCCGAACCCTGCCAGCCGCTGCCAGACATCGGAGGAATAGGGCACTCCATATTGATGGGCAAGTTCCCGCTGAACCTCCATGATCCTCGGCGTCGTGTATGCATGGGGGTGGATGTAGTCCGGTTTCTTGCCCACCAGTTCAATAAACCGTTGAATCTGCGCTTCGCATTCCAGCAAAACTTCCTGGCGGCTGGCGTGGTCGGCCCCGCCCAGGGCCGCATCCAGCTTACGGCTCTCCCAACTGGTGTGGAATCTGCCCTCCGCGTTCACCAGTGAAGGGATACGCTCCGGCGGCAGGATGGGCCGGCCTGTGGTGAGGTTCAAATCCAGGCCAAAGGCAATTTGGCGCAAGCAGGGCCGAATCCATTCCACGCATTCTTCCGCCCAGGGCATATTGGCAAAAAGGCCGGTGTTCCGGATAAGCCCCTGGTCGATGCCGTAGACAATCCCCCGCGCGACGGCGCGGGAAATCCCGTAGTCATCGGATTGCAGTAAAAGTTTCATCGCCTGTCCTCTCAAACCGAATTTCAGTCCAAATCTTCCCCATTGGATTCGATCACCTTTTTGTACCAGCCAAACGACTTTTTGCGGCTGCGCTTCATGCTGCCCTTTCCTTCGTCGTCCCAGTCCACATAGATAAACCCATACCGTTTGCGCATTTCGCCTGTGGCCACCGATACCAGGTCAATGGGACCCCAACAGGTATACCCCATCAGGGGCACGCCGTCCAGTTCCACCGCCTTTTTCATCTCCCGGATGTGGTCCCGCAGATAATTGATTCGGTAATCATCTTCCACATAGCCGGTTTCGTCCGGTGTATCCGGCGCGCCCAGACCATTTTCCACAATGAACAGCGGCTTTTGGTAACGGTCGTAGATTTCGTTCATGGTGATCCGCAGCCCCACCGGGTCCAGGAAACGTCCCCAGGGCTCCCGCTCCAGATAGGGGTTATCCGCCGACTTGAGCAGGTTGGAATCGTATTTCCCGTCCGAATTCGCCTCGACCACTCGGGTCGAGTAATAAGAGAAGGAAACAAAATCCACGGTGTTTTCCTGGAGGATCTGCCGGTCATCTTCAGCAAACGGGGGGTTATACCCCCGCCTCTCAAACTCTTTGAGGACATAGGCCGGATAACTGCCCCGCACCTGGACATCGCTGAACATATAGTGTTTGCGGTTTTCCCCTTGTGCGGCCAAAACATCCAGAGGATTGCAGGTTGCCGGGTAAAAGATGCCAGCATTCAGCATGCAGCCCACCCGACTGTCGGGGATGATCTCGTGACAAAGTTTGGTGGCCCAGGCGCTGGCCACCAATACGTGATGTACCGCGTCGTAGACGATTGGATAACGGTCTTCCCCCTCTTGAAAGATCAGGCCCGCCGCCATAAAGCAGGCAGAGGTCATAATATTGATTTCGTTGAAGGTCAGCCAATATTTGACCATATTTTTATACCGGTGAAACAGGGTCGAAACAAACCGTTTATAAAGCTCGATCAGTTTCCGGCTGCGCCAGCCCCCATATTCGGTGACCAGGTGCATGGGGATATCATAGTGTGTGATGGTCACCAGGGGCTCGATGCCATATCGATGGCACTCGGCAAAAACATTCTCGTAAAAGCGCAGCCCCTCTTCGTTGGGCCGGGCATCGTCGCCGTTCGGATAGATCCGGCTCCACGCAATGGAAAGCCGCAGGGTCTTGAAGCCCATCTCACCGAAAAGCCGGATATCCTCTTGATACCGATGATAGAAATCCACGCCGGTCTGGGCCGGATACCGATGGCTACTGTCCGGTTTCAGCATCGGGACATCCCCCTTGACCACCGGCAAGCGATCTTTGCCGTAAGGCAGGACATCTGCATTCGATAGACCGCGGCCGCCTTCGTTCCAGCCGCCCTCACACTGGTTGGCCGCCAAGGCTCCGCCCCATAAAAAATCCTGCGAAAGTGGCATTTTCCCCTCCTGTCCTTCCAAATTTGTTATTCCTTGCTCTTCTCATAACCAAAGACCAAACCCAGACCAAGCGGCACGGCAAATGCAACCGCCATACCGACCGCGCCCAGGATGGCATCCTCGCCAAAGCGCAGGAAGTTCAGCCAGGGGAAACCAACGCCCGAGAAGATATAGATTTTTGCCCCAAGGATGCCCATAACGAGCGCACCGGACGCGCCGCCAATCATTTGGTAAACCAGGGCTCGCTTGTCCCGGAGGAAGATACCGTACAGGTAAGGTTCACCTATATTGGCAAGTGCGTTGGACGTCAGGCAGCTCCAGCCAAGCGCTCTTGCCTCTTTGCTGTTTGCTCGCAGCGCATAGGACAGCTCTACGCCCAGATTTGCCAGACTGGAAGCAATCGCCGCCGGGCTGACGATGGAATCGTAGCCAATGGTGAGCCAGGCCGGCAGCAGCGCGGTCATTACCGGCACATGCATTCCAAAAGCAATCACCAGGGGCCAAGTTGCTCCAACAACCACCATTGCCAGAATGCCGACCGTATTATTGAGCCAGACGATCAGATCCGCCACCCAGCCCATGACTACATAACAGATGGGGCCAAATACGCAGAGCGCCAGCGGCAGCATGATCGCCACAGTCAATGTGGGGACACCCAGCACACGGATGAAATCGGGGACAATCTTCTTAACCCATTTTTCCACATAGGACAGCACCCACACGATCAGAACGATGGGAATCACCGCCTGGGTATAATTGACCAGGTGCATGGGGAACAGACCATAGATGCCGAACGGCTCACCCGCGCTCACTATGGCAAGCATATTGGGGTGAAGCATCACTGCGGCCAGAATCATGGACAGGATCGGGCTGGCTTTGAATTTTTGGGCAGCACTGTATGCGGCAAAGAAGGGCATAAAGTAGAAGCAGCCGTCGTTCACCAGGTTGCACAGCTGGTACAGTTGGCTCTCTTCGCTCAGAAGTCCGGCATTCGACGGGCCCAGCAGCACCGCGATCATCTTGAAAATGCCGGCCACAATAAAAACAGGAAGGATGGGTGTAATGCTGCCGCTCAGTGCGCCCAGAATATTATTCAGAATCACCTTGGGCGTCAGCTTTTTCTTTTTGCCATTGCCGGCCGTTCCCTCTTCTTCCGCCTGGGCCAGGCCGCCCAGTTGGTTGCAGACTTCGTCATATACTCGGTCAACTCCCTGGCCGATGACCACCTGGACCTGGTTTCCTGCGTGAATCACTTTGATTACGCCTGCTACCTTGTTAATGGCATCATCACTGGATTTGGCTTCGTCTTTCAAGTTGAAGCGCAGGCGCGTCATGCAGTGGGTTACGGCTGCAACATTTCCTTTGCCGCCTACGGCCTCGATTATTTCGGAGGCCATTTTGGTATTCTCGAACTGAGCCATACTGATTCTCCTTATTTTTAAAACATACATCCAATATTTTGTTTCTGCGGCAGGCGCGCACTGACGCAGAACTCCAACTGATTTATGCCGGGAAATACGAATATGCATCCCCCGACTGGATAAACGTCACAGGGATCGTCCATCCAAATTTCTCTCGCAGATACTCCGCATAATATTCCATACCGATTTCTTCCAGGTTAAAATGTCCCAGAGCAAAGATACAGCGGTTTTCACCCGTCATGGCGGCATCACGGACGTACTCGCAGACGGTAAAATCCACCATTTCCAGTGTAAGCAAACAGTGGATGTCCAGATCGTTCATTTTCTGAATGATCTGGTTGTCGGAAGGGTGTCCCATAATGTGCATCGGGATATAGACCCTCTTAATCCGGCAGCCTTGATTGCCAATAAAACGAATTCCGTTCAGACGGAATTTCCGATTCAGATGCGCCGCCATCTCGGCCACACTCATCTCCGGCAGAAGAAACTCCTGCGGCACTGGATTATCAGGATAAACCCGATAGGCATCCCAGCCCAGCAGCCGGCTCAGCCCGCCGAAAATCCCGTCCCGGTACTGTCCCTCCATCGGCAGCCCCGCATGAATATGATCGTGGTTCCGCCACACACAGATGTTATAACGGTTGAGAAGCGCTGCCTTCTGTTGAAATGCAGTATTTCCGGCCAGCCAGTCCGTCCGGTCTCCATGATTCCAGAACAGCGCCTCGTGCACTACAATCAGGTTTGCGCCAGCCTCCCCAGCTTTTCGGATGACATCCACCGACGCATAACAAGTGGTGACAACGCCGGTACATTCCTGGTGAGGATCTCCATAAAGGATTTGGTCTCGGGTTGTCTCCTCTTCGATTGTGCGGCCGGTCCAGACGCTTGCCGCATCCTGTTTCATCCTTTCGATCAGTTCTATGATTTTCATGCCGCTTCCCTTTCTCCAGACAGAAGGTTCCTCCCCTGCCCCAGATTTACCGGGTTGGTGGTTTCTGATTTCAGTATAACAGGAACTGTGGAATTGTGAATTTGTATTTAATTATGATATAGTTTACAAAAAGTAAATACTTCGGTATAATCCTTTTAGATAAACGACCTGCATTTTTAGGGGGAACTCACTTTGGACAGTGCAAAATTGGAAACTTTTTTATACGTCTGCAAGGAAAAAAGTTTTACCAAGGCTGCTGAAAAGCTTTTTATCACGCCGGCAGCCATCAAAAAGCAGATTGATTCTCTGGAGAATGAAATCGGCACGCCGCTTTTTTTGCGGACAGCTTCTGGCTGTACGTTGACACCCGCAGGCGAAATTTTTCAGCCCCGCGCAAGAAAGATCCTGAATCTGATCTACGACTCGGTGGAAGCTGCAAGACAAGCCAAAAAAGAACAGCTCCAAAAGCTGCACATCGGGCACAGCGTACGGCTCCACTACGCCTTTGCTTCGAGTCTTGCCACCTATTATACCGAAGCATACCCCGGCGAATTTCTGCTCTTCGACCGAATGAAAAAGACAGAGCTGCTCTCCTCCTTGAAAGATCGTGCCATCGACGGTTTCTTTTACATTAACCCACAAAAAGGAGATTTTCCCCATGTGCCGAACATCCTGTTGGGCACCTCCCAGATTCATGCCATCGTTCAGCAGAATCATCCCTTGTCCAAACGCAAGATGATAACCTTTCAAGATCTGGGCCTGTATGATATCTTTATTTCTGCTGTTTTGGACCACGATCTGTATGAATCTCTCGAATCCCGGTTCGGGGCGAGGCTGCATATTCTGGACAAAGAAGACCGCAACTCCCTGATTTTCAGCTTGCAAAGAAATGCAATTATCCTCTATCCCTGCCCGGTAGATCACGATATCTCTATTCCTTTCGGGTACCCGCCGTTGGAAATCCGGCTTTATTATCTCAAGGAACAACCGAATTTGCAGCATTTTATCCAGCAGTTTCAAAAGCTTTTGGCCGCAAACGCCCGCACTGTAATTATGTAGCCAGGTTCCCGCCCGCATAATCCCCCGCCCTCTCTCATAATTTTTAAAAACGGGAGTAGGGAGGAATCTTTATGAAAGGCGATCCGGAGCAGCGGGCCATCCTGCTGGGGGAGTACATTGCGGAGCACGGGGCCACGGTGCGAGCGGCGGCAGCGTCATTCGCGTACAGTAATAAAATAGTATGGCGGATTCGGTAGACAAAATCAGCTCAACATAAAGATACTCCCCCTGTAGCTGCCCTGAAAAACAGTTACAAGGGGAGTACTTCTTTTTCCTTATCATGAGATCTGGTTGCTCAAAACGAAATAGTCCAATTTATTTTTTTACATCATCAGACCTTTATTTCATTTTTCGCAACTCTCTATATTTTGGCAGGGAAATTCTAGCCATAGTAAAAAGTGATCGTCATGATATTCCCAAAAACAAATTCCCTCCATTTGCCGCATCATTTGCTGGACATTTTTCAACCCCACCCCATGGGAGTCATTTTCCTTATAATTTGCGTCCACCTGGTTGCAGATCTCGATTCGGAATCGCTTCTCCTGTTTACATAAGGAAATACGGATTGGTTCTTTAGAAGACGCATATTTTTTTAAATTTGAAAGCAAATTGTCCGCGATTCTACACAACAGCTCAGTATTCACACGAACACAAAAAGCCTTTTCCGGACACTCTTCAAGCCGAAGCTGCCAACCGAATTCCTCCAGAAGAAAGAACTTTTCCATAAAAATTTGTACAAAGACTTCTGCTCCCATCAGCGGCTCCAGTGCAGGCTGCCGTTGTTCCTCTCCACAAGCCGTTCGGAACAGTTGATTGCTCAAATCAATTAACGTTTGACAGCCGCAAATACATTTTTTTAGGTATTCATCATGTTGTTTTTGCGTCTGGTAATGTCCCTCCTGCAAAATTTCCAGATACCCCAGCTGGGTGGTCAGGGGAGTGCGCAAATCGTGGGAAAGGGCCGTAACCAGCTCGCTCCGCTGTCGTTCCGCCTGGCGTACCTCCTCCATCCGCTGCTGAAACGATTTCCGCATATCGTTCAGACTCTGGGCCAACCCGGCCAGCTCATCTTCTCCCTGTACCGGCACCAGGTAGTCCAGATCTCCCCCTTCCAAAACGCGGATACTCTGTTCCAGCTTTTCCACATAACTGATTTTTTTCCAGACTGCATAGAGCACCGCAGAAATTCCCAGCAGACAACAAAACCAGAATTCGACCGTTCTGACAAGCTCATCGATAAAAAAATCAAAGTATCCATAAAGATAGAGGGTCACCTCTCCATCCAAAAAATACAGCGGATAGGTATGGAGATAGGTTTCTTCGCTCAACGTGCGGCTAGCCTGACTGTTAATCCTTCGATAGTCAATGTTTGTGAGCGAAGAATCGTAGAGAATTACACCGTCTTTTTCCACACGGAGAATACAGCCGCCCCTCTGTTCTCCACCCACATACCACTCAGACAACCGCTCCACCTCGCTGCTGGCAATGGGCATCCTTTCCAGCTGCTGCTGAATCATCTGGGCAACACGATCGCTGCTGCTTTCCAAATAATCGGACTGAGTATAGTAATATTGTAAAACCGCTTTACTCAGGGGCTGCAGCAGCATATAAAGTCCCACCGAAAAAATTGTGGAAAGGCAAACTACAAGCAACAGCTCCTGCCGCAGGCCGCTGCGCGCCTTTTTTATTAATTGAAAATCAAACAAAACGGTATCCCTTTCCCCACACGGTAACAATATGTTTTGGATTTTGGGGGTCATCCTCCAGCTTTACGCGCAGTTTGCGGATATGTACCATCACCGTCCCGTTGGAGGTATAGAGATATGGTTCATTCCAGATACTCTCATATAAATTCTGGGCGGAGAAAATCCGTCCCGGATGGCTGGCCAGAAGGAGCAGCACCCGGTATTCCAGCTCGGTCAGATCTACTGGTTTGCCGTATTTTTCCACCTCGTTGAACTGACGATTGATTCGGAACGGCCCCTGGGTCAGCCAGTCGTCCTCGGGATCCTGTTTTCCCTGATAGATCCGGTATCGGCGCAGCAGGCTCTGGACCCGGGCCGTCAGTTCTGCATGGGAAAAAGGCTTGACCAGATAATCATCCGCCCCCACCCGCAGCCCCAGTGAGATATCTCCATCCTGACTTTTTGCAGTCAAAAAGAGAATCGGCACATTGCTGGTCTGCCGAATTTTTTCGCAAACCCGGATACCGGACATGCCCGGCATCATGATATCCAGGATCACCAGATCCACGGCATCGTCCATCCGTTCCAGAGCTTCTTCTCCGCTCTGTGCCAGAACTACCTGATACCCCTCGCTCACAAGCAGAATCTGTAGCACCTCCCGGATATCCGCATTGTCATCCACTACTAAAATTTTATATTGCGCCATCCGTAGTTTCTCCTTCTCTTGATTAATCCCTTTTTATTTTACAGTATACCGCAACCTGAGGAACACGGCTATGCAAAAAATTAAGAATTGTTAAGAACCCCGTCCCTCATTTGTTAAGGTTTTATCGTTATAATTAAAACAAACTTGGGCTAAGCCCACACAGAACCAGAAGAAAGATGGAGGAACAAACATGAACCATATTTCTCGCCGCAGCTTCCTGCGTGCCGCAACTACCGGCGCTCTGGGTGCCGCTGCTGCCGGTGCGCTGGCAGCATGCTCCAATACAGCCACTTCGACTGCCGCATCCTCTGCCGCCGCAGTTTACACCCCGGGCACCTATACTGCTACTGCTAAAGGCATGAATGATGTAACCGTTACCATGACCTTCAGCGAGACCGCCATCACCGAAGTCAAAGTGGATACCGCAAACGAAACATTGGACCTCGCCGTCAACTCGGCAGAAGATTTTCAGACTATGCTGATGGAAGCACAGAACGCTGAAATCGACGGTGTGTCCGGTGCAACCGTCACCTCCAATGCGGTTAAGGAAGCTGCCGCAAGCTGCATCGAGCAGGCCATGGGTCTGACCAGCGAGACTGACGATGCTACCACCTATGGGGATGACCCCCGCGGTGCTGCCCGCGCTGCCGCAAAAGCTGACGGCCGTGTTTTTGGTTACTCCGGCCCTGGCGACTGGCTGGGCGAGGCACCTGTTTTCGACAATATTGACAGCGAAGTGGATTGTGATGTCTGCGTGGTCGGTCTGGGCCATGCCGGCGTAGCTGCCGTTCTGGGCGCTGCTGAAAAGGGTGCCAAGGTTGTGGGTATTGAATCGCAGAGCAAAGATACCTTTGCCTGGTACGGTGAGGACATCGGTGCATGGAACAGCAAATTCGCGCAGGATGTCGGCATCCCTGCCTGGGATCTGGGCCAGGTCTGCGATGAGTTTGTTACCCGCAGCGGTGGACGCGCCGACCCCGGCATTGTCAACCTGTATGTTCAGCACAGCGGTGAGGTTCTGGACCATATGCTGGAAGTCTGCAAGGAGATGGGCGTAGATGAACGTGTTTACACCTACGACAACACCGAGGACGGTTGGACCATCATCCACCTGAATGCCGACTATGACAAGATTGCCGCAGGCAACAATATTTACGACTGCCTCGATTTGACCAATTATCCCCGCAAGCCGGGCACCCGTACCTGGCCCGCAACCATCCAGTTTATGGGCCCTTACAGTGCAGAGCCGGTTGATGGCGTAGCCGCCAACAGCGTGCTGAAGTACGTCCAGCAGGCGCAGCTGGACAAGGCTGTGCAGGACTACGGCGCTGAGCTGTATTACGGCACTGCCGCGCAGGTTCTGGTTCAGAACGAAAACGGCGACGTTGTGGGCGTCATCGCCAAGGATGCCGACGGCAAGATCATCAAGTACAACACCACCATGGGCGTTGTGATGTGCGGTGGCGACTACGCCGGCAATGCCGAGATGTGCTGGGCTCTGATGAACGAGTACATGGAGCGCAACGAGCGCGAAGGCGGCCTGAAGAAAGATTTCTTCTCCTTTATGGGCGGCCGGGACGGCTCTTCTCTCAAAATGATGTGCTGGGCCGGCGGCATGATCGAACCCGCTCCCCGCGGCACCATGATTCTGGGCGGCGGCATCAACTCCACCCCCTGGGGCGCCAACAGTATGCTGTGGCTCAACAGCGACTGCAAGCGTTTTTGCAACGAAGGCAACGTGACCGGTGCTTCCACCGCAACCGCCCGCCAGAAGAACGCTACCGGCTGGCTGGTCACCGACAAGAATTTCATGAAGAGCGTCTGCGCCTGCGGCATCGAACACTCCGGCCCCAATGCAGGCCGTCCCCAGTACTATCAGGATCTGATGGATGATATGGAGGCTCTGCCCTGCTCCAGCGAGCCGCAGCAGATCCGCAGCTGCTTTGTTGCAGAGCGTATGTTCAGCAACATCTACAAGTGTGATACGCTGGAGGAGCTGGCCAAGGCAATGGGTGTGCCCGATGACAAGATGGACACCTTCATGGCCAGCATCGAGGAATACAATGCCATGTGCGACGCTGGCAACGATCCTCAGTTCGGCAAGGATCCCAGCGCCCTGATCCCCATCCGGGAGGCTCCCTTCTATGGCTGCGCACAGACTCTGGGCAACCGGAGCGCCAGCCCCAGCATGGTTACCATGAACGGCATGATGACCGATCTGAATCTGAACGTTCTGGATGTGGACTATAATCCCATCAAGGGCCTGTACGCCGCCGGCAACAGCCTGGGCGGCCGGTACGGCACCGGTTACTCCACCCCCTGCGCGGGCAACTCCATCGGTTTTGCTGTTACCCATGGCCGTCTGGCTGGTCAGTTCTGTGTGGACAACGCATAAGACAGCTTGATTTTTCCCCAATAACAGGGATAAAATAAAAAGAGGGGCATCCCATGCGGATGTCCCTTTCTTTGGTATGATTTCAATGGCTGCCCAGTGCAGCAACGGAGGCACAAATGGAAAGCAACAAGCTTTTAAATGATCTTTTTCTGACCATGCGAAACGACTATGCGGGATGGACGGCAAAACAGGCCCGGCATAATCCCTCCCCTTTTGTCACCATGCTGGGGCAGGCCTATTACGATCGCCGGATGTCCTCCCTGCTGGTACTTCAGGCAGTCAACCAGTACTGTGCCGGTATGCGGGACCGAAACCTATCCTTTGCCCTTGCCGAGAGTGAGAGTTATCATCCCTTCAGCCGTGGTTTTACGGTTCGCCGCAGCCTGGAAGGGATGTTTGTTGATGGCGTCACCCAAGAGCTGCGGCTCCAGCCCGGCGATCAAGTTTTGGCCATCAACCGGACCGCTCCGGAACGAATCGTCAAAAATCTGCCCAATCCGCTCTTGGGATCAGATGAACCCGAGCGGGAACAGTGGAACGGCTATCTCAAGATGGCAAAGCATCTGACCGTACGCCATTCAGACGGCCAGGAGGAAACATTGGAGCTGGCAGCCTATCCCCTGGACCGTCCCGCAGCGGGGTTTGTACAGCTTCTTCCGGGAGGCACCGTTCTGCTGAATCCCGGCTGTCTGGATGACCCGGATGCTGTCCAGCGGCTGATAGACAAAAACCGCCAGCTACTGGACGGCTGCCCCCGTCTGATTCTGGATTTACGCCGGAATCCCGGCGGCTGCGAGGAGGCGCTACTGCCCCTGCTGCCTTATTTAGCCCATAGGGATGCCACCATCGGAGAGCTATTTGGGGACCGGCGAATCCGGACCAACTATACCAAAATGAATTGCAGCCGGATGATCCACACCCTCCGTCCCTATCTAACCGCAGCCGATTCAGAAGTGCAAGCGATGGCCCGGGAATTGATAGCCCACTATACCGCCATGAGCGGACAGGGCTGGGTGGAAGAAACCGAGGAGCTTTGTGCCCCAGCGCAGACCATGATTCCCCGCCGCGGGCCGGAGGAAGTCATCCTGCTGACCGATACCTGGTGTGAAAAAGAAGCAGAGCTTCTGGTCCAAATTGCTCACAAGGAAGGCCGTGCCTTTCTTCTGGGACGTCCCACTATGGGCACACTGGATTATCGAACCCCTGTACAAGTCCGATACGACGAATTCACCTTTACTTATCCGATGAGCCGCACCATGGCTTCTTGTGAAGGACATGGTGTAGATGAAATCGGCATCTCACCTGATGATTTGGTTCCCTGGACCAGTCTGGAGTGTACACAAGATCTTCTGCTAGTGCGAGCCATGCAACATTCGTTTTCATAACTATGCTCATTCCAAGGGTGCGACCATTGTCTATGATAGACGTAATACCGTTTAAGAGGCTATAAATCAGCAGCATCGAGGCCTTTAAACAAAAGCAGAAAAGAAAAGTGGAGTTTTCCATCTGTCAGGCTCCACTTTCTATTGAGTATTTACATATAGTTAAATACAAACCGGAGAGTATTCCCCCCTTGGCGCTATCCCCCGCATAATCCCCCGCCCTCTCTCATAATTTTTAAAAACGGGAGTAGGGAGGAATCTTTATGAAAGGCGATCCGGAGCAGCGGGCCATCCTGCTGGGGGAGTACATTGCGGAGCACGGGGCCACGGTGCGAGCGGCGGCAGCGGCGTTTGGGTATAGTAAATCGACGGTACACAAGGATGTATCCACCCGGCTTCGATCTTTGAGCCCCGCCTTGTATGCCGAGGTTAAAGCAGTCCTGGCCAAAAACAAAGCCGAACGACATCTGCGGGGCGGGGCCGCCACACGGGAAAAGTATAGTCATCCACCCCCTATTTGAAATCCGTTCGATCCTCAGCGGTGCATCCCTTCACAAGGGGGCACCGCTTTTTTGCGGGATGCAGCAGGCTGCCGGTCGTCTTGAGCCGGGAAAGGTTTCGTGCTATACTTGCAAAAAACAGACCCTTACCAGAAACAAACAACAGGAGAAGTATATGCCCCACATTGTTGAAATCGACAGCCTATCCCTACCGGAGCTGGATGTTTATGCACGGCTGACGCAGGCCCAACTGAGAAACCGTCTCGAACCCGAAAAGGGAATTTTTATCGCTGAGAGCCCCAAGGTGATTGAGCGGGCACTGGAAGCGGGCTGTCAGCCGCTTTCTTTCCTGATGGAACGCCGCCACATTACTGATCAGGCAGCTGCACTTCTCGCCCGCTGCGATCCGGAGATCTCCGTCTACACCGGCGAGAGCAGCCTGCTGGAAGAGCTGACCGGATTCCAGCTCACCCGTGGGGTGCTCTGCGCCATGCGCCGCCCCCATCTGCCTTCCTTTGAGTCCCTTTGTGCCGGGGCCCGCCGGGTCGCTGTGCTGGAAAACATTGTGGACTCCACCAATGTGGGCGCCATCTTCCGCTCGGCTGCCGCGCTTCATGTGGACGCCGTGCTGGTAACCCCTTCTTGCTGTGACCCGCTCTGCCGCCGGGCTATCCGGGTAAGCATGGGCACGGTCTTTCAGGTTCCCTGGACCACCATCGGCCAAAAAGCCGCCGACTGGCCCCAGCCCGGCCTGGCCTGGCTGAACGCCTTGGGGTTCAAAACCGCCGCCCTGGCCCTGAGTGACCGCTCGGTGTCCATCGACGACCCTCAGCTGATGGCAGAAGAAAAGCTAGCCATCATCCTCGGCACCGAAGGGGATGGCCTATCCCCCCACACCATCGCGGACTGCGATTATACCGTGAAAATCCCCATGTCTCACCAGGTGGATTCGCTGAATGTGGCGGCCGCCAGTGCAGTTGCCTTCTGGCAGCTGCGAGCCCGCTAACCCCGCTCTTTTCGCAGCAAAAATATAACCCGTGCATTTGCCCTAGAAAAGCAGATGCACGGGTTTTTATTTCTCTTTCAGAAGATTTCCTGTTCCTATCACACCAGACCCAGGGCCTCAAACTCCCGGGCAAGACCGTCCTCGGTGACTGCGCCGCAGATCCGGGTACAGCGGCGTTTGAGAGCGTCCGAACCATTGGCCATACAGACACTGATCCCCACTACATCGGTCATTTCCAGGTCATTTTCGCTGTCACCAAAGCCAATGGCGTCCTGGGGCGAGACCCCCAGGTGACGGCAAATCCGCTGGATCCCGGTGCCCTTGTTGAACTTGCGGTTGATCAGCTCACCGTTGACCATTTCAGCAGAGAAACGGAGCATCTGCTGTTCACAGAAAATAAACTGGTCCTCATACAGAGCGCGCACTGGGGCGATCTGGGCCGCGCTCTCGGCTGTATAGCAGATCTTATAGATGGGTTCCCCATGATATTCCTTCAAAGGCCGCACCATGGTACCATCCGTCCAAAACTTGCTCCAGCGTTCGGCCTCGCTGTTCATCGCTCCCTGCTGGTTTTGCTGCCGAATCACCCGCTCCAAAACCCGGCTGGGATTGCCGTAGGAGATATCCCGCACTTCCAGCGTGTAGTCTGCGCCGCACTGCTCCAGCGCCGCGCGCAGGCCTTCAGCCTGGGATTTTTCCATGGGGCAGTCAAAGAGCAATTCATCCCCACAGACTACATAGCCTCCGGCGCTGCAAATGTACCCATCGAAGCCATACTGAAACAGAGGCTCGGCCATGTGGCGGTTGCGGCCAGTACAAAGAAAAACCTTGTGTCCCTTAGCCTGTGCCTTATGGATGGCTTTGAGGGCACTCTCCGGCGGCTCCATCTCCCCCGGCGGCAGCAGTGTTCCATCAATGTCCAGAAAAATCAACTTTGAATCCATGGTTTTCCCCCTCCTGTTTCCGCTTTTTTGCAGCAAAACATATCCGCATTTTGTTTGGTATGAAAGTTCTTTTTGATTCTATTATAGGGGTTGGACGGATTTTCAACAAGACATACTATTTCCGTTTTTTGCGCTGCGAATCATCATGTTTTTATGCTTCCTGCACAAAGTGCGCACACCTGTTTTTTACATTTCGCCAAGAAAACACATCCGACTTTTGGAGGAATCAGAATCCCCCCATAGCCCGGGCCCGCAGCAGAAGCCCCACCACCAGGGCCAGCAGCATCAACAACAAAACTGCTTTGTTGACCCCTTTTTTCTGTCTCTGAGCGTGAGATTGCCGCCCCTGGTTCCCGGAACCGGAAGATTTCTTTTTGGAGTTTGTCCGGGGGGAGGTTGTCTTGGCTTTTCCATTGCGGGGAACAGATTTCGCAGAATGTGCGGGTTCCCGGCGCGGTTCTCGTTTGGCTGTACGGGATGCCCCACTGCTGCGGGGGGAGGCTTCCTCTGCGGCTCGAGCAGCCGCAGCCTGTTGGCGGGCAGCCCCTGTCTCGTACAGGTTGACCTCTGGCGGGGACTGGGTGCGCCCGCCTTTGGAGCCTGAACCCCGGCTGGCGCCGCAGCGGCTGAGATATTCCTCAGCCAGACGATAATACTTTTGCAGTTCTTTTTCGCTGAAAGCCGCCCCTGCATAGCCTTCTTCCAGCCGTTCCACCGCCTCATCAAACAGCATGGCCGCCTGAACGCCTCCGGTGCGGTCGGCCGCATGAGCCGCTTCGTTGCGGGCGGTCCGCACCGCGTTACAGGCCCGGCGGGCGGCGCTGGGATGGGCCGTGTTCCCCAAAAGATCCAGGGGATGGGCCGCATCCTTCTCGGGGTCCAGCAGCACCCGCATACAGAGGGTGGTGTCCAGCTGCTGCCAGCTGGTTTTCCGCTCTAGATCGGGCAGGCGGTCATAATAGAGCGGGCTCTCCTGCCGGCGGACCGCCAGATGCTGGAGCAGCGAATCCACCGTATGGCTGCCTGGTTTTTGCTCCCAATGCCACCGCAGCAGACGGCGGCTGATTTCGTCGCAGGTAGCCTTGATTTCAAACGCCACCTGTAAATATTCTTCCGGCATGGCCTTCCTCCTCGTTTATTTTTATCCTGTGGCTGCATAAGCAATGCGGAGGAAGCGCAGCCGCTCCCCCCGCATGGTGCATTCCTCGGCAGCAGCCCAAAACAAGGGCCAGCCTACGCCTTACAGGAAAAATTGATAATAGACAAAACCGCTCAGCGCAATTCCCGCGCAGATCAGGGCTGTGAGAGGCGGAACCCAGCGGATGATGGCCTCGGCCACTGCGTCCTCCGGTTCGTCGTCGTATTCGTCCTCTTCCACCAGCTCTGCGGCCCGGCGGCTCCGGGGCTCAAAAGGCTCATCGGCATGGGTCCGCCAGTGAAGCGGTGCAGCCTGGGTATCATCGATGGATGTTTCCTCTACCACAGAGCGAGAACCGCCCAGCACACGGGTGCTGCCCGCCTCTTCTTCCACCGGCTGGGCCGCTGCGCCCCGCTGCTGACCAGACAGATCAAATGCTCGGGTACCATCCGGGCGGACTTCCTCCACCGGTGCAGAAGGAGCCGTGTAGCCCATAATCCGGGTGGGTTCCTCCACCGGTGCAGCGGGAGCCGTATATCCCATGATCCGGGTGGGCTCCTCCGCCGGCTGGGCCTGAGCCGGCTTCTGGCGGCCAGTCAGGTCAAATGCCCGGGTACCATCCGGTTGGGCTTCCTGAACGGGAGCGGTCGGCGCCGCACCCCCGACAACCCGGGTTGCCTCCGGGGCGGGCTCCGGCTGGGGTTCCGGCTGCTCAGGCTGCATCAGAACGTTCAGGGCGTTCTGAAGCAGGATGCGGTCACAGCCGCACTCGCTGCAATAGACGGTGTCTTCCTCCTTGGGGTGGAAGGCGCCGCAGGCACAGTACCAGCCATTGTCCAGCACCTGGGGAGCATATTTCAGCCCCTTGCGGCTCATCCGCTGTTCCAGAGCAGCTTCCAGCTCTGCGGGCAGACGGCGGGGCGCCGGCAGGCGGACCCGCTTGGTCTTCTCCAGCTGCACCACCTGTTTGCCGTGGTAAACCTTTTTCAAGATCACATCCACGCTGGTGATGACCTTATCGGTGACAAAGACGGCATCGTCCATCCCGAACAGTTCGCCGGGTTTGACGTCCAGATCCCGATACTGGAAATCCGCCTCGCAGAGGATGACGCCGCCGGTTCCCTTGCATTTGAACAGGATATCCAGTGCTGTCAGGTTCACCTGAGAAACATTTTTAAAGGTCAGGCAGACGGCGCGATCGCCGCTGATGCTGCCCTTGAGCAGCTCGACCTGCACAAACTGAACCGGACTGCCCGGGGTGTAATAGTTGGCGCGGGTTTGGGCAATCGGATCAAAGCTTTCCTCCACAACACTCACTCCTTTGCTGGTTGATTTATTCGCCGGCGGGCTTTTCCCCGTCTTCCGGCGCGGGGGCCGGGGCGGGTTCCGCCTTTTCCGCAAACTCAGCCGTCTCAGCAGGCTCGGCCATCTCCACCGGCTCCACCACGGGCTCGGCCGCAGGCTGGGCAGGGGTTTCGGCCTTGGGGGACTCAGACTCCCGGGCAGGGAGGGTCTCGCCCTTCATGATGGCGTTGAACTCGGCCTCGTTGAGCTTCTCACGCTCCATCAGAGCATGGGCCAGCGCATGGAGCTGGTCCATGTGCTCGGTCAGGGTACGGCGGCAGGTCTCATAGGCCTCGTCGATGATATCCCGCATCTCGCTGTCAATCTCGGCGGCAGTGCTCTCGCTGTAGCCCTTGCCCATACCCAGATCGCGACCCAGGAAGGTCTCCTCCTGGGCGGTGCCGTAGACCACAGGGCCCAGCCGCTCGGAGAAACCGTATTTTGTGATCATCTGGCGGGCGATGTTGGTGGCCTGCTGCAGGTCATTGGAAGCACCGGTGGAGATATCGTCCAGGATCAGCTGTTCGGCTACGCGGCCGCCCAGACTGGAGACGATATCCTCAAACATCTCGCCTTTGGTGACGTAGCTGCGGTCTTTTTCGGGCAGGTACATGGTGTATCCGCCGGCCTGGCCGCGGGGGATAATGGTAATCTCATGGACGCGGGGGTGATGCTTGCAGTAGAAGCCCGCCACCGCGTGGCCCGCCTCGTGATAGGCGGTGAGCTTTTTCTCTTCGGGGGTGACGATCCGGCTCTTCTTCTCGGGGCCGGCCATGACCTTCATGGAAGCTTCCTCAATGTCCTCCATGGTGATGGCCTTGCGGTTGCGCCGGGCAGCCAGCAGAGCTGCCTCGTTGACCAGGTTCTCCAGGTCGGCGCCGGCAAAACCGGGGGTCCGCTGGGCGATCACCTTGAGGGAGACGTCCGGGGCCAGGGGTTTATTCCGGGTGTGGACCTTGAGGATCTCCTCGCGGCCCTTGACATCGGGCAGACCTACATAGACCTGACGGTCGAAACGGCCGGGACGGAGCAGAGCTTTATCCAGGATATCGGCCCGGTTGGTGGCCGCGATGACGATAACGCCGTCGTTGGCCTGGAAGCCGTCCATCTCCACCAGCAGCTGGTTCAGAGTCTGCTCGCGCTCGTCGTGGCCGCCGCCCAAACCGGCGCCGCGCTGGCGGCCCACCGCGTCGATCTCATCGATGAACACGATGCAGGGCATGGTCTTTTTGGCCTTGTCGAACAGGTCGCGGACACGGGAAGCGCCCACGCCGACGTACATTTCCACGAAATCGGAACCCGAAATGGAGTAGAAGGGCACCCCTGCCTCGCCGGCGCAGGCGCGGGCCAGCAGGGTTTTACCGGTGCCCGGAGGGCCCACCAGCAGAACGCCGTGGGGAATCCGGGCGCCCAGGGAGTTGAATTTGTTGGGGCTCTTGAGGAACTCCACCACCTCTTGCAGTTCCTCTTTTTCCTCGTCCTCGCCCGCGACATCGGCAAAGGTGGCGGTCTTTTGGTTCTCGGACTCGTCCTTGACCTTGGCGCGGCCCACATTCATAATGTTGCCGCCTGCGCCGCCGCCCCGGAGCATGGAGAACAGGATGAAGCCGGTGCAGCCCAGCATGGCCAGGTAGAACAGGATCTCCATCCAGGGGATGGTTTCTTTGAGGGCCACATAGTCATAGACCATCGGGGCGTCGGGGTTGGCCTCGTTGTACGCCTCGATGTAGCCGGTCACGTTCTCCACGAACATGGCGGCATAGGGCAGCTGGTAGCGCACCGTGACGGTGCCGTCCTCTTCTTCCTGGACGACGTCGCCGGTCTGGCTGGGGGCCAGCATGCCGGAGAGCAGCCCGCCGGTGCTCTCGGTGGTGGACTGGTCGGTCTCGCCGGGCAAGGGCAGGTCGCCTTCTTTGATCTTCATGGTGATTACGCCGGTATTCCGGTCCAGCGTAAACTCGGTCACCTGCAGGTGCTCGAAGTAGTTGACCACCGTGGAATAGGTCATGGACGAGCTGGCTGAGCTGGTGGAAGTACCCAGCATGGACCAGATCATCAGCACGGCGGCCAGCGCCAGGGCCAGCACCAGCGGGTTAAAACGCGGTCTTTTCGGTTGCAAAAACAATCAACTCCCGTTCTGCTTCTGACGAAGCGATTCTATGGTTCAAACTCTCTGTGCGGTTGGCTCATGCCCGCTCGTAGACATGGGGCTTGAGCACGCCCACATAGGGCAGATTGCGGTATTTCTCGTTGTAGTCCAGGCCATAGCCCACCACAAACTCGTCCGGCACCTGGAAGCCCTCGTAATCGGGCTGGATGTCGGCCTTGCGGCGGGTGGGTTTATCCAGGATGGCGCAGATCTTCACCGAGCTGGGGTTGCGCATCTTGAGCATGGGCACCAGGTTGGAGAGGGTGACGCCGGTGTCCAGAATATCCTCCACAATCAGCACGTCCTTGCCGGTGAGGTCGGCATCCAGGTCCTTGACGATCTTGACCAGACCGGTGGTCTGGGTGTTGGTGCCGCCGTAGCTGGACACCACCATGAAATCGATGCTGCACGGAATGGTCACCGCCCGCATCAGATCCGCCATAAAGACCACCGCACCCTTGAGGATGGAAACCAGCAGCAGGTTTTTGCCCGCATAGTCGCGGCTGATCTGAGCGCCCAGATCGGCCACCTTGGCCTTGAGCTCTTCCTCAGTGACCAGAACGTTCTTGATATCGTCGTGCATACTCATGATTCAAACTTCCTCTCTTTTTTCCGGTTCCAGCAGCAGGATGGTGCCGCCGGTTTCATCGGGGGCCAGCCCATCCGCAAAGCCCGCGCCATAGACCCAAAGGATCTCACTGCCGTCCGCCAGCAGGGGCAGCCGGTCCCGCTCCTCGGAGGGGATCGCCGCTTCGTTCATCCATTTGCGCAGGCTCTTGCGGACGCCGCGCCCAGCCGGCCGGAAGAAGTCGCCCGGCCGGCGGCTGCGCACAACAAGCGCAGGATGCAACATGGTTATTCTAGCATAATCTGCCTGATTTTTTAAGTCTTTTTTATGAACGACCTGTGTTTTTTCTTGAAAAGTCGGCTCGAAAAGCCGCGTGTGAAGCCGATATCCCCCCGGCAGAGGGTATTCGGCCTGCCGGGCGGGGTCAAAGGGGACGCACCAGCCCGGTTCGGGCGGCATTTCTGCCCGCCGGGGGCGGGCCTTTTCCAGCCAGAAAAGCCCCCGCTCCGCCCGGGCCCGCACCTCTGGCCGCAGCTGCACCGCGCCGCTGCCCCGCTCCACCAGGCCGCAGAGCAGACGGATGTATTTTTCTTCCGGGTCCCGCACCGAGGCCGTCAGTCGGTGGATCGCCGCCTCTAGTATCAGAGGGTCCGCCTGCCGGAGAACTTCCAGACGGTAAGCCTCCGCCCCCGGCAAAGCGCCCGGCGCCAACGCCCCGGCCAAAAGCCGCCGGGCTTCCCGGGCGAAATAGGCGTCGGCCCGGGCGGCCTTCTCACAGAAGCGGGCCAGATTTTCCTCCGCCGCCCCGTTTGCCGACCGCAGGGCAGGCAAAGCGTAGCGGCGCAGGCGATTGCGGGCGTAGGCATCGGTCAGATTGGTCTCGTCGGTGACCCACCCTTGCCCCACCGCCTGACAATAGGCCTCGGTCTGGGCCCGGGTCAGGCAGAGGAGCGGCCGGGCGTAGAAATCCCGGGCCGGGCGGATCCCCGCCGCCCCGTGGAGCCCGGCCCCCCGGGCCAGCCGGAACAAGAGGGTCTCGGCCTGGTCGGTAACAGTATGGGCCGTCGTCACCCAATCTATCCCCTCAGCGTGGAGGGTTTCAAAGCAGCGATACCGCAGGGCCCGGGCCCAGTCCTCCCCGGGGTGGGGCGGGATGGGCCCCAGCTCGGCAGCCCGGAAAACCCGCAGCTCCACCCCGAGATCCGCGCAGACCGCCCGGACGAAAGCTTCGTCCCGGTCGGCGGCAGCGCCCCGCAGACCGTGGTTGATATGGCAGGCGGTCAGTTCCAGCCCCAAATCCGCCCGCAGCGCCCAGAGCAGCCGCAGAAGAGCCATGCTGTCGGCCCCGCCCGAGACCGCCGCCGCCACCCGCAGGGGGCCGTTTTTTTCCCCGTGCAGAAAAAGCCCGGCCTGCCTGCAAAATGCAAGGACCTGGGCTTCGATCCGGCTGGGGGAAAAATCCATCCTCCCGCCCCTCATCCGCGCTTGAAGTCCACATCCATAAAGCGGGTGTGGGCGCCGTCCCATCCCAGCGGGACAGTGCTGGTCTCGCCGTGGCGGTTCTTGGCCACAATGCACTCGGCGGTGTCGGCGTCCACCTCGGCGCCGTCCTGCTGCTGGCTGGAATAGTACGCCTCGCGGTAGAGGAACAGAACGCAGTCGGCGTCCTGCTCGATGGAACCGGAGTCACGCAGGTCGGACAGCTGGGGCCGGTGGCCGGAGCTGTTGCCCTGTTTTTCCACCGCACGGGAGAGCTGGCTCAGGGCGATGATGGGGACGTTCATCTCTTTGGCCATGATCTTAAGGTTTCGGGTGATGGAGCTGATCTCCTGCACCCGGTTCTCGCTCCGCTGGCCGGAGGTCATTAGCTGGAGATAGTCGATGACGATCAACCCAATATTGGGCCGGCGGGGGTCCTGATTGACCCGGCGGATCTTGGCTTTCATCTCAGCGATGGTGATGCCCGAGGTGTCGTCCATGTAGATGGGGGCATCGTGGAGCTTTTCGGTGGCCAGGGCCAGATACTCCCAGTCCCCTGCCTTGAGAGCGCCGGTCCGGAACGCCTGGCTGTCGATGCCCGCCTCCGCCGAGAGAATACGGTTGGTCAGCTGCTCCTTGGTCATTTCCAGGCTGAAGATGGCCACCGGGATCTTCTCCCGCATGGCCACGCGAGTGGCAATGTTCAGGGCAAAACTGGTTTTGCCCATACCGGGGCGGGCCGCCAGAATAATCAAATCGCCCCGGCCCAGGCCGGTGAGGACCGTGTCCAGCAGCCGGAACCCGGTGGGAATCCCTTTGTATTTATCTGCATCCGGGCCGCTGATTTTTTGCAGGTTGGTCAAGGTCTCCACCATGCTGGAAGCCAGCGGGGTCAGGGCGCTGGAATCCCGGCCGGAGCGAATCTCATAGATCTTCTGCTCGGCATTTTCCAGCAAGAGATCGGCGTCCGGCTCATCGCCCGCGTTTTCCAGGATATCCTTGGCCACCCCCATCAGCTGGCGGACCAGATACTTCTCCTGGACGATCTTGGCGTAAGCTTTGACGTTGGAGATGCTGGGCACCGTCTCGGCCAGGCCGGTCAGGTAAACCTTGGCCTCGTCGGCGCTGCTGAAAGCGCCATCCGAGATGACGGCATCCAGCAGGGTGACGAAGTCGATGGTCTGGTCGCTGGTGAACAGCCGGAGCATCTCGGTGTAGATCCGCCCGTTCTGCCGGGTGTAGAACATCTCCGGCCGGAGGATCTCCACCAGCTCGGTGAGGGTCTCGGGCTGGAGCAGCACCGCGCCCAGGACGCTCTGCTCCGCCTGCATGCTGTAAGGCAGGCTGATGCCCACGCTCTCGAGATTCAGTTCATTGGAATACCGGCGTTCCGACGGCATAGGGTTCCTCCTTCCGCCGCCCGGGGCGGCTGTCTTGGCCCCCAAATCAGGGCCCGGACAAAAAACGCCCCCTGGCGAGAGGGGGCGCCGAAATTACTCTTTTGGGCCCGGATCAGGCGGGCTCCACTTCCACGTTGACCTTAAAGCTGGCCACAACGCCAACGTACAGCCGGACTTTGCCGTTGTAGACGCCGGCTTCCTTGATGTCCCGGGTCTCCAGCTCCACCTTCTTTTTGTCGATGGTGGTGCCGGTCAGCTCGCTGAGTGCAGCGGCGACTTCCTTGCCGGTGACTTTGCCGAACAGACGGCCGGATGCGCCGCCCTTGGTCTTGACGGTGACCGTCTTATCGTTGATCTTGGCAGCCAGCGCCTGGGCGGCAGCCACATTCTCTGCCTCGTGGAAGTCGGCGGCAGCCTCCTTGCTGCGGGCGATGTTCAGCGCGCTGGCGTCCGCCACAGCGGCCAGCTTGCGCGGGAACAAAAAGTTGCGGGCGTAGCCGTCCGAAACCTCGTGGATCTCATCCTTCTTGCCGATGCCCTTGACATCCTGCTTCAAAATAACCTTCATCGCTTTATCCCTCGTTTCCGTCCGGGGTGCTGTCTGGGCAGCCCCGGCATAATCTCTGTTTAGTATACCGCATCCGTATGAATTGGGCAATAGCGTATTTCCGCCCTTAGGCCTTGGTGCCGGGGACGGAGCTGCCCTTCTTCTGGGCGGCCCGGTAGAGGTCGATGGCCGCATAGAGCCGGACCCGGGCCTCCTCGGGGGTGGTGTGCTTGAGCTGGGCCGCCGCCATGGTCTGGTGGCCGCCGCCGCCCAAAGCTTCCATAATCACCTGGACGTTCACCTGGCCCATACTGCGGGCCGAGATATTCACCCCGCTGCCCGACTGGACCGCCACAAAGCTGGCCTGCACTCCCTGAATGGTGAGCAGGTCGTTGGCGGCCTGGGGCACCGCCACCCGGGCCTCGGGGGGCAGCTCGCCGCAGACCGAGACAGCACAGCTCTTGTACATCTGGGCCGCGGCCACCAGATCGGCCTTGGCCTTGTATTCCACCATGCTCACATCGAACAGGGCCCGGACCCGCTCGGTCTCCGCGCCGTAGCGCCGCAGGGCCGCCGCCGCCTCGAAGGTGCGCACGCCGGTGTGGAGGGTGAAGTCCCGGGTATCCAGCATAATGCCGGAGAGCAGGCCCTCGGCCTCCACCCGGCTGGGCTTATCCTCCCGGCTGCCCACATATTGCAGCAGCTCGGTCACCAGCTCGCTGGTGGAAGAGGCGTAGGGCTCGTGACAGACCAGTACCGGATCTTTGATATAGCCCACGCCCTTGCGGTGATGGTCGATGACCGCCACCTTGCCGCACCGCTCCAGAATTTCCTTGCTCTCCACCAGGTTCACCTGGTATGTATCCACCACGATACAGAGAGTGCTCTTGGTGATGATGCTCAACGCGCCCTTGGGATCGATAAAGTCCTTTTCCTGCCCGGCCTCAATCAGCGCGTCGATGAGGCTGGCCGCCAGGGTGGCGTCCTGCCGCACTGCGATAACCGCAGGCACATCGCAGATTTTGCAGATCCGCAGAACACCCTCGGCGGCGCCGATGGCGTCCAGATCGCTCATCCGGTGGCCCATAATCACCACATGGTCGGCCTCTTTGATCAGGCCCACCAGGGCATCGGCCACAATGCGGCTGCGGACTTTGCTCCGTTTTTCCACGCCGTGGCTTACGCCGCCGTAGAAGGTGAAACCGTCCGGCGTCATCTCGGCGGCCTGGTCGCCGCCCCGGCCCTGGGCCATATCCAGGGCCTGGACCGCCATATCCTGGGCCTCGTGGAGGGTGGAGGCCCCCCGGCCGATGCCGATGGAGATGGAGAGGTTGACGCTGGGGTTCAGAGCCCGGATCTTATCCAGCACGTCGTAGCTGCGCTGGGCGTATTGCTGGAGGTGGCGTTCCTCCACCACCGCAATGTAGCGGCCGTTGGCCACCCGGCGCAGAAAACCGGTGCCCCGGCCGATCATCCCCTCCAGGGTACGGTTGATTCCCTCCAGCAGGCGGGCACTCTCGCTGTCCAGCATATCGCCGAACACATCGTCGAAGCCATCCACCGAGAAGATCATATACCCCGGGCGGCTGGCCTTATATTCAGCCTCCACCTTCCGCAGGGCGGTCTCGTCGCTGAGAACCAGAATGGTGAGCGTATCCTCGGTGCCGGAGGCGGCCGAGCTGTGGATCTTCCACATTCCGCCGGCACAGGAGAGCAGCTGGCCCTCCTCACCCTGGCAGAGGGTCAGATCCAGCCCCGGCAGCACCTTGCTGATCCGGGCGGCCAGAGCGTCCTGCCCGTTCAGCAGATGCTCCCGAAAAGCATCGTTGTACCACAGCAGGGTGTCCTCGGCCGAGAGCAGGGCCGCCGGCTGGGACAACACACTGAGGGTATATTGGGTTTTGGAATTTTCAAACTCGCCGCCAATAATCCAGCGGGAGATCTGGGTGCGCAGCTGGTAGCGGAACAAAAAGACGAAAGCCGTGCAGAGCACCAGCGCCGCCACCGCCACCGGCCAGAGGGCCGGTTGGGTCACCACCAGCAGAACCGCAAAGGCAAGCCAGAGCAGCCCGAACGCCGCAGTCAAAAGTTCCAAAGTAAATCTGGGTTTCTGTTTCATGATTTCTGTCTCCCCGGAAGGGTTTTGGCGGGCAGGGCCGGAGCCTTACCCGCCGGGAGGGGGCGCAGCGCGTCAGACCTCCATTAAAATAGGAAGGATCATGGGGCTGCGCTTGGTGCGGCGGTAAATATAGCTGCTCAGCGCCTCCCGCACCCGGGTCTTGACGCTGTTCCAGTCCCGGACATGCTCCTCGACGCAGCGGTCCAGCGCCATCTCCACCACACTCTGGGCCCCATCCATCAGGCTCTCGTTCTCGCGGACGTAGACAAAGCCCCGGCTGACCAGGTCCGGCCCGGCCAGCACTTTGCCGGTGCGGTTGTCCACGGTGGCCACGATGATCACCAGGCCGTCCTCCGACAGATGCTTGCGGTCCCGCAGAACCACGTTGCCCACATCGCCGACCCCCAGGCCGTCCACCATGACGGCGCCGGCCGCCACCGGCTCGCCCAGCTTGATCTCATCCTGCGAAAGAATGACATTGGAGCCGTTCTCTGCAATCAGGATATTGCTGTGGGGGATGCCCAGGCTGGCCGCGGTCAGGGCGTGCTTCTTGAGCTGCTTATACTCGCCGTGAACCGGCAGGAAGTACTTGGGCTTGGTCAGGCTGAGCATGAGTTTCTGCTCCTCCTGGCAGGCGTGGCCCGAGACGTGGACATCGTACATGCTCTCGTAGATGACCTGGGCGCCCAGCAGCAGCAGGCCGTTGACGATCTTGGTGACGCTCTTTTCGTTGCCGGGGATGGGGTTGGCCGAGATGATGATGAAGTCCCCGGGGCCCACCCGCACCTGCCGGTGGCTGCAAGAGGCCATCCGGGACAGGGCGCTCAGGGGCTCGCCCTGGCTGCCGGTGGTGATCAGCACCACCTGCTCAGGGGGATATTTGTTCAGGTCCTCGATGTTGATAAGGGTCCCCTCGGGGATGTGCATATACCCCAGCTCCTGGGCCATGGCCGTGTTGTTGACCATGCTCCGGCCGCTGAAAGCCACCTTCCGGCCCTCTTCCACCGCCAGGTCAATGATCTGCTGGACCCGGTAGATGTTGGAGGCGAAGGTCGCAATGATGATCCGCTTGTTCCGTGCCTGGGTAAACAGGTTGTGCACACCGGCGGCCACCTTCTGCTCGGTGGCGGTGAAGCCCGGCCGCTCGGCGTTGGTGGAGTCGCTCAGCAGAGCCAGAACGCCTTTCTGGCCATACTCGGCCAGGGTGGACAGGTCGGTGGGGCCACAGCCCAGGGGGGTGTAGTCGATCTTGAAGTCGCCGGTCTGGATCACCACGCCCGCCGGGCTGTCGATGGCAAAGGCCACCGAATCCGGGATGGAATGGTTGACGTGGATGGGCTCAACGGTAAAACAGCCCGCTTTGATCTTATGGCGGGGGGTAATCTCCACAAACTTGGTTTTGCCCGCCAGGTTGAACTCCTCCAGCTTGTTCTTAATCAGGCCGCAGGTCAGCCGGGTGCCGTAGATGGGCACATCAAACTTCTGGAGCAGATAGGGAATGCTGCCGATGTGATCTTCGTGGCCGTGGGTGATGAACAGGCCCTTGATCCGGTCTTTATTCTGAACGACGAAGGTGAAATCCGGGATCACCAGGTCGATGCCATACATTTCGCTGTCCGGGAAGACCAGGCCGCAGTCCACGATGATCATATCGCCGCAGCACTCATAGACGGTCATGTTCTTGCCCACTTCGCCCAGGCCGCCCAGGGGATAGATGTGCAGCGGGGTGGCTGCCTCTTTGGGCTGCTGGGGCCGGCGGGACCGCCGGGGATGATAGGGGCGGCGGGGTTTGGCCGACCGACCCTCGCCGGATGCGCTGGATTTGGCCCCGCTGGGGGTGCCGTTGCCGTTATTCTCTTTTGCTTGTGCCATTTGTACCTCCAAAAATTATACGCAAAGCGGGGCCCGCCTCCCGGCATGGCCCGCTCTGTTCAGGGAGGCAGGGGACGCCATTGTCCGCGCCTGTCTCCGGGTGGATACACCGTATAGAAATCACAAAAAGCCTGCTCACAGGCTTTGAAACCTACTCTTCAAAGGCCCCGTTGACCCTCGCCAGTCCATCTGCTCGATGCGACCGTGGTCCGCCTTTTGCCGAGATCGGGCATACGCCGCGCCTATGCCCCTATACGTCAATTGTTGGTTTTAGTATAGTAGCCCGGCCTCTTTTTGTCAATTCCGAGCTTTGGCAGCCTAGTTGGAAAATATGCGTTTTCTCTTGACAGCGAGGGCAAAATAGCTCTAAATAAAGGTAGCGCCGCCCGCCTTTGGGAGGCGGCAGAACGTCTTGTGCAACAGGAGCAACCCATGAAACAGGTCGAAATTTACACCGATGGCGCATGCAGCGGCAACCCCGGCCCCGGCGGCTGGGGGGCGGTGCTGCGCTACCGCTTCGGCGGCAAAATCTACGAAAAAGAGCTCAGCGGCGGCGCCGCCAGCACCACCAACAACCGGATGGAGCTGACCGCATTTATTGAGGCCCTGCGCCAGCTGAAAGAGCCCTGCGAGGTGCGCTACTGCTCCGACAGCCAGTATGTCATCAACGGGCTGCAAAAGGGCTGGGCCAAGGGCTGGCGGGCCCGGGGCTGGAAAAAGTCCGACGGCTCCCCTGCCCTAAACCCGGACCTCTGGGCCCTGGCGCTGGAACAGGAGGCCCGGCACAAGATCACCTACATCTGGGTGAAAGGCCACGCCGGACACCCGGAAAACGAACGCTGCGACCAGCTGGCCGTGGCCCAGAGCAAAGCATACGGCGGGAGGCAAGAGTAAATGCAGGATGTTTTTTTGCCCGGCAACGGGTTTGATACCTACGAGGCACAGGACAAGGTTCTGGTGGGAATGAGCGGCGGGGTGGATTCCAGCGTCGCGGTACGGATCCTCCAGCAGCAGGGCTTCGCGGTGACGGGGGCGGTGATCCGCTTTTCCCCCGCACACGAGGGGGCTGTGGAGGCGGCCCGCCGCTCTGCCGAACAACTGGGGATCGAGTGCGTGGTGCTGGACGCCCAGGATCTGTTTGAAAAAGAGGTAATCCGCCCCTTCTGCGCCGACTACTGCGCGGGCCGCACCCCCAACCCCTGTGTGATGTGCAACCCGGCGGTCAAGTTCGCGGCCCTGCTGGAGGCCGCCAACCGAATGGGGATCTCCTATATTGCCACCGGCCACTATGCACGGGTCGAGGTGGATGAGGACGGCGTCTGCCGGATTCATCGGCCCGCCAGCCTGGCCCGGGATCAGAGCTATATGCTCTGCCGTCTGGACCAGAAGGTGCTCAGCCGGCTGATCCTGCCCCTGGGCGAATTCGAGAAGGAGGACATCCGGGAGATGGCCCGGGACTTTGGGCTGGACTGCGCCGACGCCCCCGACAGCATGGAAATCTGCTTCATCCCCGAGGGGGACTACGCCGGGTACATCACCCGGCGGGGCCTCACCGGCAAAGCCGGGCACTTCCTCTCCCCCGACGGGGCGGACCTGGGCCCCCATAAAGGGGTGCTTCACTACACCATCGGCCAGCGCAAGGGGCTGGGCCTGGCTCTGGGAGAGCCGGTGTTCATCAAGTCCATTCTGGAAAATGGCGACATCCAGCTGGCCCGGGCTGGGCAGGAGTATTTCCGCACCGTGACCCTGCGGGACATCGCCACAGCCGACGGTCAGCCCCTGGCCGCCGGGACCTACCTGGTCAAGGTGCGGAGCGCTGCTGCCCTCACCCCGGCGGAGTTCGACGGCCGGGATACCCTCACCTTCCCCGAGCCGGTGCGGGCCCCCGCCCCGGGCCAGACAGCCGCCCTTTACCGGGACGGCGCTGTGCTGGGCGGCGGGTTTATCGCCAGCGCAATGGAATAATCCGTTAGAATATAACTATCCGTTATTAAAGTTCACCCAAAACTATGGTAAATGAGAGGAGAATTGTATGAGCCGCGTTACATCCCGTTTTGCTTCCATCCCGCTCTGGGTGCGGGGAATTCTGGGGCTGTTGGCCCTGGTGCTGCTTCTGGTGATCGGCTATGTGATCTACTACTTTGCCAGCTACTACCGCATTGAGGACAACCTAACCCTGGAGGTCCGGGGGGCGGCGGCCGCCGCTGACGAGACCCTGGCCGCCGGGCAGGAGTACAGCATCCTCACCTGGAACCTGGGCTTTGGGGCGTACAGTGCCGATTACAGCTTCTTTATGGACGGCGGCACCGAGTCCCGGGCATACAGTGCCGACGCGGTGCGGGAGAATATCGGCGGAACCCTTTCGGCTGCTCAGGCCTTAGATCCGGACTTTATCTTCTTCCAGGAAGTGGACGTGGACGCCACCCGGTCCTATCATGTGAATGAGTACGAAATGGCGGCGCAGTCCTTTGCGAGCTACGACAACGTGCTGGCCATCAACTTTGACTCCCCTTACCTGTTCTGGCCTCTGCTGGAGCCCCACGGCAAGTCCCTGGCGGGCATGGTGACCCTCTCCCGCTTCCCCATTCAGAGCGGACTGCGCCGCAGCCTGCCCATCGACAAAGGCCTGACCAAGGTGTTTGACCTGGACCGCTGTTACAGCATCAGCGAGCTGGAAGTGGAAAACGGCCGCAAGCTCTATCTCATCAACCTCCACGCCTCCGCTTACTCGGAGGAGCCCGAGACCGTCCCCGCCCAGATGCGGCAGCTGGCTGCCGATCTGGAGAAATACTACGCGGACGGCGAAAACTATGTGATTGTGGGCGGCGACTTTAACCAGGATCTGCCCGGCGACTCCCTCTCTCGGCTGAACGAAAGCGTTGGCGGCTACACCTGGGCCCGCCCCTTCGACCGCAGCTATCTGCCGGAGTCCTTCTCGGTGGCAGACTACACCCAGGATCCCCTGGTACCCAGCTGCCGCAACTGCGACACCCCCTATGTGCCCGGCGAGACCTTCGTTATCTGCGTGGACGGGTTTATCGTATCGGACAATGTGCGGGTGGAAAGTGTGGAAGTCCAGGACGAGGGCTTCGCCCACACTGATCACAATCCGGTCCTGATGCGTTTTGTACTGGAAGGATAATCCGACCAAATTATTACATTTAATTTAATATAGCAGACAAAAAGCTGCACCCTGTCGGCCCCGAGGCGTTTGGCCCGGCCGTGAGGATGCAGCTTTTGTTTTACTCTTGCTTTGGGTTTGAGTGGGCGCCCGCGCAGACGCCCGGCGCAGAATACGCCTTATTTCTGAGGGTTTACGATGTCGCGCCAGTCCAGATCGCCCCGCTCGAGGCCGTGGATCAATACTTCCGCCGTCGCAATGTTGGTGGCCATGGGGATGTTATGTACATCACACAGCCGCAGAAGGGTCATCTCATTGGGTTCGCTGGGTTTCGCATTGATCGGATCACGGAAGAACAGCAGCAAATCGATCTCATTGCAGGCAATGCGGGAGGCAATCTGTTGGTCGCCGCCCTGAATCCCCGCCAGGAAACGCTGTACCTGCAAGCCGGTAGCTTCGGAGATTAGTTTGCCGGTCGTACCGGTCGCCACCAATTTGTGCTGGCTTAAAATGCGGCAGTACGCCGTGCAGAACTGTACCATCAGCTCCTTTTTGGAGTCATGCGCGATCAGCGCAATCGTCATTCGCCCCATCTCCTTTGCTCACACTTCAGACTCGAATCAAAAAGGTTTCACAGAACCATATTACCACAATTTGCGTTCCATGACAACAGTTTTTATACAGAACATTCAATTTCTTGGAATTTACACGTTGAAAACCATCCTTGCCCACCCCCAAAAGGGGCGGCAGACCAAGTTTTTTTCACTCCAGCAGCTGACCCTCAGGCACGGGGGTCATGGTGTTGGACCGCTCGAAGAAATAGGCGTTGAAGATATCCGCCACCAGATTGCCCGCACGGGAACCGCCGCCGCCGTACTCGATCACAATGCCGAGGGCGATCTGGGGGTCCTCCACCGGGCCGTAAGCAATCATGGTGGTATTGGTATAGTGCTTGCCGTTTTCGTCGGTCTCACTGCGCTGGGGGGTGCCTGTCTTACAGGCAATGGTATAGGGGTAATCGGCCAGGCCCGAAACTGTATCGGAAACGCCGATCATGCCCTGCTCCACCAGGTCAAAGGCCCCCATATTGTCCTCGATGATATCCACAATCTCGGGCTGGACCTCCTCCAGCACCTCGCCGGTGTTGGTATCCAGAAGGGCCTTGACAAAGTGGGTGCGGTAGCGCACCCCCTTGTTGGCGATGGTGGCGGCATAGGTGGCCAGCTGCACCGGCGTCACCACCGTATTGCCCTGGCCAATGGCGGCCTGGACTTCCAAGGATTCGGTGTAGTTGGAATCCTGCTTGGTGGTCAGGCGGCCGGTAGACTCGCCCACCTCCACGCCGGTGGCCACACCCAGGCCCAGGCGGTAGGCATAGGCATCGTAAACGTCGCTGGTGGTGCGGCGGCCTACGTCATAGAAGAAGATATTGCAGCTCCACTTGATGGCGGTGACAATGTCAATATCTCCGCTGTGGCCGTGGCGGGTACACTTGGGGTGATAATCCTTGAAGTAGGTGTAAACGCCGTTGCAGTAGACAGTCTCATCCTTGGTGATGGTGCCGCTGAGCAGGGCAGCCAGGGCCACCGAGGGTTTATAGGTGGAACCGGGGGTATAGAGCCCCTGCAAGGCACGGTTATACAGGGGCAGACCGGGGTCTGCACTGTACTCGCTGTACTGGGTGCTGTACAGGTTCTGGTCAAAGCTGGGATAGTTGGAGCAGGCCAGGACGCTGCCGTCCTTCACATCCAGCACCACCACCGCACCCGCGCTGGCCGCCGTACCATAAGTCTCGGCGATCTGCTGGATGTTCCGGGCCAGAGCCTCATCCACCGCTTTCTGGAACTCGCTGTTCACCGTCAGCATCACGGTTTTGCCCGGCTGGGGCTCGGTGGTGATGCTGGTGTCGATGATGACGCCGTTTGCGTCCCGGGTGATGGTCTCGACGCCGTCCTTGCCCCGCAGTTCATCCTCGTAGACCGATTCCAGCCCCGAGATGCCGATGACGTCGTTCATGGCGTACCCCTTATCCCGCAGGGGATAAGTTACCTGGCCGTTTTCGTCCACCACCTTCCAGCGCTCAGCGGTGATCTTGCTCACCCGGCCCAGCACATGGGGCAGAATGGTGCCGTCGGTATAACTGCGGGCGCTGGTCTCGGCGATCTCCACCCCGGGCAAGGTCAGGCTGCGCTCCTTGATGGCCGCCACCGTCTGGTCCGAGACGTTCTCCGCCAGAATGAAGTTGTTCAGGTTGGAAAAATCCTCCTGCTCCATCTGATACCGGATGCCGGCCAGAACCCGCTGCCAGCCGGGCTCGTACCCGGTCAGCTCGTATTCCTCCACCAACTTTTCCATGATATCGTCGGCAGTGGCATACTGCTGCATCCCCAGCGAATCTTTGAGGTTCGCAAGGGCTTTCTGGTCGCTCTCGCTGGCGGGGTCGTCGGTAAAGGCATAATGGCCCTGGGCGTCCGGCGCGCCGATCAGCATTTCATCGTTCCAGCTCTCGCCGCAGGACTGCAAAAGCAGCACGGCCTGGCGCAAAGTCTCGTTGAGGTCGCTGTCGCCCATCATGAGCTTGTTCAAAATCACATTGTAGCAGGTAGTACTGGTGGCAATCCGCCGGCCATAGCTGTCCACGATATCGCCTCGGGCCGCCGTCACCGTAAACTTATACTCGGTGGTGTTGGTGGCCTTGGCGGCGAACTCGTCTCCATGGACCAGCTGCAAAAAAATCAGGCGCAGGACATACAGCCCAATGATGGCCCCAGCCACCGCAATCAGGAGCATCATGCGGCGCACCACCGTTTTCCGTTCTTCCAAGGCTGCCGCCTCCTTCCTGTTTTTTCGGGTTATATAATCCCGGTGTCAATCTTGAATTCCGTATGGATTCTCCGGACCGCCATAAACAGCGGCATGGAAATCACCCCCGACATCAGCACCGTCAGGGGCACATACCGCAGATAGCGGGCCAGCGCGCCGCTGTACTCGGGCATCACATAGAAAAAGAGGTGATCCCCCGAAAGGACAAACCAGACCAGCAGCCCGCTGATCAGCCCGAAATTGAGGGTAGTGGTCTTGAGATAGAGCTGGGCCGTCACCGACAAAAGAAAGCAGAGGATCATCAGCTCCAGGGCCAGCAGGCCCACCGTCCGGCCGGCAGTGTAGTCCCACATGAGACCACAGACCGCCCCGAACAGGGCCCCGGCGAACTCTCCCTCAAACACCGCCACCGCCAAACCCAGGGGCAGCAGGAACACCGGCTTTGCCTCGCCCAGCTGCAAAAAGCCGGGGGTGGTCTGAAGCACCGTGCATCCCAGCAAGAGCAAAAGATAACAGCCCCATTTAAAGCCCTGGGCGCGCTTGCGTTTCCGGCGTGATTCCATGGTCGGCCTCTCCTTTGCCTTAATACTGGGTGATGACAAATGCGTGCTTGGCCCCAAAGACGTCGCCGCCCGGCTCCACCACCGCGATGGTGGATTTGCCGCTGCTCTCGGGCAGGAGCTCCACAATGGTGCCCACCAGCACATCCGGAGGGTACACCCCGCCCAGGCCGGTGGTAATCACCTGGTCACGGACGGTGGCCATGGAGTCCCGGGCCAGGTTGGTAAACAGGCACAGCCCCTGCTCGGCATAGGAGGCGTCCCCGGTGAGGATGCCGTTATCCCGGGTGCGGGAGACCACCACCGACGCATTGAAGCTGGGGTGGAGGATGGTCAGCACCTTGCAGCTGGTGAGATCGGCCTCAATGACAACCCCCAGCAGATACCCCTCGTCGCTGACCACGGTGTCCCCCCGCTCCACTCCGTGGGCGGTGCCTTTGTCCAGGGTAAAACCGCCGAACTCGTCCAGGGTGTCCCGGCCGATGACAAAAGCCGAGACATAGGTGTTCTGGGGATTTTCCTCCTGGATCTGTTCCAGTTTTTTGTAGGCCTCGTTTTCCGCCTTGAGGCGGTCGTACTCCACCATCTGGGACCGCAGCTCGGCGTTCTCCTCCCGGAGGGTCTCATTTTCTTCCATGATGGCGTCAATGTTGGTGTACTTCTCCCAGAGAGAGGACACCCCGCCGCTGACGGCGGCCGCCACCTTCTGGAAGGGGGCTACCGCCACGCTCAGCAGCTCCTGGGGAGCAGCGGTCAGGCGGCCGTTGGCCCCGGCGTAGGCCATCAGACCCACCAGGAACACCGCCACCGCGATCAGAATCTTAAATTTCCAGGTGTCGAAAAAATCCTTCACCGCGCCAGCCTCCTGTTCCTGCGGTATCTGGTTTGTAAAAAAGCGCGGACAGCCGCCGCCATCCGCACTTTTATTTCGCTTTCAGCGGCATACGGGCGCGCCCGATGTACGGCTCCAAAGCTTACATCCGGCCGCCGTCGGTGTCCAGCACGTCGTGCAGCAGGTCCACATGGTCCAGCACAGCGCCGGCGCCCTTGGCCACGCAATCCAGCGGGTCCTCGGCGATGTGGACGTCGATGCCCGTCTCGCTCTGGATCAGCTGATCCAGGCCCCGCAGCAGGGCGCCGCCGCCCGTCAGGGTGATGCCGCGGTCGATGATGTCGGCGCTCAGCTCGGGCGGGGTCCGCTCCAGGGTCTCCTTGATGGCGCTGGTGATCTTGACCAGACACTCCAGCAGAGCCTCCCGGATATCCTCGGAATGGACCACGATGTTCTTGGGCAGGCCGTCCACCAGGTTGCGGCCCTTGATCTCCATGGTCATCTCCTCTTCCAGGACATAGGCCGAACCGATTTCGATCTTGATCTGCTCGGCGGTGCGCTCGCCGATCAGCAGGTTGTATTTGCGCTTGATAAAGGCGATGATGGCCTGGTCGAACATATCGCCCGCCATCCGCACGCTGCGGGAAGCCACGATGCCGCCCAGCGAGATCACCGCGATCTCAGCCGTGCCGCCGCCGATGTCCACGATCATGCTACCGGTGGGCTCGCTGATGGGCAGGCCCGCGCCGATGGCGGCCGCCATGGGCTCCTCAATCACCGACACCTGACGGGCACCCGCCTTGAGGGTCGCCTCACGAACGGCCCGGCGCTCCACCTCGGTGACGCCGGAGGGGATGCAGATGACCACCCGGGGCCGGGCGAACATGCTGTTGCCGCAGGCCTTCTTGAGGAAGTTCTCCAGCATATTGGCGGTGATGTCAAAATCGGCGATGACGCCGTCCTTCAGGGGGCGGACCGCCACAATGCTGCCCGGGGTACGGCCGATGACCGCCTTGGCCTCGGCACCCACACAGCGGACCTCGTCGGTCTTGGTGTCCACCGCCACGACAGAGGGCTCCCGCATGATGATGCCCTTGCCCTTCATATATACCAACGTATTGGCGGTGCCCAAATCTACGCCTACATCTTTCGACAGAAAACTCATAACCCAGCTGCTCCTTTTATATACTCCTATAACTCCGATCCATTCTAAACGTAAAATGGCCGCGGCTCGGCGCCGCCGCCACAGAATGACACAACTATATTATAGTCACCGAAACCCGTTTTCACAAGCGTTTCTGCAAGTTTTTCGATTTTTTCATCTTTTACCGCCTTTTTCCGCTAAAAAAGACGCAATGAGGCGGGCGGTTCGGCTGATGGGCAGGCCCATGATGGTGTAGTAATCCCCTTCCAGCCGGTCCAGCCAGAGGGCGGCCCGGCCCTGGATGGCGTAGGCCCCCGCCTTGTCGTAGGGTTCGGCTGTGGCGGTATACCGCTCGATCTCCTCCTCATCCAGGGGGAAAAACCGGACTTTGCAGCTGTCCACAAAGCTCTCGGTCCGGCCGCCGCCGGACACGCACACCCCGGTATGTACCGCGTGGGTGCGGCCCGAGAGGGCCCGCAGCATCCGCTTGGCGTCTTCGGCGTCCTGGGGCTTGCCCAGCACCTGGCCGTCCACCTCCACCACGGTATCGCTGCCCACCACCAGACAGTCCGGGTGATCCCCCGCCACCGCCAGGCATTTGCCCCGGGCCAGAGCCTCCACCAGCTGTTCGGGGGTGTCGGCCTGGACGGCCTTCTCGTCAAAGTCGCTGGCACAAACGGTGAAATCCTTGATATACAGCTCCAGCAGCTGGCGGCGCCGGGGGCTGCCGGAGGCTAAAATCAGTTCCATAGTTGCTTCTTCTCCTGTTTTGCAATTCCTGATTTATTTACCGGTGGAGCCGAAACCGCCCTCGCCCCGGGCGGTGTCTCCCAGCTCCTGCACAGGCAGGAACGCCGCCGTGTACACCGGCGCGATGCAGAGCTGTGCCACCCGCTCCCCGGGCTGGATGGTATAACTCTCGGTGCCCAGGTTGATGAGGGGGACTTTCAGCTCCCCGCGGTAATCGCTGTCAACGACCCCCACCCCGTTGGCCATACAGACCCCGTGTTTGATGGAAAGTCCGCTCCGGGCGTACACCAGGGCCACCGCCTCGGAGCCGGGCAGCTCGATGGCAAAGCCGGTGGGGATCAGGGCCCGCTCCATGGGAGCTAGGGTTCGGGGCTCATCCAGCACCGCGCAGAGATCCGCCGCCGCAGCCCCTGCCGTGGCGTAGGCGGGCACCTGGGCGCGGGGGTCCAGTACTTTATATTTTACAGTAATCGTCTGCATTCTATACCTCTCTTGTCTGGGTCAGTTGGTACCCTTGAAATAAAGCCCCCGGGTGAACTCCCCCTCGAAGGGCTCGCCCCGGCGGATCTTGTCCAGCACCTGGGCAGCTTCGGCCTGGGTTTCCAGGGTGAAATAGGCCACACCGTAATCCACCGCCAGGGCGTCGGGTTTGTCTCCCATATAGATGGGCACCGGGTTATAGATGGTGCGCACCCCCAGCCCGCAGCGGACCGGGAACTTTTTGGCCTTGCGGTCGGTCAGCTCCCCTTTTTTGTCGCAGTGGGTGCAGTCCCGCACCTTTTGCAGGGGGCAGGCCCGGGTCAGCATCAGGGGCATATGACCATAAATCAGCGCTCCGGTGGGGACGGGTTTTCCCTCACGGGCCGGTGCGATCCAGACCATCTCGCTGTCTTTGACTTCGGGCAGGACCAACAGGGCGTTGATCCCCAGGTCTGCATAGCTCTGGGCCGCCAGAGGATTGGTGACATTCAGCCCCAGCCCGCCCGAGAGGGGCAGGCCCCGGCAGATCCGCAGGTGGGCGATGTTGTTGGCCTCGTACCCGGCAAAGCCCTGGTCTTTTGTGGCTCCCACCCGCCGAAGGGTGTCCGCTTCCAGCGCGCCGAACATGGCCCGGGGCAGTTCCAGGATGGTTTTGGCTCGCCACTGGGGCGGCACCTGGTCGGCCTGACCGATGGGCAGGATCAAATATTCCACCCCGTCCAGAGCCTCGGTGGGCACCTGGTCCCACCGCTCGAACCGGGCCCGGAGGGTCCGGCGGGCGGGAATCTCCCGCCGGGTCAAAGTCAGGGGCTCCATCGGCTGGGTGGGCCAGGGGCGGAGGGTCTCCCGTTTTTGGAGCAGACTCTCCAGGGCCTGGCGGCGCAGCTCGTTGACGGCGCTGCCCGGCAGATACCAGGGCCCGCCCTCCATTTCTACGGTGATCTCCCCTGCCTGGAAGGGGGTGCCGCCGGTCTTGGCCAGACTGCGGCGCAAGCTCTCGGTGGGGTCGGTGCGGGCGGGGGCGGGTTCGGCGTCCCCGTAGGCAAACGCCCGGTTGCCGTCGGCATCGGTGACGGTGAGCTTTTCGCCCCCCTCCTCGATTTCCAGCTTCATCTCCACCGGCACCCGGGACCGCTCCCGCCGGTAGAGCTCCCGCAGAGCAGGCAGGGTTTTGCGGGTCAGCTCGGCGTCCGCCTCGCTGCGGGTGCCGAACATGGTGCCATCGATCTTGCCATCCAGATAGCCGGAGGTGAAGCCCGACCGGCTGAAGGCATTTTTCAGCAGTTCCCGGTCGTAGGCCCGGCCCTCCCGGCCCGCCAGGCAGGCATCCACCGCCGCCGCCACATACTCCGGCGTCCGCAGGCGGCCCTCGATCTTGGCCGAGGCCACCCCCAGGGACTGGAGGATGTTCAGCTGGTCGATCACCGAATTATCTTTCAAGGAAAGATGATGGGCCCGGCCGGGGCGCCCCTCCGGCAGGGAAGTTGCATCGAAGGGCAGGCGGCAGGGCCCGGCGCAGGAGCCCCGGTTGCCGCTCCGCCCGCCCAGAAAGGCGGACATATAACACTGGCCGCTCATGCTCATGCAGAGGGCGCCGTGGACAAAGCACTCGGTTTCCACAGGGCAGTGTTTGGTGATGTATTCAATCTCCGAGAGGCTCAGCTCCCGGGCCAGGATCACCCGTTTGAACCCCTGTTCCGCCAGTTCCAGCGCCCCTTCCAGGGTGTGGACGCTCATCTGGGTGGAGGCATGGCGGGGCAGATCGGGGGCGATCCGGGCGATCAGCCGGGCGGTGGCCAGGTCCTGGCAGATCACCGCATCGGCACCGCTGGCGGCCACCGCCCGGACGGCTGCGGCCAAATCCTCCAGCTCGCTGGCGTAAACGGTGGTGTTCATGGCCACATGGACCCGAACCCCCCGCCCGTGGCAGAAGCGCACCGCCTCGCAGAGGCTGGCTGCGTCAAAGTTGCCGGCCCCTGTGCGGGCGTTGAAGCCCGAAAAACCCAGGTAGACTGCGTCCGCGCCGCTGTATACCGCCGCCCGGAGCATCTCTTCGCTGCCCACCGGGGCAAGAATCTCAATCTGTGCCATAGCTCTCCTTTTTGCTGTTCCTTGGTTTATTTTGGATTCGGGCGGGCCATCCTCTCCCTGGGGGCGGCAGGTCTCGGCTGCCTCTCTCCCCCGGGCCGCCCTATTTTCGCCCGTCCCATAATATGTCCCATAATATAATGTATAATAATGTGCCCTGGATTGGGCAGATCAGGTCTTTTCGCCCTTGCGCATCCGGGCCAGCTGCTCTCGCAGAGCGGCAGCCTCCCGGCGCAGGCTCTCATTTTCGGCCTTGACCTTGTCCTCGGCGGCCTTGGCCCGGGCCGCATCGGCGATATAATCCTGGATCTGGCTGCGCATGTTCTCGGCGCTGCCGGTGCTCTTGCGGTATTCGTCGAGATAGTCCATTGCGCAGAAAACCGCCGCCTTGGTGGCCGAAAGGCTGGGGTTCTCTTTCATCAGTTTGCTGATGTCCCGGTCCAGCTTGTCCGCCAGAGAGAGGATATACTGCTCCGAATCGGTGGTTGCGATGGCGTACTGCGCCCCTGCAATCATCACTCTAACCTTGTTTACCATAGCTGCCTCGCTTTCTGGGCCTTTTCCGGCGCCGGCGGCGGCCCAAAGCCCGCCCCGGCAGGCCCGGCGTCCTCTGTTTTGGAACCCACCGCGTTTGGCGGGGAGTTTGTGGCCGCATTTGTGGGCGAGTTACCCCCGCCATTGCACCCTGCGCCCCCCGTTTGCGGCACATTCCGCTCTATCTATTATAATATAAATATGGTGCGAGAGAAAGTGGTATTTTCAAATTCTTGCACTTTCAGCACAAAGTTTCACGGTAAAAAATAGCAGTAACAGAAAAAATAGGCTCTTTTTCTTGCAATCAAAGGGGCAACAGATTATAATAAAAAAGCTGTATTCCCTATAACAGGGTCAAACGATGCAATTTAGAATTTATTTTCACCCACCGTTTCTAATACTGAGCAAGTACGCAGACAGGAGATCATCTATGACTACGAAAGAATTTGCAAAAATTCTGCAAGACAAACTGACCAGTGAGTACGGCGTCGATCTGAGCGTGGCCTCTCACCAGCAGATTTATCGTTCTCTGGCACTCATCTGCCGCCAGATTATGAGCGAAAACCACAAGAAGTTCCAGTCCAAGGTCATCGGCTCGGGCTCCAAGCAGGTTTACTACCTCTGCATGGAGTTCCTGATGGGCCGCAGCCTCAAGACCAGCCTCTTCAACCTGGGCCTGAACGAGGCCGCCGAGGCTGCTCTGGCCGCTGCCGACATCAACATCGAGAGCATTTATGAGGAAGAGCCCGACGCAGGCCTGGGCAACGGCGGTCTGGGCCGTCTGGCCGCCTGCTACCTGGACGGCATGGCCACCACCGGCATCTGCGGCACCGGCTACTCCATCCTGTATGAGTACGGCATCTTTAAGCAGAAGATCGTGGACGGCTGGCAGCAGGAGCGGGCCGACAACTGGCTGCCCGGCGGCCAGGTCTGGCTCAAGAGCCACCCCGATCAGGCGGTTGAGGTCCGGTTCAACGGCGAGATCCGGGAGAACTGGGATCACGGCTTCCACTATATCCAGCACCTGAACTACAACAGCGTCATGGCTGTTCCCTCCGATATGTACGTCCAGGGCTATGACGGCCAGGGCGTGGCAAAGCTCCGCCTGTGGCAGGCCAAGGCCCCCGATTTCGACATGTCCAGCTTCTCTCTGGGCGACTACGGCGCCGCCATGAGCAAGAACGCCTCGGCTGAGCTGATTTCCAAGGTGCTCTACCCCAACGACAACCATGTTGAGGGCAAGATCCTCCGTCTGCGCCAGCAGTACTTCCTGTCTGCGGCCTCCATCGGCGACATCGTCCAGAACCACCTGGCCACCTACGCCACCCTGGAGAACCTGCCCGACAAGGTCGCCATCCAGCTGAACGACACCCACCCGACCCTGGCCATCCCCGAGATGATGCGGATCCTGCTGGACGAGTGCGGCTTCAGCTGGGAGAAGAGCTTCGACATCTGCCAGAAGGTCTTCTCTTACACCAACCACACCGTCATGGCCGAGGCTCTGGAGAAGTGGAACGAGGACATCTTCCGCATGACCCTGCCCCGGATCTACCAGATCGTGGTGGAGATGAACCGCCGCTGCCGGATGGACCTGGAGAAGGCTTTCCCTGGCGACAAGGGCAAGATCGACTATATGGCCCTGATCGGCGACAACCAGATCCGAATGGCCAACATCTGCGCCTACACCGCCAACAGCATCAACGGCGTTTCCAAGCTGCACAGCGAGATCATCAAGCAGAGCGTCTTCCACGACTACTACCTGTTCAAGCCCCAGGCCTTCAAGAACGTGACCAACGGCATCGCATACCGTCGCTGGCTGCTGGCCTCCAACCCCCGTCTGTGCAAGCTGCTGGACGAGACCATCGGCACCGAGTACAAGCACGACGCCGCCGAGCTGTCCAAGCTGAACAAGTTTGCCGATGACAAGAAGGTCCTGACCCAGCTGAACGAGATCAAGCTGGCCAACAAGACCGACTTCGCCAACTACCTGGCCAAGAGCACCGGTCAGGTCATCGACCCCAACTCCATCTTTGACTGCCAGGTCAAGCGGATGCACGAATACAAGCGCCAGCACCTGAACGCGCTGAACATCGCCGCCCAGTACCTGTACTTGAAGGAGAACCCCAACGCCGACTTTATCCCCAAGACCTATATCTTCGGCGCCAAGGCAGCCCCCGGCTACTATATGGCCAAGCAGATGATCCGTATGATCTGCAAGCTGGGCAACCTGATCAACAACGACCCCGCTGTCCGCGACAAGCTGCGGATCGTCTACCTGGAAGAGTACTGCGTCTCCCTGAGCGAGCACCTGATGCCCGCTTCTGAGGTATCCGAGCAGATCTCTCTGGCAGGCACCGAGGCTTCCGGTACCGGCAACATGAAGTTCATGCTGAACGGCGCCATCACCCTGGGCACCCTGGACGGCGCCAACGTGGAGATCGCCGACGCAGCCGGCAAGGAGAACGAGATCATCTTTGGTATGCTGACTCCCGAGGTCAACAGCCTGAAGAACATGGGCTACCACCCCAACGCCTTCATCATGGGCGACGACGTGGCCAACGCGGTCCTGAATTTCCTGGAGCGTGGCTGGAACGGCGAGAACTTCCACGAGGTGACCTCCAACCTGCGGTCCAGCGACCCCTATATGGTCATGGCCGACTTCAAGGATTACCGCCGCGCTCAGGCCGACCTGCAGCGGCTGTACGCCAACCGCGAGGGCTGGGCCCGGATGAGCCTGAAGAACATCGCCAACAGCGGCATCTTCAGCGCCGACCGCTCGGTCCTGGATTACGCCCGCGATATCTGGAACGCCCCCACCGTAAAGTAATCTTCTTTTGTGCTGCCGGCTTGGCCGGCTAGAATCTGTGACACTGCCCCGGTGCAAGCCGGGCCCTGTCCGGGACGCGAAATCCCCCGTTTGGCGGGGGCTGGGCGCCGCTTGGCGGCTGCCCTCTTCGAGTATCCCGGCCGGCCCGCTGCCCGGGGCCTTTTTGGGAAAGGAACGACGCACTTTGGCTTGTCTGTTCAACAGCTACGACACCTACTACAAGCGCCCCTTCGGTGCGCTGTTTGCGGGGCAGAGCGTCCATCTGGCGCTCTCGATCCCCGAAGAACTGGACTATGTGGACCCTCACCTCGTCCTTCAGAAGGACGGCGCGGGCCATATCCCGGTGCACTACCGGATGTCCTTTGAGGGCCAGACCCCTCAGGTGAACCATTTTTCGGTGGACGTAACCATCGAAACCGCCGGAATCTACTTCTATTATTTTGACCTGTATACCGACTTCCGGCGGATTTATCGCGGCCCGGACAACCAAGGTGTGCTCAGCTGGCAGGACGGCGAGCCCTGGCAGCTGACCGTCTGCGAGGCCGATTTCGAGACCCCGGACTGCGTCAAAGGGGGCGTGTTTTACCAGATTTTCCCCGACCGGTTCTGCGAGTCCCAGGAGAACAAGCACATGCCCTTCTCCGACCGGATCTACCGGGCCGACAAGCACGCCGAGCCTTTCTGGCAGCCCAACGAGACCGGCGGCCACCTGAACCACGATTATTTCGGCGGCGACCTCAAGGGCATCCAGTCCAAGCTGCCCTACCTGCACGAGATGGGGGTTACCTTCATCTACCTGAACCCCATCTTTGAGGCCCACTCCAACCACCGGTACAACACCGCCAACTATCTGAGCGTGGACCCTCTGCTTGGCACCAACCAGGATTTTGAGGAGCTCTGCACCGAGGCCAAGCGGTACGGCATCGGCATCGTGCTGGACGGCGTGTTCAGCCACACCGGCTCGGACAGCATCTACTTCAACCGGGAGGGCCGCTACGGCAACGGCGGCGCCTGGCGGGACCCCAATTCCCCCTACCGCAGCTGGTACGATTTTTCCTCCCAGTATCCCTGCGGCTACCGCAGCTGGTGGGGTTTTGAGACTCTACCCGAGGTCAACGAGGAAGATCCCTCCTATGTGGAGTTCATCACCGGCGAGGGGGGCGTCATCGACACCTGGCTCCGCCGGGGCGCAGCGGGCTTCCGGCTGGACGTGGCCGACGAGCTGCCCGACAGCTTCATCGAGAAGATCCGGGTAGCAGTCAAGCGGGTCAGCCCGGAAAAGTTTTTGCTGGGCGAAGTCTGGGAGGACGCCACCACCAAATACGGCTTCGGCAGCCGGCGGACCTATCTGCTGGGCAAGGGGCTGGACAGCGTCATGAACTACCCCTTCAAAAACAGTGTGCTGGATTTCGTCTGCGGCAAACCTGCCGAGCAGGCCGCCCAGGAGATCATGTCCATCTGTGAGCACTATCCTGCCCCGGCCCTCCACACCCTGCTGAACTTCCTCTCCACCCACGACACCGAGCGGGCCCTGACCGTCATCGCCGACGAGCCCGCCAACGGCCGGGGCCGGGAGTGGCAGAGCGGCCGCTGCGTCACCGGCGAAGCCTATGAGGAAGGGATGCTCCTTTTGCGGATGGCCTATGCCATCATCTTCACCCTGCCGGGGGTGCCCTGCATCTACTACGGCGACGAAATCGGCATGCAGGGCTACCGAGACCCCTTCAACCGGACCTTCTATCCCTGGGACACCACCGAACACCGGCTGCGCCCGGTGCTCTCCAACCTGGCTGAGCTGCGCAAGAGCTGCGAGGCGTTCCGCACCGGGGATCTGCGGATTCTGCGAGCCGAAGGCGGCGTGCTCCACTACCAGCGGGTGGGCGAACTGGAGACCGCCGAGATCATCGTCAACCGCACCGATCATATGCTGATCGAGCCCCTGGCCAACGGAAAGCACACCGTCATCAACCCCATGGGCTTTACCATTCTGGTGGATGAAATCGGCCACAACCCCGATCACAGCTACTACGACTACCAGTAATTTTTCATCAAACAGGACAAATTCAGGTTTTTATTTCGCCTGGATTTGTCCTGTTTTTGAATTATTGCAGAATTTATTCATCGAGTTTTTAGAAAGTGCTGTGAATTTTTTGTCGATAATCATGAATTTGATGCCATTTGACCTGTGGAAACAAAAAATGCTTGACCTCTCCCCCGGGGTTTGGAATATAATAGAACCATCCATAGAAGCAACGTTCTATGAATTCCTGCAACCGTCTGCTTCAAAGGAGGGAAGCACATGCCTATGGACGCAATCTGGTGGCTGATCGCCGCCATCGGTTTCCTCATGCTGGAAGCTGCAACCTTTAATCTGGTGTCGGTCTGGTTTGCGGTGGGCAGCGCCGCGGCGCTGCTCAGCTGCCTGGCCACCGACAGTCTTAAAATTCAGGCTGTGGTCTTTATCGCCGTCAGCGCTTTCTGCCTGGTAGCCTTCAAGCCCCTGGCCGCCAAACTCCGCCACACCTCCACCCCCACCAACGGCGACCGGAACATCGGCCGCACCGCCGAAGTGCTGACCCCGGTCAGCCCCAGCGCCACCGGCCGGGTTCACCTGGACGGCGTGGACTGGAACGCCCGGGCGGTACCGGGGGCTGAATTTCAGCCGGGCGATACCTGCCGGGTAGCAGCCATGGAAAGCACCCTGCTGATTGTCGAACCTGCCATGGCACCCAGCCATGCGGATGCAACCTAACAGAAAAAGGAGTGTACATTTATGATGATCTTTGTGGTCCTGGCACTGATCTTTGTGATCCTGCTGATTGTGGTCACCAACATTGTGATCGTGCCCCAGTCCCTGGTGTATGTCATCGAACGTCTGGGCAGCTACTCCACCACCTGGACCGCTGGCCTGCACGTCAAAGTCCCCTTTGTGGAGCGGGTGGCCAAAAAGGTCAGCCTGAAAGAGCAGGTCTGTGACTTCCCGCCCCAGCCCGTCATCACCCGCGACAACGTTACCATGCAGATCGACACGGTGGTGTTCTTCCAGGTCATGGATGCCAAGCTCTACACCTACGGTGTCAACCAGCCCATCGCCGCCATCGAGAGCCTGTCCGCCACCACCCTGCGGAACATCATCGGCGAGATGGAGCTGGACCACACCCTGACCAGCCGTGACGTCATCAACTCCAAGATCACCGCCATCCTGGACGAAGCCACCGACAAGTGGGGCATCAAGGTCAACCGGGTGGAGGTCAAGAACATCATTCCGCCCCGTGAGATTCAGGACGCCATGGAAAAGCAGATGAAGGCCGAGCGCGAGAAGCGCGCCGTCATCCTGAAGGCCGACGGTGAAAAGCAGGCCGCCATCACCGCCGCCGAGGGCGAAAAGGCCGCTGCCATCCTGCGGGCCGACGCCGTCAAGCAGCAGCGGATTCTGGAGGCCGAGGGCGAGGCCCAGGCCATTCTGGCGGTCCAGCAGGCCAACGCCGACGCAATCCGCCTGCTGAACGAGGCCATGCCCACCGACAAGGTGCTGGCCCTGCGCAGCCTGGAAGCTCTGGCCAAGGTGGCCAACGGCCGCGCTACCAAGCTGATCATCCCCTCCGAGCTGCAGAACCTGGGCGGCCTGGTGCCCTCGGTGAAGGAGCTTTTGACCGATCCCAAGGAATAAACCAAATCCATCTGCCGCAGGGCTTATGCCCTGCGGTTTTTGTATGTTTTACCGAAAGATGGGCCATTTCACCATTCTTTTTGCATTGTTTGTTGCAAATTTCACAATTCTATGGTATACTTGCCCCACAGAAAAGCACCATAAAATTCCCCTCTGTTTTGTCCGTTTCCATCACCAATCCCAACCCGACGCAATCCTTTTGGAGGCATTTTGCCATGGAGATTTCTGCTGAGAAACTGCGGCTGTATGCTGTCATAGATTGTGCCAAACTGAACGGGCCCGCTCTGGAACGCGCCGTGGAAGAGCTTTTGAGCGGAGGCGTCACCTGCCTCGAGCTGGAGGTGGAGGGCGAGGGCTTCTCCCCGGAGGATTTCGCCGCCCAGGCCCAGGCTGTCCGCCCCCTTTGCCAGCGGTTCCAGGCGCCGCTCCTGATCCGGAACAGTCCCTCGGTAGCCCAGCTGTCCGGGGCCGACGGCGTCCGGCTGGACTGGTCCGCCGCCGGAGTGGCCGAAGCCCGCAGTCTGCTGGGCCCGGCCAAGTTCATTGGCTCCTCGGCCCATGATGTAAAGGAGGCCATCCTGGCCCAGCGTCAGGGGGCGGATTTTCTGGTCTGCGGGTCGGTGTTCGGCTCCTCGGCACAGACAGACGCTGTGGTGGCCCTGGAACGGCCCGAGCTCTGGCGGATCTGCAAGGCGGCGGGGATGCCGGTGATCGCGGCGGGGGGCATCACCCCTCAGAACGCTCCCCTTTTAATCGCCACCGGCATTGTGGGCATCGCGGTCTCCCGCAGTCTGTTTTATGCCCCCAACAAATTAATCGCCGCCCACGAACTGCGGGGCCTGGCCGAGCGGATCTGCGCTTACCAGGAAGAGCCCCCCATCATCAACTATCGACGGAGGAACCGATGATTTACGATACCCTGAACAATCTGCCCAACTATCTGGGCATCAGCGACAACCTGGACACCGCCATTGAATACATCATGGCCCGGGATATCCAGACCCTGCCCAACGGCCGCACCCGGATCGATGGGGACAAGGTCTTTGTGAACGTGGCCCAGATCACCCCCCAACCGGGCGAAAAAGTGAACTTCGCCCGCCGGGAGAAATACCTGGCCCTCCTCACCGACCTGGAGGGCAGCGAGCTCTTTGAGGTCTCTCTGGGGGAGCTGGCCATCAAAAAGCCCTATGACCCCGCCACCGATCTGGCCTATGGCAGCACTGCCACCAGCATTGCCGGCATGCTCTGCGAGGGACGGTTTGCCCTCTTCCTGGCGGGCGAGGCCCACAAAACCGGCCTGAAGGCCCAGGGCTGCGGCAAGGTCAAGCAGGCGGTTTTCCTGATCGCTCTGGATGAGGAGGAAGAAACCGAGGATGCGGAATAAAAATCCCGCTCCTAGAAATGCGTCTTCTCCGAAACTAAAACTCATCTGCGATTTAATCCAATAAAAAACAGCGCCTCGGCCGAAACTGAACTGCACCCCATTTGTTAGACAGTATGGTATACTGGATAACAAGTGGGGTGTTTTATTATGCCAAAAGGAATACCGAACAAACGCTACACGCCGGAATTTAAGCAACTGGTAGTAGAGACAATGCGAAAGGAACACATAAGTG
>NZ_BQKV01000037.1 GCF_022180365.1 Faecalibacterium gallinarum
AAGCGCTGAGGTAACTCAGTAAATATGGCCGGTGTCGATGACGGTGAGGACCCACCTGTTCCCATTCCGAACACAGAAGTTAAGCTCACTTGTGCCGACGATAGTTAGCTGGAAACGGCTTGTGAAAATAGGTAGTCGCCGGCTTCTCTTGAAAACTCCTGGAGCGTGTGCTCCGGGAGTTTTTTGTTTTTGATCGGTATGCAAGGGCAGAGGGGAGAAAAACGCAATGAAAGTTCTGTTTACAGCGACCGTTGTTAAAACCCACATCATGCAGTTTCATATTCCCTACCTCAAGATGTTCCAGGAAATGGGGTGGGAGACCGCCGTGGCCGCCCGGAACGATTACGAGAACCCGGCCGACTGTGTCATCCCCTATTGCGATGTGTACTATGACATCAAGTTTGAGCGAAACCCCCTGAATCCCAAAAACCTGGAGGCATATCGGGAGCTGAAACGGATTCTGGACGAGGGGGAATATGACCTGGTCCACTGCCACACCCCAGTGGGCGGGATGCTGACCCGTCTGGCGGCAGGTTCCGCCCGAAAAAAAGGCAGCAAAATCTTTTACACCGCCCATGGGTTCCACTTTTATCAAGGGGCGCCGCTGCTGAACTGGCTGGTCTATTACCCGCTGGAGCGCTGGATGGCCCGGAAAACCGACGTCCTTATCACCATCAACCAGGAAGATTACCAGCGGGCAAAACACTTCCCGGCAAAACAGGTGGTCTATATCCCGGGAGTAGGGGTGGATTTGCAGCGTTTTGCTCCGGACCGGGCCGCACGCCTCGCCAAGCGGAAGGAATTGGGGCTGGGGGAGGAGGAATTCGCCCTGCTTTCGGTGGGGGAACTGATCCCCCGGAAAAACCATGCCCTGGTGCTGGAAGCCCTGGCCCGGCTCCGGCAGGAGGGAAAACTGGAAAAGATCCGGTATCTGATCTGCGGCCGGGGAAAAATCGAGGCGGAGCTGCGGCAAAAGGCAGAAGCTCTGGGGGTGGCAAATCGGGTTGCCTTTCTGGGATATCGAAAGGACGTTCCCCAGCTCTGCAACGCCTGCGACCTGTTCGTCTTTATGTCCTTGCAGGAGGGGCTGCCGGTGGCGCTGATGGAGGCGATGGCCTGCGGTCTGCCGGTGGTCTGCTCCCGGATCCGGGGGAACACCGACCTGGTGGAAAGCGGGGTCAACGGCGAAATTTTGGACAGCACGCCGGAGGCTCTGGCGGAGTCCATCCAGCGGCTGCGCCTTGACCCGGTGCGCCGGGAACGATACGCCGCCAGCGCGGGCCACACCGTCCAGGCCTACGACCTGCAAAATGTGCAGGAACAGATGAAAAAGGTCTATCTGGAAAATCTATAAATCCAAAACCCCTGGAGAACTTCTGCCCCAGGGGTTTGCTGTGTCGAAATATTCTAAATCAAACAGAAAGCAGCCCCCCTGGCCAAAGCCAGAGGGGCTGCTGTTTTAAAAGCTTTTTGCTCGGCTTTTTCTCGAAAAAGCCGAAGACTCAGGCGGAGAGATTAGCCCTTGCCGGCGCAGCCGAACAGCTCAATCTTCTCCTTGCACTTGGCCTCGATGGCCTTGGCGCCGGGAGCCAGCAGCTTGCGGGGGTCGAAGCCCTTGCCCTGCTGATCCTTGCCCTCTTCGATGTACTTGCGGGTAGCCTCAGCGAAGACCAGCTGGCACTCGGTGTTGATGTTGATCTTGGAGACGCCCAGGCTGATGGCCTTGGCGATCATCTCGTCGGGGATGCCGGTGCCGCCGTGCAGAACCAGAGGAATGTTGTTGGTAGCCTTGTGGATGCGGTCCAGAGCCTCGAAGTCCAGGCCCTTCCAGTTGGCGGGGTAGACGCCGTGGATGTTGCCGATGCCGGCAGCCAGGAAGTCAATGCCCAGAGCGGTGATCTTTGCGCACTCCTCGGGGTCAGCGATCTCGCCGGTGCCCACAACGCCGTCCTCGACGCCGCCGATGGAACCAACCTCGGCCTCGATGGACATGCCCTTGGAGTGAGCCAGCTCCACCAGCTCCTTGGTCTTGGCCACGTTCTCCTCGATGGAGTAGTGGCTGCCGTCGAACATGATGGAAGAGAAGCCGGCCTCGATGCAGGCCATGCAGCCCTCGTAAGAGCCGTGGTCCAGGTGCAGGGCAACGGGAACGGTGATGCCCATGGACTCCACCATAGCCTTGACCATGGCGGCGACGGTCTTGTAGCCGGTCATGTACTTGCCGGCGCCCTCAGAGACACCCAGGATGACGGGGCTCTTCATCTCCTCGCAGGCAGTCAGGACAGCCTTGGTCCACTCCAGGTTGTTGATGTTGAACTGAGGCACACCGTAGTGGCCGTCACGAGCTTTCAAAAGCATTTCGGTTGCATTTACCAACATTCTATTTACCTCCATAATCGTCTGACGCGGCGAGGATTTTTCCGCCGCACATGTACGAAATAAGTATAACCCAAACGAAGGTCAAAATCAATCCACAGCCAGGGTTTTCAGGGCTTTTTTATCCCGGTTTCGGGGCAAAGACTGGTGCGGGCCCAGGCGAAGATATATTGCTGGGCAATTCCCGCGCAATTTCCCGTCCGCCGGTTGAGATAGGCGGCGGGGTCTTTGACCCGGGCGGTAAAGAGGGCCCGGTCCGCCCGCTTGATCCAGACGTCGATGGGGTAGGCGTCCCACCGGCCCAAGCCATAGAGCAGGGTGCAGTCCGCCACCTTGGGGCCCACCCCCTTACATTCCATCAGAATTTCTTTGGCCCGGGCCAGGGGCAAAGCCCGCAGGGCTTCGGGGTCCAGCTGGCCCTCCGTCACCCGACGGGCCGCGTCCAGGATGTATTCTACCCGCCACCCGGCCCGGAGATAGGCCAGCTCCTCGGGGGCACAGGCCGCCAGCCGCTCCGGGGTGGGGAAGGCGTAGTACGGCCCCCCGGGCCCCGGCAGAGCCTCGCCCAGCCCCTCACAGAGACGGGAGACAATCCCCTTGATCCGGGGGATGTTGTTGTTCTGGCTGATCAGAAAGGTCACCAGGGCCTCGAAAAAAGGCTGGCGCAGCACCCGAATCCCCGGGGCGGCGGCGATGCACTCCTTCAGGCCCTTGTGGGCGGCGGACATCTGCTCCAACAGGGCCGGGTAGTTCAGGTCCAGGGCGAAATACTCCCGCCAGAACGCCGGCTCGGCCTCGGGCAGGGGGCCCGCCAGCCCGGTGAGCTCCAGCGCTCCCTCCGTCGATTGACGGGCCCGGACCGCCCGGCCAGCCACCACGCCCACCCAGCCGCCGGAGACGATCTCCGGGGCCCAGCGGAAGCACTGGCCACAGTCCAGGGTCTGGGCCAAATCCAGCCCGTTTGTCTGCGAAATCAACAGCATAAGTCCCTCCAGGAAGTGTTTTCAACATTATATCACATTCAGCAAATTGATGTGGGCGTTTGTTGCAAATCCGGCCAGAATCCGGCGGAAAAAACTGTCAAAATCCCAACTTGAAAATTACAAAGCGTATGTTGGCGGGGAAGATTGGAAAAAGCCAGCCGGTGGAAAACTCGGTGGAAAGTGTGGAATTCCACACGGAAAACAGGCTCATAGAGTGGACTTTTTCACTTTTTCCACGGGGTTTTCCACATGTTGAAAATAAAAAGGGCTGTTTACAGCTTGTATATCGCCCCAATGTGGAAAACTTTTGGGCAGGGCAAAACAGATGAATCGCCCGGGCGGCAGCGGCCAAAACTCCAGCCAGCGGGCAGATGGGCGTTTATGAAAAATGTGCATTTCTATGGCAATATGGGAGGGGTTATGTTATAATTGCCATATATAACCATTGTTTTGTTAGGTTGGAGGAAAAGATGGAAGATACAAGACCCAGCCGCGGCCGACGCCGCCCGGAGGACCCCGCCCAGAAGACCGCCGAGAGCCTGGTTTACGGCAAAAATCCGGTGGCCGAGCTGCTCAAGAGCGGCGCCGGGGTGGATACCGTGCTCCTGGCCGAGGGGATGGCCCCCGCCGTCGCGGCTTATTATACAGCGCTGGCCAAGGAGGCCGGCGCCACCGTCAAACGGGTACATCCGAACAAGCTGCGCATGATGACCGGCACCGAGAGCCACCAGGGAGTGGCCGCCTTTGCCAGCGAGATCGCCTACGCCACGGTGGAAGATTTGCTGGAGGCCGCCCGGGCCAAGGGCGAGCCGCCTTTTTTGGTGCTGAGCGACGGCATCGAGGACCCCCACAACCTGGGGGCGGTGATGCGCAGCGCCCTTTTGTGCGGCGCCCACGGCATGGTGATCCCCAAGCGCGGGGGCGCCTCGGTGACCCCCACCGTGATTAAATCCAGCGCCGGCGCCGCCGAGCGTCTGCCGGTGGCCCGGGTGGCCAACATCGGCGAGACCATCCGCCGGCTGAAGGACCAGGGCGTTTTTGTCTACTGCGCCGATATGGACGGCGTTTCCCTGCGGAAAAACAACCTCACCGGGCCCATCGCCCTGGTATTGGGCAGCGAGGGCAGCGGTGTTTCCCAGCTGGTGAAAAAGCTCTGCGACGGGGTGGTGCGGCTGGATATGGCCGCCCCCGGTACCGGCGTGGACAGCTACAACGTCTCGGTAGCGGCTGGGATTATCCTCTATGAGATCCAGGCCCAGCGCGGGGCGCTGGGGGAGAAATAACCGAAGCTGTGGGCTTCGACAGTGGGAGGGACAAGGATGCCGAGAGATACAGATTCCCGGACCGACACCTGGAACGCGGCCGGGCAGGAAGAAAATGAGAAGTTCCGCACCTTTTTCAGCAACAGTGTGGCGCAGATCCCCAAAAACATGACTGAGCCCATACCGGAGAAAAAGGGCGGGTTCCTGGCCCGGCTGTTCGGAACGAAAAAACGAGAAGAGGACTGGGACGACGAGCCCACCCTGGAACAGACCATCGCCCCCGAGACGGGGGAGATCTTCCTGGAGGAGATGGAGCAGGAGGCCCCTCCGGCCCCGGCGGAACCCATCCGCCTGGCCCCCCAGGCGGACCCGGAACCCCAGCCCGAGCCCCGGGAAGAAAAGCGCTATACCATCCCGGAGGAAGAAAAACGGGCCCCGGGCTATACCCGCGGCGCAGCCCGCCACGCAGCTAAAAAGCCCGCCCGGAAAGGGCCGGGGCTGCGGCTCTTCGGCAGCGGCGAGGATGAGAACACCTCTCCCTCGCCGGTGACCGGGTCCAGCCGGACCGACGGGGAGGACACCATGAGCCTGGATCTCTTTGAGCCCGGGCAGGAGGAGATGGACCAGCCCCTGGAAACCCCGGCGGCGGTGACCTTCCCCCAGAGCGCGGCCCAGACGGAGACCCGGCCGGAGCCCGCCCCCGCGGCAAAGCCCGCCGAGGCCCCGGCGGAAAAACCGGCGGAAACCTCCGCCCCGGAGGCCCCGCAGGAAGGGGAGAAATCCGCAGAGCCGGCGACCCAGACCCGGGAACCGGCGGCGGCCCCGGAGGAGGCCCGCCACGCCCGCTCCAAGCTGAGCGGACCGGACGAGGAGGAGCCCGAGACCCCCGAGGAGATCGGGGAGAGCCTCCACCGTCTCTGCGCCAGCTTGAGTCTGCGGTGCGGCCTCAGCGGTGTGCTGGCGGCGGCCCTGCTGGGGGTCGGATTGATCGGCGAGGGCCTGCTGCCCGCGCTGCCCGGCCTGGACCCGGTGGGAGCGCCGGTGCCCTTTATGGGGGCCAACCTGCTTTTGCTTCTGGCGGCCATGGCCGTCTCCTTTAACGTCCTGCGGGATGGTTTGTGGGGGCTTTTGGATGAGCCCTCTCTGGACGCCATGCCCGCTCTGGCCACGGTGGGCGCTCTGGTACAGGCCCTGGTGGCCGTGATGAACGCCGAGGCCTACCAGGGCGAGGGGCTCAAATTGATGAGCGGGGTGGCCGCCCTGCTGCTCTTCCTGGCCACATTGGGCGAGCGGCTGATGGCCGCCTCGGTGCGGGACGGCTTCGAGCTGATGGACTGCGGCGTGGATCACCAGGGGGCCTACCGGGCCGCCGATAAAGATCTGGTCCGCACCCTGGCCGAAGGGCTGGAAGAGCCCGACCCCTGGATTCTCCTGAGTCGCCCCATCCGCTGGACGGCCCGGTTCATTGAACAGAGCTTCAGCCCCCGGGCCAGCGAGCGGAGCGCCCAAAAGACCGCCCGGCTGCTCTTGGTGGGCGGGCTGCTGGGGGCCGGCCTGATGCTGGTCACCGGCCGGGGCCTGAACGCCGCCGTGGCCGCTCTGGCGGCCATCCTCTGCCTGGGCGCGCCCCTCTCGGCCACCCTGATTGCCGGTCTGGCCAGCCTGCGGATGCAGCGCACCGCCGGGGCGGTGGGGGCCGTGATCCCCGGCTGGGCCTCGGTGGAAGAGCTGGGCGGGGTGGACACCATCCAGGTGGACGCCAGCGAGCTCTTCACCCCCGAGAGCGCCCAGCTGAAGGACATCCGCATCTTCAAGGGCGGCCGGATTGACAAGGCCATCCTCTATGCGGCCAGCACCTTCAACCAGGGGTGTAACACCCTGAACACCCTCTTCCGGGAGATCATCGAGAACCGCACCGATATCCTGCTGCCGGTCAAAGACCTGGTGCAGCGGCCGGGGCTGGGCTTCTCGGGCTGGTGCGACAACAACCAGATTCTCATCGGCACCCGGGAACTGATGGAGCAGGAGGGGGTCCCCCTGCCGGAGAAGGAATACGAGGAGAAAAACTCCAACCACGGGGAGTACCAGCTGCTCTACCTGGCGGTGTCCGGCAACCTCCACGCCATGTTTGTCCTCCACTACATCGGCGGGCGGAATGTGGCCCGGAGCCTCAGCGCCCTGCGGCGGGAGAACATCCGGCTGCTGGTCACCTGCCAGGACCCCTCCCTCACCGCGGAGAAGATCGAGGCGGCCTATCACCTGCCCGAGGGGATGGTCACCATCCTGAACGCCGCCCAGACCGAAGCCCTGGCCCCGGCCCTGGCTTATGTGACGGACGGCCCCTGCTGCATGGTCCACCTGAAAGGCTTTGCCAGCCTGGTGGGGGGCCTGCGGGCCGCTGAGCGGGCCCAGAACGGCGAGAACTTCGGCACCGCCATCCAGAAAGTGTCGGTCTGGTTCTCCCTGGTGATCGGGCTGCTCTTGGCCTATGCGGGCAGCATCGGCGGTCTTTCCCTGGCGGTGGTGCTGATGTACCAGGCCGCCTGGAGCGGGCTGAGCATCGCCGCAGCCGCTATGAAGCAGAACGGCTGATGGGTCAGAATGTGTTCAAATTGTGATAAATGAGAAAAATTCCTAAAAATTCCAAAATACGGGGAAAAACCTCTTGAAAAACCGGGCCAAATCCGGTATGCTGGGAGCAGAAGCAGCCCATGCTGGGCATGGGTGCGAAATAGAGAGTAACCAACCCAAATCTGAAAGGAGCGACAGGGTATTATGGAACTGAAAGGCAGCAAGACCGAGAAAAACCTGATGGAGGCTTTTGCAGGCGAGAGCATGGCCCGCAACAAGTACACCTATTTTGCCAGCAAAGCCAAGAAGGAAGGCTTTGTCCAGATGAGCCAGATCTTTGAGGAGACGGCCAACAACGAGAAGGAGCACGCCAAGATCTGGTTCAAGCTGCTGTGCGGCGGCGCAGTGCCCGATACCGCAGGCTGCCTGGCCATGGCCGCCGGCGGCGAGCACGACGAGTGGACCGAGATGTACCCCCGGATGGCCCAGGAGGCCAAGGAGGAGGGCTTCGACGAGATCGCAAAGCTCTTCACCATGGTGGCCGCCATCGAGAAGGACCACGAGGAGCGTTACCGCGCCCTGGCCGAGAATCTGGCCAAGAGCCAGGTCTTTGCCCGTGAGGAGCAGCAGGTCTGGCAGTGCTCCAACTGCGGCTACACCGTGGTGGCAAAGTCCGCCCCCAAGGAGTGCCCCGTCTGCGCACACCCCCAGAGCTACTTCCAGCTGAAGGTCAAGAACTACTAATCGTTTTTTGACAAGGCTCAACTAAGCGCAAAAAAACCCCCGGCGCCCTGAGCGGTTTGGACCGCAGGCGCCGGGGGTTTTGGTTTTGGGTGGGGATGGGATTACAGATCCAGTTTGCCGGTGACCTTGTTGACCACATAGTAGGCCACGCCTTCCTCCGGCTTGATATAGATTTTGCAGGACTGCACCCCGACTTTGTGGGTGGCGCGGTAATCTGCCTTGGCGCGCTCCACGATATCGGTGACGTTGTACTGGTGGGATGCGGTCTCGACGTAAATTTCGGGCGAGAGGGGCGGGCGGCCGCGGCGGGCAGAAGGCTTGCCGGCCTTTTTGGCGGCTTTCTGCTCAGCAGCGGGCGTTTCCGGGGCGGGCGCTTCCACAGACGCAACGGTCTTTTTCTCAGACATATCCATCTACCTTCCTTTATTTCAAAGTTGCCTGTGCAGGGGGTGCCCCGCACAAGAGGCTGTCTCGGGCGAAAACAAAAACACTCCCCTTATATAATAATTTTTTATTCATCATTTGTAAAGTTCTTTTTTCAAAACTTTGAGGGGAAAAAACAAGAAATAAGTCCATAAATTCGGCCCCGCGCCGCCCCGGCGGGGGCTGCCCCCGAAAAACCGCCCCCGGATCGGTGGCCGCCGGGCACAAATGCGGGGGCAAAATCCGGGGGTAATGGGGGCCGGGTTTGGCCGGGCCGGGGGCTTTTGGCCCGGGAAAAAGATTGCCGCTTGATTTTGGGCCGGGAATACGGTATAATATACCGTGCAATACGCCGGTGTGTCGGAATGGCAGACGAGGGGGACTCAAAATCCCTTGTGCTAATAACACGTGTGGGTTCGACCCCCACCACCGGCACCAAAAAAGACAAGCTCCGTTTGGGGCTTGTCTTTTTTCATTTATATCCAGTTGACTTTTTTCAGGAGCCGACCCGCCGGGAAAAGCGAAAAAACAAAGGTCAATCCGGCACTAGTAACCTCGGCCCGGGCCGGGGGTTTTTACCCGGTTTGGGGGTGGTTTCTCCCGGCGGGGCGGGGCGGCGGCGCCGGGGGCTAAAACTGGCCCAAATACCCGGGGCCCGGGGGGCCCGCATTGGCCCGGTTAAAACCGGGGCCCCCGCCCTTTACACCGCCGCGCCGGATGCGGTATACTAAAACCCAAAACAAGACCCAAAAACCAAAGGAGGGGTGCGGATGAAACGCAGCTGGGCCGCCCGGGCCGGGGCGCTCGTGTTCTGGCTGGGGGTGTGGCAGGCCGCCGCCATGGCCATCGGGCAGGAGGTCTTTTTGGTGTCGCCCCTGCGGGCCCTGGCCACCCTGGCGGGGCTTTTGCCCACCGCGGATTTCTGGGGCCGGGTGGCCTTCAGCAGCGGGCGGATTCTCTTGGGCTTTCTGTTGGGGGCGGTGTCCAGCGTTCTGCTGGCCGCGGCGGCCCACCGTCTAAGCTGGGTGGAGCTGCTGCTCGCGCCGGTGATGCAGCTGGTCAAAGCCACCCCGGTGGCCAGTTTCATTATTTTAGCCCTGGTCTGGGTGCGGGGGTCGAGCCTCTCCACCCTGATCGGCTTTCTGATGGTGCTGCCCGTCCTCTATGGGGCGGTGCAGACCGGCATCCGGAGCGCCGACCCCCAGCTGTTGGAGATGGCCCAGGTCTTCCGGCTGCCGGTGGGGCGGCGGCTGCGGGCCATCTGGCTGCCCGCCGTCCTGCCCGCCTTCCGCCAGGGGTGCAGCGTGGCCCTGGGCATCTGCTGGAAAAGCGGCGTCGCCGCCGAGGTCATCGGCCTGCCCAATGGCAGCATCGGCGACGCCCTCTACCGGGCCAAGATCACCCTTTCCACCGGGGAGCTCTTCGCCTGGACCTTCGTGATTATCTGCCTCAGCGCCGCCTTTGAAAAACTCTTTCTGGCGGGGCTGGACCGGGCCGTGGCCCGGGTGACCCGGGGGGAGGAGCTGTCATGAGCCTGCGTGTGGAGGGGCTCTCCAAAACATTCGGAGAGAAACCCCTGTTTCAAAACCTGACCTTTGAGGCGGCGGGCCCGGCGGTGCTCTGGGCTCCCAGCGGCTGGGGCAAAACCACCCTGCTGCGGATCTTGATGGGCCTCGAAACCCCGGACGCCGGCCATGTAACCGGGGTGGGCCGGGTGGGGGCGGTCTTTCAGGAGGACCGGCTCTGCCCCCAGCTCACCGCCCCCGAGAACGTGGCCCTGGTTCTGCCCGAGGGCAGGGGAGCGGGCCCGGCCCTGGCGGCAGATTTCGCCCGGCTGGGGATGGGCCCCGACGCCCTGAACCTGCCCGCGGGGCGGCTGTCCGGCGGGCAGAAGCGGCGGGCGGCCCTTTTGCGGGCCCTCTGGGCCGAGGCCGACACCCTGCTTTTGGACGAGCCCTTTACCGGGCTGGACCCCGCCGCCCGGGAAGAGGCGGCGGCCCTTCTGCGGGAAAAATGCGCCGGCCGGCCCACCCTGCTGGCCACCCACGACCAGCAGGCCATCCAGGCCCTGGGCTGGCCGGTGCTGGAACTGGCAAAGCTCTGCGATTAAATCAGCTCCACCAAAATACTGTTCTGGACGATCATCCCGGCGGGGGTGAGGGCCAGGGTCTCGCCGTTAAACCGGGCGTACCCCTGGCGGGCGCACTGGTCAAGAAAGGCCCGCTGCCGGGGGGTGAACTCCTTGCCGAACCGGCGCTTGTACTCCGCCAGGTTCAGCCCATGGCGCAGCCGAAGCTGGAGGATCAGATAATCCTCGGCCCCGCAGACCCCGTCCTCCACCGGGGGCGTGTCTCCCCGGAGGAAGGCCTCGGTGTCCGCCGGGTAGTAAAACCGCCGCCCCCCTACGCAGGAGTGGGCCGCCGGGCCCAGGCCCAGATAGTCCCCGCAGTCCCAGTAGATGAGGTTGTGGCGGCCCTCCTGGCCCGGGCGGGCAAAGTTGGAGATTTCGTACTGACGATAGCCGTGGGCTTCCAGCTGTTCCACCCCGTAGAGGTAGAAGTCGGCGGCCTGGTCGGCGGTGGGCAGCCCCTCGGGGGGCTTGCGGCCGAAGGCCGAGTCCGGCTCGATCTTCAAAAGATAGGCGGAGATGTGGTTTGCGCCCCCTTCTTCCAGCAAAGCCAGGGTATCATCGAACTCGGCCTGTGTATAATAAGGGAGAGCCATCATAATATCCCCGTTGATCCGCTCGAACCCCGCCCGGACTGCATCGGCCAGAGCTTGGCGGGCCTGGCGGGCGGTGTGGGGGCGGCCCAGACGGCGGAGCTGGTCGTCCCGGGCGGACTGGACCCCGAAGGAGATCCGGTTGACCCCCGCGGCCCGGTAGGCCGACAGGGTATTGTAGTCCACCGTCTCGGGGTTTGCCTCCAGGGTGATTTCCGCCCCGGGGGCGGGCTGGGCGGCCTCGATCAGCCGGGCCACCGCCGCCGGGTCCAACAGGCTGGGGGTGCCCCCGCCGAAATAAATGGTGTCGGGGCGCAGGGGCTCGCCCCCGGTGTGGCGGGCCAGCTCCCGCAGAAGGGCGTCCGTATACTCGGGAGGAACCCCCCGGGCCCCCGGCCGGGAGTAAAAGTCACAGTACCGGCACTTGGAAAAACAGTAGGGAATATGCAAATATAACCCAAATGGCATAAAGAGATCACGGCCTTTTCATGATTCGTTCATTTCTATGTAGTATACTATGACTCAGAAACCGGCGCAAGGCTCACACCCCTCGGCCGGGAATTGCAATAGGAGGATTCGACTATGGATTACAACAACTACGATCGCGGCTATGCGGAACCCGCCATGACCGCTGCCGATTATATGTCCCGTACCTACCGCTGGATGGCCTGCGGTCTGGTGCTCACCTTTGCCACCGCCTTTGTGACGGCCACGTCCTACACCATGCTCTCCCTGGTCAGCTCCCTTTACCTGGTCCTGACCATCGCCGAGCTGGCCCTGGTCTTTACCCTCAGCGCGCGGGTGCAGAAGATGTCCATCGGCACCGCCCGGGCCCTCTTCCTGGCCTACTCGGTGCTCAACGGCATGGTCCTGAGCTTCTACTTCCTGGCCTTCTCGGTGGGCACTCTGGTGATGGCCTTCCTGAGCTCGGCGGTCTACTTCGGCCTGATGGCCGTCTATGGCCGCACCACCAACCGGGATCTCACCGGCTGGGGCCCCAAGCTGATGCTGGGCCTCATCGCCCTGATGATTACCAGCCTGATCGGCGGCCTGTTCGGCTTCGGGTTCGGCGGCAGTTTGCTGTACAGCGGCATCGGCCTGGTGGTCTTTATGCTGCTGACCGCTTACGACACCCAGAAGCTGCACCAGGTGTACGCCTACTACGCTTATGACAGCGAGATGGCCGAGCGGGCTTCCATCTACGGCGCCCTGACCCTCTATCTCGACTTCATCAACATCTTCCTGTTTGTGGTCCGCCTGATGGGCAGCCGCAGCCGGGACTAAACTTTAAAGACCCACCAGCGCCGCCGGGCCAGCCCCGGCGGCGCTTCTTTTGTGCCGGTTTGCTCCCCCGGATAACCCTAAAGAAAAACCCCCGCCCCGTGAATAAACCCGCCGCCGCTGCTGCAAACTAAGGGCAGACAAAAACTCGTACACAGAAAACGACGGAAAGGGATTGGAGAATCAAACAATGGAGCATATCAGAAACTTTCTGCGGGGCAAGGGCTTTGTTCTGGCCCTGGTGGCCTGCATTCTGGCGGCGGCTGCCGTGGGGGTCTGGGCGGTGCGCACCATCCGCAATGAGATGGAACAGGATCTGAAAAACCAGCAGACCGAGATCATCCCCGGGCAGGAGACCGCCCCCGGCATCGACGAAGGAATGGAAATGGAGGAGGACACATGGCAGCAGGAAACCGCCGACGCGGCCAAAAATGTAGAGGGGGTGCCCGAGGAGGATGCAAAATCCAGCCCGAAACCCTCTTCCTCCTCTTCTGGTGCGTCGTCTGGGTCTGGTACGGTGCTCGAACCCTCCGAGCTGCAAACCGAATCGCCCGCTGCCAGCGTGTCAGTAAAGCCTGCCTACACGCAGCCCGTCTCGGGTCAGGCGCTGGCCGTTTTCAGCGGCGATGACCTGGTGTACAACGAGACCCTGGGCGACTGGCGCACCCACAACGGCGTGGACTACGCCTGCAAGGAGAGCGAAGAGGTCCTCGCCCCGGTCTGCGGCACGGTGGAGATGGTGACCACCGACGGCAACTGGGGCCCGGTGGTGGTGCTGAAAGACGGCGAGGGCCGGCTGTGGCGGCTCTGCGGGGTGGATGACCCCGCCGTCCAGGAGGGCGACGCCGTCACCACCGGCGACAAACTGGGCCAGGCGGGGAGCATCCCCTGTGAGAGCGTGCTCAAGAGCCATATCCACCTGGAGGTGCTGGACGGGGACAAGTATCTGGACCCGGTGAGCATCCTCAAGGGCTGATGCGAAACTGAAACCCCAACGGACGGACGGCAGCGCGGACCCCGCGCCCGGCCGCCCGTTTTTGTTTTTTGCCGCAGGAGCCAGGTTTTTCCGACTCTTGGGCGGAACCGTGGATTGCTTTTGGACGGAGATTCTGGTAAGATAAACTGGAGACACTGTTCGACAGAGAAAAGCAGCCGGGCCGAACCCCGGCAGAAAGGGGATCGGATTTTGGCGGAAGTTATCATCATCGGCGGGGGTGCAGCGGGCCTGATGGCGGCCGGCGCGGCAGCGCGGCAGGGCCACCGGGTCACGGTGCTGGAGCACACCGGCAAACCGGGGCAGAAGATCCTGGTCACCGGCAAGGGCCGCTGCAACCTGACCAACGACTGCGGTGAGGAGGAGTTTCTGCGCCATGTGCGGACGAATCCCCGCTTTTTGTATTCGGCGCTGGCGGCCTTTCCGCCGGCCAAAACCATGGAGCTGTTTGAGAGCCTGGGGGTCGCCCTGAAGGTAGAGCGGGGGCGCCGGGTGTTCCCGGTGTCCGACAAAGCCGAGGAGATCCGCCAGGCTCTGCTGCGGTATGCCAAAGAGGCAAAACTGGTGGAGGACGGGGCCGCCGAGCTCTTGCTGGAACCGGTTGTGACGCCGCCGGAACCGCTGGAAGAAAGCGCCGCCAGCAAGAAAAAGAAGGGGAAAAAGACCCCCGACTTCCGCTGCGTGGGGGTAAAAGGGACTTCCGGCCGGGTCTACCGGGCCGAGGCAGTGCTGGTGGCCACCGGCGGACTCAGCTACCCCACCACCGGCTCCACCGGGGACGGCTACAAGCTGGCCAGACAGGCCGGCCACACCATTGTGGACCCGGTGCCCAGCCTGGTGAGCCTGGTGTCCCACGACCCGGACTGCAAAAAGATGATGGGTCTCGCCCTCAAGAATGTGAATTTGACCCTCTTTGAGGATCAAAAAGCCATCTTCTCGGAACAGGGAGAGATGCTCTTCACCCACTTCGGGATCAGCGGCCCTTTGACCCTCAGCGCCTCCAGCCATCTGGGGGATATGAAAAAGCACCGCTACCATGTGGAGATCGACCTGAAGCCCGCCCTGGACGAGGAGACCCTCTACGACCGGATCACCCGGGATTTCGCCCTGCTTTCGAACCACGCGGCCCAGGGGGCCCTGGTCAAGCTGCTGCCCGCCAGCATGCAGCCGGTGATGGTGGCCCGGTGGGGGATCGACCCCGCCACCCGGGCCAACCAGATCACCCGGGAGCAAAAGCGGGAGCTGGTGCGGCTGTGCAAACACTGGGCGGTGCCCATCGACGCCCGGGGCGATTTGGCCCACGCGGTGATTACATCGGGGGGCGTATCGGTGCGGGAGGTGGACCCCCGCACCATGGAGAGTAAAAAGGCCGCCGGGCTCTACTTTGCCGGCGAGGTGCTGGACGTGGACGGCTACACCGGCGGCTATAATTTACAGATTGCGTTCAGCACGGCCCAGAGCTTTGCCCGGGGGCTGAACCAGGAGAGGAGCTTATAAAGAGAATGTATTCCATCGCCATCGACGGCCCCGCCGGGGCCGGCAAATCCACCCTGGCCCGGCGGCTGGCCAAAGAGCTGGGGTATATTTATGTGGACACCGGGGCCATGTACCGGGCCATCGGGCTGTATGCCCTGCGGGCGGGAGTGGACCCCGCCGACGCCGCCCGGGTGGAGGGGCTTTTGCCCCGGATCGCCCTCCGGCTGGAGAACCCCGCCGGGGCACAGCGGATCTACCTGAACGGCGAGGATGTGAGCGAGGCCATCCGGGCCGAGCAGGTGGGGATGGCCGCCTCGGCGGTGGCCGCCCACCCGGTGGTCCGGGCCTTTTTGCTGGATTTGCAGCGGGGGATGGCCCGCACCCAGAACGTCCTGATGGACGGCCGGGACATCGGCACCGTGATCCTGCCCGACGCCAGCGTCAAAATCTTCCTCACCGCGTCCCCCGAGGCCCGGGCCCGCCGCCGCTGGCTGGAAAACAAGGCCAAGGGGATCGAGGAGGAATACGAGGCGGTGCTGGAGGACGTGAAAAAGCGGGACTATCAGGACAGCCACCGGGCGGCGGCTCCTCTGCGCCAGGCCGAGGACGCCATTCTGGTGGATACCTCCGAGCTGGATTTTGACCAGAGCTTTGAAACCTTAAAAAAGATCATTGCGGAAAAGCTGGGCTGACCGCAGGACAGGATGGAGAAAATGCTGTATTATATTGCTATCCCGGTGGCCTGGCTTCTGTGGCACATCGGCTTCCGGATTCAGGTCATCGGGCGGGAGAATCTCAAAAACCGGGGCACCAAAGGGTTTATCATCGCCCCCACCCATATCTCGGCCATCGACCCGGTGTTTGTGGTGCTGGCCCGGTTCTGGGGCAAACGGATGATGGTCTTTGCCAAAAAAGAGCTGTTCGAGATGAACGCCTTCATCACCTGGTTCATCCGCCAGTGCGGCGCGGTGATGGTCCGGGGCACCCGGGACGAGGTGGACACCATGAACGACACCATTGAATACTGCCGCAGCGGCGGCGGGCTGCTGATCTTCCCCGAGGGCACCCGGGAAAAGGAAGGGGAGCTGATCCCCCCCAAAAGCGGCGTCTTTGTGGTGGCGGCCCAGGCCGGGGTGGATGTGATCCCCTGCCGGGTGCTCTACGACACCCCCGACGGACGGATGAAACTCTTCTGCCGGGTGCGGGTGGTCTTTGGCCCGGCCATGCCGGCCGAGCAGTTCGCCATGGAGGGCCGCCGGGACACCAAGAAGCTCCGGGCCAACAAACAGGCCCTGCTCACCGCCTGGGAGACCCTGGGGGAGGCCAACGCTTTCCCCCCGCGGGCGGCGGTTTGACTGGAAAAAGCCCCCGGACGAATCAAACCGCCCGGCGGCGCGTACACTAACCAGGGTGACACAAGATGAAGATATTGTTAGCCAAGACGGCGGGGTTCTGCTTTGGGGTGAACCGCGCCGTGGAAATGACCTATCAGCTGGTGGACGGGGGGCACAAGGTGGCCACCCTGGGCCCCCTGATCCATAACCCCCAGGCGGTGGCCGAGATGGAAAAGCGGGGGGTGCTGGTGGCGGAGAGCCCCGCCGGCCTGCCCCCGGGGTATGAGGTGGTGATCCGCAGCCACGGGGTGCCCCGCAGCGTCTACGACGAGCTGAGCGAGCGGGGAATCTGCTGGCACGACGCCACCTGCCCCTTTGTCAAAAAGATCCAGAACATCGCCCTCCGGGCCGAAAAAGAGGGGGCTACCCTGCTGGTGGCGGGGGACGCCGCCCACCCCGAGGTTCAGGGCATTGTGGGGCACACCAGCGGCGAGGTCTACGTTTTTTCCGATTTGGCCGGGCTGAAAGCCTGGGCCGGCCCCAAAGACCCCCAAAAACCCCTTTTTGTGGTTGCGCAGACCACATTTCAGGTATCAAAATGGCAAGAATGTTCGGAGTTTCTCAAAAAAGCCTATACAAACGCCGAAATTTTTGATACAATATGTAATGCGACGTGGGCGAGGCAACAGGAAGCGGAAGACCTCAGCCAAAAATGCGACATCCTTGTTGTCATTGGCGGTCATCATTCTTCCAATACCCAGAAGCTGGTCGAGGTCGCCGCAAAGCATACGCGGGCCGTTACGGTTGAAACCGCAAGCGAGCTTCAGCCAGAGTGGTTTGCAGATGTTAAAACGGCGGGCGTGACAGCAGGGGCTTCAACGCCATCGTCTATTATTGAGGAGGTACTTAACAGTATGAGCGAAGAAATCAATGACAGCATGAGCTTTGAGGAGATGCTGAATGCATCTGAGGAGAAGCGTGTTCATGCAGGCAGTATTGTGAAAGGAATCGTGACCAGCATTTCTGCCAACGAGATCCAGGTGGATATCGGTGCGAAGCAGACCGGCTTTGTCAAGCTGAGCGAGCTGAGCGACGATTCCTCCGCCAAGGTCGAAGACCTGGTGAAGGTTGGCGATGAGCTGGACCTCATCGTCGAGAAGGTTATGGATCAGGACGGCGTCATCCAGCTCTCCCGCAAGAAGCTGGCCTCCCGCAAGGGTATGGAAGAGATCGCCAAGGCTGCTGAGTCCGGCGAGGTCGTCGAGGGCGACGTCACCGAGTTCAACAAGGGCGGCGTCGTCGTTAACGTTAAGGGCGTCAAGGTGTTCGTCCCCCGCTCTCAGGCTACCATGCGCCGCGACGAGGACTACACCGCTCTGGTGGGCCAGCACGTCCAGCTGGTTGTCACCGAGTGCTCCGGCCGCAAGATCGTCGGCAGCATCAACAAGGTGACCGCCGAGCAGAACAAGGCCAAGCGCGAGGAGTTCTGGGCCAACGTCGAGATCGGCAAGAGCTACACCGGCGTGGTCAAGAGCCTGACTAGCTACGGCGCCTTTGTTGACATCGGCGGCGTGGATGGCCTGTGCCACATCAGCGAGCTGAGCTGGAACCGCATCAAGCACCCCTCCGAGGTTGTCTCCGTTGGCGACACCATCGAGGTTTATGTCAAGGACATCGACACCGAGAACCACAAGGTTTCCCTGGGCTACAAGAAGGCCGAGGACAACCCCTGGGAGCAGCTGAAGAACAACTACCCCGTGGGCAGCACCTTCCACGCTCCGGTTGTGTCTCTGACCAAGTTCGGCGCTTTCGTGCGCATCCTGCCCGGTGTGGACGGTCTGGTCCACATCAGCGAGATCAGCAACGAGCGCGTTGAGAAGGTCTCCGACGCTCTGAAGGTCGGCGATATGGTCGACGTCAAGCTGCTGGATGTTGACTTCGACAAGAAGCGCATCAGCCTGTCCATGAAGGCCCTGCTGAAGGAGGACGAGGAGTAATCCTCCCCGCCATCCCCACTGCATGAATCCCACAGCCCCGTTGCCGGATGTCGGCGGCGGGGCTGTTTTGGTATCAGAAACCATGAAAAAAGAATTCGAGGCGCACCGCCCCGCCGCCCGCTGGCTGGCGGAACACGGCGAGGTGCTGCGGTATCTCTTCTTCGGGGTGCTGACCACCCTGTTAAACATCCTGCTCTATGGGCTGTTTTTAGCCCTGTTCGGCTACCAGGCCGCCAACAGCTGGGGCAATGTGCTGGACAACGCCCTCTGCATCCTCTTTGCCTACGCCACCAACCGGGCCTTTGTCTTTCGCAGCCGGGCCCGGGGCCGGGCCGCCGCCGCCGAGTTCGGCAAATTTGTGGCCTGCCGCCTGGGCACCATGGCCCTGGATACGGCCGTCATGATCGCCGGGGGCAACTGGCTGGCCGCGCCGGGGGCCGCCCTGGTGGGGGCGGTGCTGGGCCGCTGGCTGGGCCCCGGCCAGGCCCAGGCCCTCTGGGGGCTGGGGGTCAAGGTTTTTTCCAACGGGCTGGTGATCCTGCTCAACTACCGGTTCAGCAAACGGATTATCTTCCGCCCGAAAGGGTAAAACTGGGGTTTATCCGGCTTTTCTTCGTCCAACGCGGGCCCGCGCCCGCTTGCATCCACCAACCGAACCATCTGAAACGGAGGTAACCGCCATGCTGCAAAGATTCAAAGGTTTCGCATTCCTGATTTCCGGCCTGGTGCTGGGAATCATCGGCGCCGTGGTGTCCATCACGGCCATCGTGCTCAGCGCCGTGGGGATGGCCAAGTCCCACCGGGCCCGCAAGAGCCGCGTCTGAAAACTGAACCGGAGGTAAAACTATGACCCGACAAGAAATTCTGGCCCATGTGGACCACACCCTGCTGAAACCCGAGGCCACCTGGCCCCAGATCCAGGCCCTCTGCGACGAGGCCGTCGAAAACAAGACCGCCTCCATCTGCATCAACACCTGCTACGTCAAGCAGGCGGCGGAGTATCTGGCGGGCCGGGTGCCGGTCTGCTGCGTGGTGGGCTTCCCCCTGGGCGCCATGGACACCGCTTCCAAGGCGTTCGAGGCCAAGACCGCCATCGCCAACGGCGCCGAGGAAGTGGACATGGTCATCAACATCGGCCGGCTGAAAAACGGCGAGTACGACGCCGTCCGGGAGGATATCCGGGCCGTCAAGGAGGCGGTGGGGGACAAGATCCTCAAGGTCATCATCGAGACCTGCCTGCTGACCGACGCCGAGAAGGAGAAGATGTGCGACATCGTCTGCGAGGCGGGGGCCGATTACATCAAGACTAGCACCGGCTTCTCCACCGGCGGCGCCACCTTCCACGACATCGAGCTCTTTGTCCGCTGCGTGGCGGGCCGCTGCAAGGTCAAGGCCGCCGGCGGCATCTCCACCGTGGAGGATATGGAAAAGTTCCTCGAACTGGGGGCCGACCGTCTGGGCACCAGCCGGGCCGTCAAGCTGCTCCAGGGCGAGGCCGGCGAGGGTTATTAAGAGACTGTGAAAAATTCGGCGTTCTGTATAAAAATCTTTCGATGATTCTTGACAAAATGCCGGTCGGATGGTACAATACCCTCGTAAAAAACTGAATACCGACTTATCAAGAGTGGCAGAGGGGACAGGCCCTGTGAAGCCCGACAACCTGCGCGCAACCCGCGTAAGGTGCCAAATCCTGCGGGAAACCGGAAGATAAGAGTGCGACGCTCAGAGCCTTCGGGTTCTGAGCGCTTTTATTTTCTCCCGAGCTTGATCGGCTGTGTATGAAGCGGAACGAAACACCCCATTTTGAAAACACGGAGGAAAAATTGATGGACAAGTACTTTTTCACCTCGGAGTCTGTGACCGAAGGCCACCCCGATAAAATCTGCGACCAGATCTCGGACGCCATCCTGGACGAGATCCTGCGCCAGGACCCCGACGCCCGGGTAGCCTGCGAGACCTGCGCCTCCACCGGCCTGGTCCACATCATGGGCGAGATCACCACCAGCTGCTATGTGGATTTCCAGAAGCTGGTCCGCGAGGTGGTGGCCGACATCGGCTACACCCGCGCCAAGTACGGCTTTGACGCCGACACCTGCGCCGTCATCTCCAACATCGACGGCCAGAGCCCCGATATCGCGCTGGGCACCAACGACGAGGTGGGCGGCGCCGGCGACCAGGGCATGATGTTCGGCTACGCCTGCAACGAGACCCCGGAGCTGATGCCCATGCCCATCAGCCTGGCCCACAAGCTGGCCAAGCGGCTGACCGAGGTGCGCAAGAGCGGCCTTCTGCCCTACCTGCGCCCGGACGGAAAGAGCCAGGTCACCATCGAGTATGTGGACGGCAAGCCCACCCGGGTGGAGGCCGTGGTCATCTCCAGCCAGCACAGCGATAGCGTCACCACCGAGCAGCTGCGGGCCGACATCATGGAGCAGGTCATCCGGGCCACCATCCCCGCCGAGCTGCTGGACGAGAACACCAAGTATTTCATCAACCCCACCGGCCGTTTCGTGGTGGGCGGGCCCCAGGGCGACACCGGCCTGACCGGCCGCAAGATCATCGTGGACACCTACGGCGGCTATGCCCGCCACGGCGGCGGCGCCTTCTCGGGCAAGGACCCCAGCAAGGTGGACCGCTCCGCTGCGTATGCGACCCGCTGGGTGGCCAAGAATATTGTGGCCGCCGGTCTGGCCGACAAGTGCGAGGTCCAGGTGGCCTACGCCATCGGCGTGGCCAAGCCCGTCTCCATCATGGTGGACACCTTCGGCACCGGCAAGGTGGAGAACGCCAAGATCGAGGCCGCCGTGGAGAAGGTCTTTGACCTGACCCCCGCCGCCATCATCCGGGACCTGGATCTGCGCAAGCCCATCTACCGTCAGCTGGCCGCCTACGGCCACATGGGCCGGGAGGATCTGGGCGTCAAGTGGGAGAACACCGACCGGGTGGAGGCTCTGCGGGCTGCCGTGGCCGCACTGTAAAGAGCCGGTAAAAACTCTGTCTGTTTTTGTCAAAAACAGACAGACGTGCACAGAAATCACAAAAACAGCTGTGCAAGGCGCAGAAAATGAAAAATCCTGCTGGCAGGGCGCGAAAAATGTGTTAAAATGAGAACGGTTGTACACTTCACAGATCCCGCTTTGGAAATCTGATTGAGAGCAAACAAAAGGAGCTTATTTTATGTCCAATATGATTGGTGCCAAGGATTTTTTTGCTGAGGGCAGCAGCGTCGCCGACCTGCGCCTGCTGGCCTGCCCCGGTGCGGAGGAGCTGACCAACCTGATCGACCGTCATCTGGTGGATTGGGCCAAGGAAGCCGATCCTACCCTGGAAAAAGATACCTTCATCATCCCCTGTGACTGCCCCCGCTTCCAGAGCGGCGACGCCAAGGGCATCGTAAAGGAGTCGGTGCGGGGCGACGATATCTTCATCGTCGTGGACCCCGGCAACTACAGCGTCAGCTATAAGCTGTTCGGCTACGAGAACCACATGTCCCCGGACGACCACTTTGCTAACCTGAAGCGCCTGATCCAGGCCGTGGCCGGCAAAGCCCACCGGGTCTCGGTCATCATGCCCAGCCTCTACGGCGGCCGCCAGCATCGCCGCACCGTCCGGGAGAGCCTGGACTGCGCCGTGGCCCTGCAAGAGCTGCAGAACATGGGCGTGCAGAACATCATCACCTTTGACGCTCACGATCCCCGCGTCCAGAACGCTGTGCCTCTGCTCAGCTTCGACAACGCCATGCCCACCTACCAGGTCCTGAAGAACCTGCTGAAGAAGATGCCGGACCTCTCCTTCGACAAGGAGAAGTTCATGGTGGTCAGCCCCGACGAGGGCGCCATGAGCCGGAACATGTACTTCTCCAGCGTGCTGGGCTGCAACCTGGGCATGTTCTACAAGCGCCGCGACTACACCACCGTGGTCAACGGCCGCAACCCCATCGTGGCCCATGAGTACCTGGGCGAGTCGGTGGAGGGCAAGACCGTCTTTGTCGCCGACGATATCATCGCCTCCGGCGAGAGCATGCTGGAAGTGGCCCACGAGCTGAAGGCCCGGGGCGCCAAGCACATCATCGCCGACGCCACCTTCCCCCTCTTCACCTCCGGCCTGGACAAGTTCGACAAGGCCTACGCCGAGGGCGTGCTGAGCTGCGTGGTGGGCACCAATCTCACCTACCGCAAGCCCGAGCTGCTGGAGCGTGACTGGTACCTGGATGTGGACGTCTCCAAGTACGCCGCCTACTTCGTGGTGGCTCTGAACCACGATATGTCGGTCTCCGCCATCGCCGACCCCATCAAGAAGATCGAGGCTCTGCTGGCCAAGCGCTGAGAGATCCATCTGTGATTTGCCCCGGGGGCTGCCCTTATGCAGCCCCCGGGGTTTTTGCGGGCAAAAAGCGGGATTTTCGGGCGATACAGCAAAGAAAACCCTTGACAAGGGGCGGGGAGTCTGCTATAATCCCTCCGTAAAGCTAAAAAACTTTACAACAGGGCCGGAATGGAGGCTGGAGCGGTGGCCAAAAATCCCAAAAATCTGGAGATGGGGTACCTGCTCGACTTCTACGGCGAGGCCCTGACCGAAAAGCAGCGGGAGATGCTGCGGCAATATTACAACGACGATTTTTCCCTCAGCGAGATCGGGGATAACTTCGGGATCACCCGCCAGGGGGCGCGGGACGCCATCAAACACGGCGAGAGCGCCCTGCTGGAGCTGGAAGCCAAGGTGGGCTTCGCGGCCCGGTACCGCCGGGTGCAGCAGAAGCTGGAAGAGCTGGAACAGCTGGTGATCGACACCCGGTTTGAGTGCACGGGGGCCCATTCGGGGCTGACGGCGGCGGATTTCGCCGCGGCGCTGACCCGGATGCTGGAGCTGATCCGCTCCATCGACGAGGCGAACGAGAGCTGAGCCCCCCATCATACAGAGAAAGGACAGCCCAAGATGGCATTTGAATCCTTAACCGACCGCCTGGCCGGTGTGTTCAAAAAGCTGCGCGGCCACGGCAAGCTGAGCGAGGCCGACATCAAGGCCGCCATGCGCGAGGTGCGGATGGCCCTTTTGGAGGCCGACGTCAACTACAAGGTGGCCAAGGACTTCTGCGCCAAGGTGTCGGAGCGGGCCATGGGCCAGGAGGTCATGGAGAGCCTGACCCCCGCCCAGCAGGTGGTCAAGATCGTCAACGAGGAGCTGACCGCCCTCATGGGCGGCGAGGAAGCCGCCCGGGTCCAGCTCAAGAGCAAGGGCCAGACCGTCCTGATGCTCTGCGGTTTGCAGGGCAACGGCAAAACCACCCACGCGGCGAAACTCGCCAAATACTACATCAAGCAGGGGCATCACCCGCTGCTGGTAGCCTGCGACATCTACCGCCCCGCCGCCATCGAACAGTTGAAGGTGGTGGGCGGCCAGGCCGGCGCGCCGGTCTTTGTGCTGGAAGGGGAAAAGCCCCCCGTCATCGCCCAGAAGGCCCTGAGCTACGCCCGGGACCGGGGCTATGACATCGTCATCCTGGATACCGCCGGCCGTCTGCAAATCGACGACGTGCTGATGCAGGAGCTGGTCCAGATCAAAGAGCGGGTGGAGGTGGACGAAACCCTGCTGGTGGTGGACGCCATGGCCGGCCAGGACGCCGTCAACGTGGCCCGTACCTTCCACGAGAAGGTGGGGATCGACGGCATCATCCTCACCAAGACCGACGGCGACACCCGGGGCGGCGCGGCCCTCTCGGTGCTGGCGGTCACCGGCAAACCCATCAAGTTCCAGGGCGTGGGCGAAAAGCTGGACGACCTGGAGGTGTTCCACCCGGCCCGGATGGCCAGCCGGATCCTGGGCATGGGCGACGTGCTCAGCCTGATCGAGAAGGCGCAGGAAAACGCCGACGAGAAGCTGGCCGAGGAAACCGCCCGCCGGATGATGGAAAACAAGTTCGACATGAACGACATGCTGGCCCAGTTCGCCCAGATCAAAAAGATGGGCGGCGCCTCCGCCATGCTGAGCATGATGCCCGGCGGCGCGGGGATCGACCCCAGCCAGGTGGATGAGAAATCCCTGGCCCGGATCGAGGCCATCATCCTCTCCATGACCCCCGCCGAGCGGGAAAAACCCGAGATCATCAATCCCAAGCGGAAGCGCCGGATCGCCGCGGGCAGCGGCACCCGGGTGGAGGACGTGAACAAACTCCTCCGTCAGTTTGAGATGATGCAGAAGATGATGAAGCAGCTCAAAAAGAGCCCCAAGGGCTTCGCCCGGCGGCTCAGCGGCATGATGGGCCGGAGAGGCGGCTTCTAACACACCCCAAGGTATAGACCCCAGCCCCCGTGGGCCCCGGGTTTTTACAAATAGAATTCGGCCCCACGGGGCCACAAAACAAAATGTAACTTTCAGGAGGATATTTTATTATGGCAGTTAAGATCAGACTGCGCCGCGTTGGCGCCAAGAAGGCTCCCTTCTACCGTGTTGTCGTTGCCGACAGCCGCTTCCCCCGCGACGGCCGTTTCATTGAGGAGATCGGCACCTACGATCCCAACCAGGAGCCCTCTGTCGTGAAGATCGACGCTGAGAAGGCCAAGCAGTGGATCGCCAACGGCGCACAGCCCACCGATACCGTGCGCGTCCTGCTGAAGAAGTCCAACATTCTGTAAGCGGAGGGCGGTCTCATGCAGGAGCTGTTGCTGGCCGTTGCCCGCGGTCTCGTAGAGGATAAGGACGCTGTCCGTGTGACGGCGGACGAGCCCCGTGAGGACGGCACCGTCGTCTACCACCTGAGCGTGGCAGAGGGCGACATGGGCCGTGTCATCGGCAAGCAGGGCCGCATCGCAAAAGCCATTCGTGTGGTGATGCGGGCGGCTGCTGTCCGGGTCAACGAAAAGATCCTTGTCGAGATCGACTGAACCAACCTTTGCAGGCCCTTTGCCCTCGGCGGCAGAGGGCCTTTGCTGTATGATTTTATAAGACAGGAGAAGCAGATGCAGCAGTATCTCGAAGCAGGCAAAGCCGTCACCACCCACGGGGTGCGGGGCGAAATCAAGATGGAACTCTGGTGCGACGGGGTGGACTTTCTCCGCCCGGTGCCCCGGCTCTACCTCTCGGACAAGGGGGGCCGCAGCCTCAAGCTGACCTCCATCCGGCCCATGGGGCGGATGGCCCTGGTGAAGTTCGAGGGGGTAGAGGATATGGACGCCGCCCGGGCGTTGCAGGGCCAGGTGTTCTACTTTGACCGGAACGACGCCCAGCTCCCCGCCGGGCGGTGGTATGTGGCCGACCTGATCGGCTGCGAGGTGCGGGACGCCGACACCGGCAAGGTCTACGGCGTGGTGACCAATGTGGACCACCCCGGCGCCCAGGATATCTACACCGTCAAGGCCCCGAACGGCAAGGAGTATATGTTCCCCGGGGTGGACGCCTTTTTGAAGGAGCGGAACCCGCCGGAGGGGTATATCACCGTCACCCCCATCCCGGGGCTTTTGGACGACGGCGGCGTCAGCGAGCGGGAGGATTGAGCCATGGGTATGCGGGTAGACATTGCGACCCTTTTCCCCGAGATGTGCCAGCAGGTGCTGGACACGAGCATCCTGGGCCGGGCGGCCCAGCGGGGGTATATTGAGACCCACTGCCACCAGATCCGGGACTACACCCTCAACCGCCAGAAGCAGACCGACGACTATCCCTACGGCGGCGGCTGCGGCATGGTGATGTACGCCCAGCCCATCGCCGACTGCATCCGGGACATTCAGGCCCAGGTGGCTGCACAGGGCCGCCCGGCTCCGCATATCGTCTTTATGACGGCGGGGGGCGCCCGGTACAACGAGGAACACGCCCGCCGCCTGGCCCAATACGACAGCCTTCTGCTGGTCTGCGGCCACTACGAGGGGATCGACGAGCGGGTGATCGAGGCCTTCGCCGACGAGGAACTCTCCATCGGGGATTATATCCTCACCGGCGGCGAGCTGGCCAGCCTGGTGGTGGCGGACAGCGTCCTCCGGCTTCAGCCCGGGGTGCTGGCCGAGCAGAAGGGCTACGAGGAAGAGAGCTACTGGAACGACCTTTTGGAGTACCCCCAGTACACCCGCCCCGAGGTCTGGGAGGGCCGCGCCGTGCCCCCGATCCTCCTCAGCGGCAACCACAAAGCGGTGGACGATTGGCGGGGCCAGCAGAGCCGGGAACGGACCAAATTACGCCGCCCGGATTTGTGGGAGAAATACCTGGCCGCCGGAGGCTGGGACGGCACCCCCAAACCCAAGAAACCCAGCCGCCACCGGAAGAAAAAACCGGCCCCGGAAACGGTAACAGCCGCCCCTGAAACGGCCCCCGAAACCGCCCCCGAGGCCCCGGTCACCCCCCCGGAACCGGAAAATTGTTGAAAACTTTTGTATGCACCCGCCAACGAATGGGAATAACTTTTATGAAAAAGGCATAATTAGAGCAAAAGAGCCCGGATTGGATTGGGAAAACCGACAAAAATACAAAAAGCCTCTGTACAAGCGAGGCCCCTTGCGTTAAAATAGTTACAATGTAGCAGGTGTGGCACACAATTGCATCACCAAAAACGATAAGAGATAGGAGCGTTTTTACTATGTATGTGAAAGAAGTTACCGTTGAAAATCAGGTTGGTCTGCATGCTCGTCCGGCTACCTTTTTCATCCAGAAGGCCAATGAGTTCAAGTCTTCGATCTGGGTTGAGAAGGAAGAGCGCCGTGTGAACGCAAAGAGCCTGCTGGGTGTGCTGAGCCTGGGCATCGTGGGCGGCACCAGCATCCGCATCATTGCCGACGGTGTGGATGAGCAGGCTGCTGTGGATGGCCTGATCAAGCTGGTGGAGTCCGGCTTTGCTGAGTAATCCACACAAAGGATTGTTTTGGAGAGAGGGCGGGAACCTTGTTCCGCCTTCTTTTTTATTTTCGGCCCCTTTGGGGCAGAGTAGAGGGGAGGGGGTGCCGGAATGACCAAAGCCGAACTGTACCAGAAAGCCTGCATGCTGCCCATGCTGCCCGGGGTGTATATCATCCGGGACAAGAGCGACACCATCATCTACATCGGCAAGGCCAAGCGGCTGCGGGTGCGGGTGAGCCAGTATTTCCGGGAGGGGGTGCCCCACGACAACAAGGTCACCCAGATGATCGCCCACGCCTATACCTTTGACGTGATTGTCTGTCAGAGCGAGTTCGAGGCCCTGGTGCTGGAAGCCAGCCAGATCAAGGCCCACACCCCCAAATACAACATCCTGCTCAAGGACGGCAAGGGCTACTCCTACATCAAGATCACCCGGGAGGAATGGCCCCGTCTCTCCTTCGCCCTCCAAAAGGACGAGGACGGCGCCGAGTACATCGGCCCCTATACCTCGGCCTTTGCGGCCCGGGAGATGGCCGAGAGCGCCATGGACGCCTTTCTGCTGCCCCGGTGCAATAAGCGTTTCCCCCAGGACATCGGCAAGGGCCGCCCCTGCCTGAACGCCCACATCGGCAAGTGCATGGGGGTGTGCAGCGGCAAAATCAGCTGCGAGGAGTACAACCAGGCGGTGAAAAACGCTGCCCGGCTGATCCGCTACGGCAAAAAGGAAATCCTGAAAACCCTCCATCAGCGGATGGAGGAGGCCGCCGAGCGGCTGGAATTTGAGACGGCGGCCCTGCTGCGGGACCAGATCGCCGCCATCACCAAGCTGTCCGCCGGGCAGAAAGTCGTCGTGGACCCCGACGTGGAGATGGACGTCATCGCCCTGGCGGGCACCCCCCGCAGCGTCTGTGCGGCGGTGCTCCGGTTCCGGGAGGGGCGGCTCACCGACAAGCGGGAGTTTGTCTTTCACGACACGGCGGACGTGGACGCGGTGCGGGAGGAGTTCCTGCCCCGGTATTACCTGGACGACGAGCAGGTGCCCCGGGTGGTGGCGGTGGACGCCCTGCCCCCCGACGCCGACGCCCTGCGCCAGGCCCTGAGCGAGAAGCGGGGGAGCGAGGTCCAGCTCTACATCCCCCAGCGGGGGGACAAGGCCCATCTGATCGAGATGGCCCATACCAACGCGGTGGAGCGTCTGGCCCGGGAGAGCGGCCGCTACGCCCGGGAGGAAAAGCTGCTGGACGAGCTGGCCCAGGTGCTGGGGCTCTCCGCCCCGCCCCAGTGGATCGAGAGCTACGATATCTCCAACTGGGGCGATGGTTCCAGCGTCTGCGGCATGGTGACCTTCCGGGAGGGGAAACCCTATAAACCCGGGTACCGCCGGTTCAAGATCCAGACGGTGGCGGGGACGGACGACTACGCCTCCCTGGCCGAGACCATGACCCGCCGGGCCGCCGAGTACGACAAATACGCCGCCCTGGCGGCGGAGGGGAACCCCAGCGAAAATGCCTTTGGAAAAAAGCCGGATCTGTTCCTCATGGACGGCGGCAAAGGCCAGGTCAGCGCCGCCCGCCAGGCCCTGGCGGGGACAGCCCTCGCGGACGTGCCCCTCTACGGCATGGTGAAGGACGACCACCACCGCACCCGGGCCATTGTGGACAGCGCCGGGCGGGAGATCGCCATCAACATGAATCGGGGAACCTTCACCTTCATCACGGCGATTCAGGACGAGACCCACCGTTTTGCCAACGAATACCGCAAACAGCAGATGAAGAAAAAGAGCTATTCCTCCACCCTGACCGAGATCCCGGGCATCGGCCCCAAGACCGCCAAAGCCCTTTTGACCCAGTTCAAGACGGTGGGGGCGGTGAAGGAAGCCACCCCCGACCAGCTGGCCCAGACCCCCGGGGTGGGGGGCCAGACCGCCCAGACCATCTACGATTATTTCCACCCCGCAGAAGCAGGGGAATGAGAGAAGAAAAAGCCTCCGATCTAACGATGCTGTGAAGATTATAGATTGTGTTTCACAGGAGGATATGTTATACTTTACAAAACAGAAGAACCGGAATAAAACATGAAAGTTCGGCGCGAGGCAGAGCAAAGGATTGCGGCCCTGGCCCGAAAGTGAAACCGTCCCATCTGAAATGCGTTTTCAGAGAAGATAAAAGGAGGAATCACAAATGTATTACGCCAACTGGAGGGAAAACGGTTCAAAAAAGAGGCGCCGCTGGCCCAAATGGGTTGCGGGGGCAATGGCGGCGGCGGTGCTGCTGGGGGCCGGCTGGATGGCGGTTCAGCCAGCACAGATGACCGCTCCGACCCTGAACCAGGAGAGCCGACCTGAGACCGCCGTAGTCCAGCTGCTGGGGGCGGCGCAGACGAAACCCGGACAATCCGGCTTTGTGGCCCAGACAACCAGCAGCAAAACACTGGTGGCGGACGCCCTGGAATCTGCGGGGGTAAAGCATGGCGCCTCTGAATTTATGGGGCTGGAATATTATACAGATACCTTATCGGTGGGCAAAGAGGAGCAGAGCGACGGCTTTTTGGTGCGTTCCTTCAGCGGCAGCGCGTCCGACTACAACGCCCTCAAAGCCTATGTGGATCTGCTCTGCTCGCAGTATGATTTTGCGTTGGTGGGTACGCCGTATTACAAGAAGATAACTGACACATTTTTCGAGTTCACCCTGCGGTATACGGGGTCGGCTTCCCTCTCCGGCCAAAAGACCCCGGGCACCTTTGTGGATTATGAAGGGAATATGATGATCTACGGCACCATTGATGGGAACCGGCTGAAGGGCGCGATCTGGTACGACCGAAAGCTGACAACCTATGATGGCGGCTACCGGTACGGGAAATCGTCGGTCCAGACCGATCTGGTGGGGGATTCGATTACTGCGGGGCTGTATCGTATGTCCAACGGCAGTTATGCCACCTCCGACGGCCGGCTTCAGGCGGCGGTGGGCCGGGCTGTCCTCGTTCAGGATGGCAAATCCTCGCAATGCACCGCCACATATACTTTTTCCGCTGATTCCAACCGGCAGGAGATCCTTGTGACGGACAAAAACGGGATTCCGCAGATGAAATTCTATTTCCCGGCCACCTACACCATGACGACCGGACAGATTTATGCAGAATCTGAGTTTATCATCGAATCCAGTTACGCGGTAAAAGACGGGGGCCGCTTTGACCGGATGCCGGAATATACCTGGCCCTCCATGTTCGCCCTGGCCCACGGGGGAGGATACGTTGTCCCCGTTTTGGGAATGTCTGGTGATATGCAGCGGGTCAATGTGCGGGTCATGTACTCAGACGACTCGGTGAGCGTATTTTATGCCTGCGCCCAGATGGACAGCGCGCCCTATCAGATAGAGGCTTTGATCGCTGCCCGCCCCACAAAGGCGGCGGCCGGGCAGCAGGCTTCGGGCGGGTCGTCCAACTGGTGTTCTGCCTGCGGCGGCAGCGGAAAATGTTCTTCCTGCGGCGGCTCCGGCAAGGTGCGCAAGCTGCTGGCCGGGACAGGGGAGTGGGTCCAGCAGGACTGCACCTCCTGCCGCCCTGCCGGCTCCGGCAACTGCCCCTTCTGCGGCGGCTCCGGCACAAAATAAGAGGCGCGGCCTAAGACTTATTGATTCGTTGAATATGAAAAAATCCGCAGGCTCTGGGCCGAAAACCGGTCCAAAGCCTGCGGATTTGTTTTTTAGCAAGAGCGCCGTTGCGGCGGTTCAGGACTCGGAAGAAATATCGGTGCCGAAGTACCGCTGGGAGATCTCGGCCAGGGTGCCGTCGGCCCGCAGTTCCTCAATGGCCTCGTCCAGGGCGGCCAGCAGGGTGGCGGTCTCCTCGCCTTTGCGCACCGGGATGCAGACCTGAGAGGCCTCGTCGGTCAGGGCCACGATCTTAAAGTCCGCCTCGGGGTGGACGTTCAGATAATCGTAGAAGGAGACGTCGGCGTTGAGGGTGGCGTCCACCCGGCCCGCCACCAGCATCTGGATGGTCTCGTCCAGGGTGTCGATGCCCAGGACCTCGGCCCCGTAGGACTCCGCCAGGGTCATATAGGTGCTGGCGATGCTGTTGGCGGTGGTCTTGCCCGCCAGATCCTCGAAGGTGGTGATGTCGGTGTTGTCCGACCGGACCGCCAGGGCGGTGTGGATGTAGCCGTAGGGGACGGTGAAGTCGTAGGTCAGGGCCCGCTCCTCGGTCAGCTCCACGCCGTTGCAGACGATGTCATACCGGCCCGAATCCAGACCGGCGAAGAGGCCGTCCCAGGCGCCCTCCACAAACTCGGCCTTGACCCCCAGCTTTTCGGCCAGGGCGGTGGCGACCTCTACGTCGTAGCCCACCAGTTTGTCCGATTCGTCGTGGTAGGTCCAGGGAGACCAGGCGCCCTCGGTGGCCACCACCAGGGTGCCCCGGGTCTGGATGGCCTCCAGCAGGTCCACGGGGGCCGGCCCGGCGGCGCTGGAAGCGTCGGCTGCGGTGCTGCTGGAAGCCGAGCAGCCGCTCAGCTGGACAACCCCTGCCGCGCCCAGAACGGCCAGCAGGGAGATAAAGGTTCTTCTTTTCATGGCAAAATATCCTTTCTTTGGTTCAATCGGCAGAGGGGGCGGCGGTTTCTTCCGGGTGGGTGATCCGCCGGAGGAAAGCCCGGGTCCGCTCCTCTTTGGGGCTCGCGAAAAATTCCTTGGAGGGGCCCTGTTCCACCACATGGCCCCCCTCCATAAAGATCACCTTGGAGGAGACCTCCCGGGCGAAACTCATCTCGTGGGTGACCACCAGCATGGTCATCCCCTCGGCGGCCAGCTGGCGCATCACCGCCAGCACCTCCCCGATCAGCTCGGGGTCCAGGGCGCTGGTGGGCTCGTCGAAGTAGATGATCTCGGGGCTGGTGGCCAGGGCCCGGGCGATGGCCACCCGCTGCTGCTGGCCCCCCGAGAGCTGGTGGGGGAAGTAGTCCCGCCGGTCGGCCATCCCGACTTTCTCCAGCATTTGCAGCCCGATGGCCTCGGCCTGGGCCTTGGGCATCTTCCGGGCGGTGATCAACCCCTCGGTGACATTCTGGAGGGCGGTTTTGTTCCGGAAAAGGTTGTAGTTCTGGAAGACGAAGGCCGTCTTTTTCCGCAGGCGGGCGATCTCCCGGCGGGTGATCCGGCCCAGGTCGAAGTCCTCGCCGTCAAAGACCAGCCGGCCGCTGTCGGCCTTCTCCAAAAAGTTGATGCAGCGCAAAAGGGTGGTTTTGCCCGAGCCGCTGGGGCCCAGGATGGCCACCACGTCCCCCTTTTCCACCGTGAGGCTGACCCCTTTCAGGACTTGCAGCTCCCCAAAGGCTTTGTGCAGGTTTTCCACTTGGAGCATCCGAAAGCCCCCTTTCTCACTGGAAGCCCCGGGCGTTGAGGTATTTTTCGCCCAGGTGCTGAATTTTGGTCAATACGGTGCAGAAGATAAGATAGATCAGGGCCACCTCGCAGTAGAGGGGCAGGAAGAGATAGGTCCGGGAGGCGATCCGCTGGGTGGACATGAACATCTCGGCCACCGTGATGTTGGCGGCCAGGGAGGTATCCTTCACCATCCCGATCAGGGAATTGGACAGGGGCGGGAAGGCTGTCCGCAACGCCTGGGGCAGGACGATCCGCCGCATGATTTGGAGCCAGGACATCCCCACGCAGTAGCCCGCCTCGATCTGGCCCTTGGGCACCGATTCCAACGCCGCCCGCATGGTTTCGGCGCAGTAGGCCCCCTCGTTGATGGAGAAAACAATCACCGCCGTGGGGAAGGCGTCGATCACCACCCCCACGTTGGGCAGGCCGTAAAAGACGATGAAGAGCTGGACCAAAAGCGGGGTGCCCCGGATGATCCAGATGTAAAACCGGGCCAGCTGCCGCAGCACCGGCACCTGGGCGAACTGCACCAGGGCCACCACCACCGAGATAATCATGGCGAAACTGAAGGCCAGCACCGTCAGGGGGATGGTGACGGTCAGCCCCGGCAGCAGAATTTTGGGGAAGGCTTCGATCAATACATCCAGCGTCCGGCTGGAAAAAAGCTGTTCTAACATAGTGGGTCTCAATTCCTCTTGCGCCGTGGGCGCTCTGAAAATGGCATTTCCTACCTGCTTACTATAACATTAAATAAAGAGAATGGCAAATGCTTTTTTTCGATTCCCCGCCATAGGCAAAAGGTATGATCCGGCGGGGCCAAACTTGTGCAGAATGTCAAGCGAACCGGGGCCCCCGGCTTGACGGGGCAGGCCCTTTCGGGTACAATGAAACCAACAAAGATGCACGGGCCGGTTTTTTGCCCCGGCCCCCGCGAGGCAGAAACAGAGTGGAGGTTTTTCAACGTGAAGGAACGCAAGATCGGTATTTTGGGCGCCGGTACCTGGGGCATGGCCCTGGCCCGGATGCTGACCAACAGCGGCAACGACGTGCTGGTCTGGTCGGCCATCGAGCAGGAGATCGATAACCTCTCGGCTGCCCGGGTCCACCCCAATCTGCCCGGGATGGTCATCCCCGAGGCGCTGCGGTTCACCAAGAGTCTGGAGGAGGTCTGCTCCGGCAAGGATATCCTGCTGTTTGCGGTACCCTCGGTTTTTGTCCGCTCCACGGCGGCCAAGGCCCGGCCCTATATCCGGGACGGCCAGGTGATCGTGGATGTGGCCAAGGGCATCGAGCCCGAGACCCTCTTCACCATGACCGAAGTCCTGGCCGACGAGCTGGGCAAGGAGGACGGCCCCAAGGGCCTGCGTCTGGTGGCCCTGTCCGGCCCCACCCACGCCGAGGAGGTGGCCCAGGACCTGCCCACCACCATCGTATCCGCCAGCCCCGACCAGACCGCCGCCGAGCTGGTGCGGGATGTGTTCACCAACACCTGCATGCGGGTGTACACCAACGCCGACTGCAAGGGCGTGGAGCTCTGCGGCGCCATGAAGAACGTCATCGCCCTGGGGGTGGGCATTTCCACCGGCCTGGGCTACGGCGACAACACCCGCGCCGCCCTCATCACCCGGGGCATCGCCGAGATCGCCCGGCTGGGGGTGGCCATGGGCTGCAACCTCCAGACCTTCGCGGGGCTGGCGGGCATCGGCGACCTGATCGTCACCGCCACCAGCCGCCACAGCCGGAACAACCGGGCGGGCTTTTTGATCGGCCAGGGCCGCACCCCCGAGCAGGCCGTCAAGGAGGTCGGCATGGTGGTGGAGGGCATCAACGCCCTGCCCGCCGCCATGGAGCTGTCCGAGCGGTACCAGGTGGAGATGCCCATCGCCAAGACGGTCAACGCCATCGTTCGGGAGGGGATGAGCCCCGCCGACGCGGTGCGGGCCCTGATGGACCGCAACCCCAAGGACGAGACCGCCGCGGGGTACCAGGATTTCTAAGAAATTGGGCAAATTTTGACGGGCGAACCCAAAACAGCCTGCTGCCCTTGCCGCACCCTGGCGGCGGGGGCAGTTTTTTGCGCCCGGTGTGAAAAGCGAGGAACCTATGACCCAGACCAAAACCTATACCAAATACGTCTCCCAGAACATTCTCGGCCAGCTGGGGGTGTCCTGCTATATTCTGGCGGATACCTTTTTCATCTCCCAGGCGGCCGGGGCCGACGGCATCACGGTGCTGAACCTCTGCCTGCCCCTGTATAACCTGATCTTTGCCGTTGGCTCCATGCTGGGGCTGGGGTCGGCCACCCGGTTCGCCATCCTCCGCAGCCAGGGGGATGGCCGGGCCCACCGATATTTCTTCAACGCCCTGGTGTGGGCGGTCCTCTTGGGGCTGCCCTTTATGGCGGCGGGGCTGCTGGGCCCCGGCACCCTGCTGCGCTGGATGGGGGGCGACCCCCAGATCGTGGCCCTGGGGCTGGGCTATACCCAGATTTTTCTTCTCTTCGCCCCCTTCTTCATGATCAACTATATCGTCCAGGCCTTTGTCCGGAACGACGGCGAGCCCGCCCTGGCCATGGCGGCCACCTTGTCGGGGAGCCTGTTCAACATTGTGTTTGACTATATCTTCATGTTCCCCATGGGGCTGGGGCTGCCCGGCGCGGCGCTGGCCACCGCGGCTTCCCCCATCGTCAGCGTGTTGATTTGCAGCCGCCACTTTTTCAAAAAGGAGAGCGGCCTCCGGCTGGAACCCCGGCTGCCCTCGGCCCGGCTGCTGGCCCAGAGCTGCCAGCTGGGGGTCACCGGCTTTGTGGGGGAGATCTCCTCCGGCGTCACCACCACCGTCTTTAACTTTTTGCTGCTGGGCCTGGCGGGCAACCTGGGCGTGGCGGCCTACGGCGTGGTGGCAAACTTCGCCCTGGTGGCCACCGCCATCTTCAACGGCGCGGCCCAGGGCGCCCAGCCCCTCATCAGCGACTGCTACGGCCGGCGGGACATCGCCGGGGCCCGCCATCTGCTCCGGCTGGGGCTGGCCACCGCCCTGGTGCTGGCGGGGCTGCTCTACGGGGCGGTGTTCTTCTTCGCCGAGCCCATGGCGGCCCTCTTCAACAGCGAGGGCTCGGCCCAGCTGGCGGAATACGCGGCCCGGGGCCTGCGGATCTACTTTGTGGGCTACCTCTTGGCCGGGGTGAACATCACGGCGGCGGGCTACCTCAGCGCCATCGACCGCCCGGCGGGGGCCTTTGTCCTCTCCATCTGCCGGGGCGCGGTGGCCATCGTGGGCTGCGCGGTTCTGCTGTCGGCCCTCTTTGAGATGGACGGCATCTGGTGCTCCTTCGGGGCCGCCGAGCTGCTGACCGGCCTGTTGACCCTCTATTTCCTCCGGCGGGAAAAGAAAACCGCCTGAGCGTTTAAGGCATAAAGAAAAATCCTGATCGGACGACATGTGCGTACGATCAGGATTTTTTTTCGTTAGATGTAGAGTGCCTGCTCCCGCTGCATCTCCTCGGGGGAGAGGTCGGTGAGGGCCGTCCGAGCCGCCAGGGCCCGCCACTGGGCGGGGGTCTGGCCGGTCTCTTTTTTAAAGACCCGGCAGAGGTAGTTTGCCCCCGAGAATCCGCAGAGGCTGGCCACCACGTCCAGGGTGTATTCCCGGTGGAGCAAAAGCCGCATGGCCGCCTCGATCCGCACGTTGGTCAGGTACCGCCCCGGGGTCATGTTCACCGCCGCCGTGAACACCCGCACCAGATGGCTCTTGGAGACCCCCAGCCGCTCGCTGAGTTCCTCCACCCCATAAAGGCCCGCGTAGTTTTTCCGGATGTCCTCGATGGCGGCCGCCACCAGCGGGGGCAGGGCAGGGGCGGTGCTGTCGGCGTCGGCCAGCTCACACAGCAGGCCGAACACCAGCTGGCTCCGCATCCGGCTGGGGCTGTCCGCCTCGGCGGCCAGCTGGCCCACCAGCTCGGCGGCGGCGGGGCAGGTCTCGCCCCGGGCCAGAAAGGGCAGGCTCGCCAGCCCGCTGAGAAACTGGGCCGGGGCCAGCCCGGTCAGCTGGACGCAGAGCAGGTGACAGCTGCCCTGGGGGGTCAGGTTCAGGGGGGCCCGGCTCAGGATCAGGGCCCCGGCCTGGGCGGTCTGGGGCGGCAGGGCCCCCGCCGTATCCGCCAGGGCCGCGGCACAGCTGCCGCTGGACACCAGGCAGACCCAGAGACCTTCCCCCGCCAGGGCGACCGGCGTTTCGGCCTGGAGATCCCGCACAATCCCCAGGTCCGCCGTGGCTTTCCAGTCGTAAAGCAATATCTGACACCTCAAATCAATATAATGCTATTTTATATCACAAAATTGTCTGGTATTATGATACCAGTGAATCAGCCCACCGTCAAGTGTGGGAGCGGAACAACCTGAAACAGATTTCATAATGGAGGAAAGAACCTATGGCTTCGATCAGCTGCCGGCATATTTACAAGATCTACCCGGGCGCTACTGCCCCGTCTGTGACCGATTTCAACCTGGAGATCCAGGATAAAGAGTTCATCATCTTCGTCGGCCCCTCTGGCTGCGGCAAGTCCACCACCCTGCGGATGATCGCCGGCCTGGAGGAGATCTCCAAGGGCGAGATGTACATCGGCGGCCGCCTGATCAACGACGTTCCCCCGAAGGACCGCGACATCGCCATGGTGTTCCAGAGCTACGCTCTGTACCCCCACATGACCGTGTATAAGAACATCGCCTTCGGCCTGGAGCTGCGCAAGACCCCGAAGGACGAGATCGACAAGCGGGTCCACGAGGCCGCCAAGATCCTGGAGATCGAGCACCTGCTGGACCGCAAGCCCAAGGCTCTGTCCGGCGGCCAGCGCCAGCGTGTCGCCCTGGGCCGCGCCATGGTCCGCAACCCGGCCGTCTTCCTGCTGGACGAGCCCCTGTCCAACCTGGACGCCAAGCTCCGCACCAGCATGCGCACTGAGATCATCAAGCTGCACAAGAAGCTGGCCACCACCTTCATCTACGTTACCCACGACCAGACCGAGGCTATGACCATGGGCGACCGGATCGTCGTCATGAAGGATGGCATCATCCAGCAGGTCGATACCCCCCAGAACCTTTACGATATGCCCTGCAACATGTTCGTTGCCGGCTTCATCGGCAGCCCCCAGATGAACTTCCTGGACGGCACCCTGGTCAAGAAGGGCGACCAGTACAGCATCGACCTGGGCGGCGACCTGATCCCCCTGCCCAAGGAGAAGACCGCCGACGGCAAGCTGGACTCCTACGTCGGCAAGAAGATCAAGATGGGCATCCGTCCCGAGGACATCGACGACGAGCCCGAGTTTATGGCCAAGCACCCCGACTGCCAGCTGAATGCGGAAGTCGATGTTTCCGAAATGATGGGCGCCGAGATCTACCTGTACATGGAGTACAAGGGCAACAAGATGACCGCTCGCGTCGCGCCCACCTCCAAGGCCCGCAACGGGGACACCGTCCGTGTGGCGTTCGATCCCCACAAGGTCCACGTCTTCGACGTCGAGACCGAGCAGACCATCCTCAACTAATTGCCAGCAATCTCTCTCAACATCATCCGGCAGAGGCCCGACGGGGTAAAACCCGCCGGGCTTTTGTCCGCGCTGCCCTAGGGCAGGCATAAGAAAACCCCCTGACGTAAGCACCCAAACGTCAGGGGGAATTTTTTGTCTTAATTTACTTTCCGGCCCGCCGGGCGTAGAAGGCCGCCCGCTCCCGGAAATAACACTGGGGGCACATGCTGACGTACTGGACGTCGTTTTCCAGGTCGATGGCTACCTGTTCGCCCTCAAAGACGAACTGCCCGCCCACTTTCCGGACGTTGCAGGTGGCTTTGCGGCCGCAGGTGCAGATGGTTTTCATCTCCTCGATGGTGTGGGCCAGCTCCAAAAGACGGGTGGAGCCGGGGAACCCTTTCAAAGAGAAATCGGTCCGCAGCCCGTAGCAGATCACCGGGACGTTCAGCTCCACCGTCACCCGGAACAGCTGCTCGGCCTGCTCGGCGGTGAAAAACTGGCTCTCATCGCAGAGCACGCAGGCCAAGGGCGCGGCATGGGCGGCCTGGTCGGCGGCCACCGCCGCGAAGACATCCACCCCGGGGCCGATGAGCAGGTCGGCTTTCCGGCGGACGCCCAGCCGGCTCACCAGTTCGCCCCCGCCCTTGGTGTCGATCTGGGGTTTCAGGATCAAGACCCGCATCCCCTGTTCTTCGTAGTTATAGGCTACCTGCATCAGGGCGGTGCTCTTGCCGCTGTTCATGGCGCCGTAGCGGAAATACAATTTTGCCATGGGCGGCCTCTCAGTCCTGGTTCCGCAGCCGGAAGCCGAGGCTCATGAGGCTGTCGCCCAGATGGACGTTCTCCACAATCACATTGGGGTAGGGCACCGACAGGTCGTAGTGGGAGAAGTTCCAGAACCCTTCGATCCCTAGATTCACCAGCCGGCCGCTGACCTGCTCGGCCCCCTCCCGGGGGACGCAGAGGACCGCCACCTGGGGGTGGTGCTCGGAACAGAAATCCTCCAGCTCGTCGATGTGACGGATCTGGATGCCGCTGATGGTCTTGCCCACCTCGTCGGGGCTGGAGTCAAAGGCGGCGATCAGGGTGTAGCCGTTGGTGTTGGTGGTGATGAACCGGCTGACGGCTTTGCCCAGGCGGCCGCAGCCGATCAGGATAGCGGGCAGCCGCTCCCCGTTGCCGAAGAGCAGGCTCTCCAGGATGGTGAGCAGATTCTCCACCGAGTAGCCGATGCCCTGGCGGCCGTTCACATCCCCGATGCAGTTGAAATCCTGCCGGACCTGGGAGGCGGTGGTGCCCATCTGGGCGGCGAGCTCACGGGAGGAAATGCTGGTGATGCCGGTCTCCTGAAGGCCCTTGAGATAGCGGTAATATTTGGGCAGGCGCTTGATGACGGGAAGAGAGGCTTTACTCGGCGTGGTCATAGAAAATCTCCTTTTGCGGCAGCTGATCAGAATAAAAAGAGAATGTACTCTTTAGTATATATCATTTGAGCCGAATGTCAAATCCTCCCGGCCCGATCTTTAAGAAAATTTCATCAGGATATTTGCCGCCCGGCGGGGAAAAACTGAGAGAAAAAGGAGGCTGAACCCATGAACCACACCCAAAACGCCCCGTCGCCCACCCCCGAGGCCATCGAACAGGAGCGGCTGGAAAAAGAAAAAATCGAGGACCTGGGGGCCCTCAGCTGCACCCGGGGGCCCCATATCATCCACTGTCTCACCGTCATCGGCCAGATCGAGGGCCATGTGGAGGCCCCCCAGGGCCAGAAAACCACCAAGTACGAACACGTGATCCCTCAGCTGGTGGCGGTCCAGGAGGACCCCCGGATCGAGGGGCTGCTGGTCCTGTTGAACACGGTGGGGGGCGACGTGGAGGCGGGTCTCGCCCTGGCCGAACTGATCGCCAGCATCCGAAAACCCAGTGCCACCCTGGTTTTGGGGGGCGGGCACTCCATTGGGATTCCGCTGGCCGTCAGCGCCCAGCGGAGTTTTATTGTGCCTACCGCCACCATGACCGTCCACCCGGTCCGCCACTCGGGGATGATCCTGGGGGTGCCCCAGACCATGCGGTGGTTCGAGCAGATGCAGGAGCGGATCACCGGCTTTGTGGCGGGGCACAGCGGCATGAGCGAAAAGCGGTTCACCGAGCTGATGCTCCACACCGGGGAGCTGGTGCTGGATATGGGCACTGTGCTGGACGGCCGCCACGCCGTGAAAGAAAAATTGATCGACCAGCTGGGGGGCATTTCGGACGCTCTGAGCTGGCTTTACAGCGAGATCGAGAGCCGGGGCGGCGGCCCGGCCTGAGATTTTCCGCCGGGGCGCCATGGTTTGCCATTTTGTCCGGGTCGTGATACAATACAATAATGGCAAATCTTATGGAATACAGGTAGGGAAACTATGGCAACAAGAAAACGCAAATCCCGCGCCCGCCACGGCGGCGCTGCGGCCCGACGGGAGACCCGGGACCGGCTTTTGGCCAGCTGCGTCACCCTGTTCGGGGGGATTCTGCTGCTTTTGATCGCCTTCGTGGAGGGCGATTCGGTCTGGCGGGCGGCCCACACCGCCCTGTTCGGGATGTTCGGCTGCTGCAGCCTGGTGCTGGGGGTGGCCGTCTGTTATCTGGCGGTGCTGCTGGCCCAGGACGAGCCCCTGGCCCCCCGGATCTTCAAGCTCTTTTTGGGGATGCTCTTTGTCAGCGGGACGGTGATCGTCTTTTCGGACATCCCGGCCCAGGGGATGAGCTCGAGCCAGATGGTGGCCGCCTGCTATGAGAACGGCTACACCGCCTGGCTCAGCGGCGGCGCACTGGGGGCCGTGCTGGGGGGCACTCTGCTCTTGCTCTGCGGCCGCCCGGCGGCGAATCTCGTCATGCTGGCCCTAGCCGCCTGCGTCAGTTTTTATATCTTTGACCTGACCCCCGCCGACCTCTGGCAGTGGCTGGGCTGGGTCTTTGGCGGCGTGCGGGAAAAGGGCGTGGCCGTCTATGAGGAGGGCCGGGTCCGCCAGGCCGAGCGGAAGGCCGCCCGCCTGGCCCAGCAGGCCGAGGAGGAAGCCGCCCGGGCCGCCGAAGAGGAATACGAGGAAGAATACGACGAATACGACGAGGAGGAAGAACCCGCCCCGGGCTTCCGGATGCCCGGCTGGCTGAGCGGGATTCTGGGCCGGGGGCGGCTGCCCCGGGAGGACGAGGACGCCCCCGCCGAACCGGAGGAAACCCCCATCCGCACCGCCCAGCCGGTGGCCGAAGCGCCCCGGTTCCGGGCTTCCTTTGACATTGACCTGGGCCCCGACCACCCCGAGGAGACCCCGGCGGAAACTTCGCCCGAGGCCCCGGTGGTCATCGGCCCGGGCGGTACATTTGGGATGGACGCTCTGACCCCCGAGGCCCTGCGCCCCGAGGTCCCGCCGGCCGAACCGGTGGCCCCGGCTGTGCCCGGACCGGAGGCAGCCCCGGCCCAGCCCGCCGAGGAGGACGGCTGGATCCGGATCGACGCCGAGCCGGAGGAGGCCGGGGACCTGAACAGCCTGGTGGCCGCCGCCATGGAGAAACCCCAGGCCTCGGAGGAGGCCGCCGCGGCCGCCCCCATCCCCGAGGAGGAAGAAGCTGCCCCGGTGCAGCAGTACCAGTACCCCTCCATCGAGCTGTTTGACCCGCCGAAAGAAGAGCAGGACGAGAGCGCCCAGGCTGAGCTCAAGGCCAACGCCCAGAAACTGGTGGATACTCTGGAGAGCTTCGGGGTCAAAACCCGGGTACTGGATATCTCCCGGGGCCCCTCGGTCACCCGGTATGAGGTCCAGCCCATGGCGGGCGTCAAGATCAGCCGGATCACCTCTCTGGCCGACGACCTGGCCCTGAACCTGGCGGTGGCGGACGTCCGTATGGAGGCCCCCATCCCCGGCAAGCCCGCCGTGGGCATCGAGGTGCCCAACCGGAAAAAGACCGCCGTCAGCATCCGCAGCATCTTCGAGAGCCAGAGCTTTATGCACATGACCTCGCCTTTGACCATCGCCCTGGGCAAGGACATCGCCGGCGTGGCCCAGGTGGCGGATCTGTGCAAGATGCCCCACCTCTTGATCGCGGGCAGCACCGGCAGCGGTAAATCTGTCTGTGTCAACAGCATCATCATGAGCCTGCTCTACCGCTCCAGCCCCGAGGACGTGAAACTCCTCCTCATCGACCCCAAGGTCGTGGAGCTGGCCGAGTACAACGGCATCCCCCATCTGTTGATGCCGGTGGTCACCGAACCCCGGAAAGCCGCCGGCGCCCTGGGCTCGGCGGTGGCCGAGATGGAGCGGCGGTACCGCCTCTTCGCGGACAACAACGTCCGAGACATCAAGACCTTTAACAAGCTGGCGGCGGAAGACCCCATGCTGGAAAAACTGCCCTACATCGCCATTGTCATCGACGAGCTGGCCGACCTGATGATGGTGGTGGGCAAGGACGTGGAGGACTCCATCTGCCGGATCGCCCAGAAAGCCCGCGCCGCGGGTATGCACCTGATCGTGGCCACCCAGCGCCCCAGCGTGGACGTCATCACCGGCCTGATCAAGGCCAACATCCCCAGCCGGATCGCCTTTGCGGTGTCCAGCCAGGTGGACAGCCGGACCATCCTGGACGGCGCGGGCGCCGAGAAACTGCTGGGCATGGGCGATATGCTCTTTATGCCGGTGGGCGCCCCGAAACCCATCCGCATCCAGGGCACCTACGTCAAGGATGAAGAGATCAGCCGGGTGCTGGACTTCATCAAGGCAGGGGGCTCGGCCCAGTACGACGAGGTCATGATCGAGGCCATGGAGAAGCACACCATCCAGGAGAAGGGCGGCGGAAAAGATTCCGGCTCCGACGAGGAGGGCGAGGGCAGCGACCCGATGCTCAAACAGGCGGTGGAAGTGGTCATCGATGCGGGCCAGGCCTCCACCAGCCTGCTCCAGCGCCGGTGCAAGCTGGGCTATGCCCGGGCCGCCCGGATCATGGACGAGATGGAACAGAAGGGGATCATCGGCCCTTATGAGGGGGCCAAGCCCCGGGCCGTGCTGGTGAGCCGCCAGCAGTGGCTGGAAATGAATCTGAACCAGCCCGACGAATAAAAGAGAGGAATAAAACATGGAATACATAGATCTTGATCTCCAAAGTAAATTTGAGTTCCATAGTTATGGTCATGCGTTGGAAATCCTCCACGATGCTTTCCCGGTGGAGTGGGAAGAAGTGCAGACTTGTTTGCGCCAACTTCGGCTAACGATAGCGGATTTAAAAAAAGCGGGAGGAAACGAATCGCCGATTCCTAAAAAATTTGACAGTGTGCTCTATCCTTATGGCTGGAGAGAAATTCGCATCAGTGGAGATCTGATTGTTAAAAAGTATCTGCGACAGACTGCTCAAAGACGTGGTGGTTTTGCAGATCAGCCATATGAAACGGAAATAATTAAAGGCTATATTGATGGTCATAATATTGACTTTCTGAAAAATCGGGTTGCTTTTGATTTAGAGTGGAATAGTAAAGACCAGACTTTTGACCGGGATCTTTTAGCTATGCGGACTTATTTTGATTGTGGTTTGATTGATGTAGGCATCATTGTAACCAGGTCGGAAGAGTTAAATGATATTTTCCGAAAAGAAAATATTCTGGGAAAGTATGGAGCAAGTACCACTTGGATGGGAAAACTGATTACCAGGCTGGACTCACGTCGGAACGGCGGTTGTCCGATTCTGGCGGTTGGAATCAGAAAGGGGTGTGTAGAAGAAAATGGCTGATCTGGAAGGAACTCTGCAAAATTTTTGTGCATTTACTAGAGGAAAGAAGTACAATACCATTTATGCGGATCCTCCATGGCAGTTTCAGAACAGAACTGGAAAAGTTGCTCCGGAGCATAAAAGGCTGACGCGCTATGAAACCATGACTTTGGATGAAATTAAAGCGTTGCCGGTTTCTGAAATTGCAGGTGATAAGGCTCATTTGTATCTGTGGGTTCCTAATGCTCTTTTGCCTGTAGGGCTGGAAGTGATGGACGCATGGGGATTTGAATATAAAAGCAATATTGTTTGGGAAAAGGTGCGCAAAGACGGCGGACCGGATGGAAGAGGAGTAGGATTTTACTTTAGAAATGTGACAGAATTGATTTTATTTGGCATAAAGAAAAAAAGTGCACCCAATCGGACGCTTTCTCCGGCACGCTCGCAGGTCAATCTGATTCGGGCGATGAAAAGAGAACACAGTCGTAAACCGGATGAAATTATTCCGATCATAGAGGCGTGTAGCTCAGCGCCGCGCATCGAGTTATTTGCCCGTGGTGTAAGAGAAGGCTGGGATATGTGGGGAAACCAGGCTACAGCAGATTACGAGCCTACATGGAGCACTTATGCAAATCATACAGTAGCGCAATCTGAAGACAAAGCAAAGCTTGCTGCGGCATCCTCAGGCAGATATGAAAAAATTTGACCGCTTAAAATATTTTATGACCTAGTAAGGATCAATGCTATGAATAAAACGACCTGCACAGCATACACCGAGTTTCTGCCCATCTGCCGGGAGGATATGGCCCGGCGGGGCTGGGACGAGCTGGATTTCGTGGTGGTGGGCGGCGACGCCTATGTGGACCACCCCAGCTTCGGCACCGCCATCATCAGCCGCCTTTTGGAGGCCGAGGGCTACCGGGTGGGGGTGCTGGCCCAGCCCCGGTATACCGACTGCGAGGACTTCAAGCGGTTCGGCAAACCCAAATACGGCTTTTTCATCGGCGGCGGCAACGTGGACAGCATGGTCAGCCACTACTCGGTGGCCAAGATCGCCCGGGCCGAGGACGAATATTCCCCCGGCGGCAAGGCGGGGGCCCGCCCCGACCGGAGCGCCACCGTCTACACCAAACTGGCCAAAGAGGCCTACCCCGACCTGCCGGTGATCCTGGGCGGGCTGGAAGCCTCCCTGCGGCGGTTCGCCCACTACGACTACTGGCTGGACACCGTCCTGCCCAGCATCGCTGAGGACTCGGGGGCGGACCTCATCAGCTTCGGCATGGGAGAGCACCAGACGGTGGAGATCGCCCGCCGCCTGGCCGCCGGGGAATCCATCGAGACCATCACCGACGTGAACGGCACCTGCTACATGACCGATTTCGACCACCTGCCCGCCCGGTATGTGGAGTGCGCGGGGTACAAAAAGGTCGCCTCGGATAAAGTGGCCTACGCCAAGGCCTGCCGGATCCAGATGGACAACCAGGATGTGGTCAGCGGCCAGATCATCGTCCAGAAACAGAGCGAGAAATATCTCGTCCAGAACCTGCCCGCCAAACCCCTGGTGCGGTGGGAGCTGGATAAAGTTTACGCCCTGCCCTACACCCGGCGGTATCACCCCATCTATGAGGCCATGGGGGGCGTGCCCGCCATCCGGGAGGTGCAGTTCTCCATCATCCAGAACCGTGGGTGCTTCGGCGGCTGCAACTTCTGCGCCATCCAGCTCCACCAGGGCCGCCGGGTCACCAGCCGCAGCGCCGACAGCATTGTGGCCGAGGCCGAGCGGATGACCCACGAGCCCGATTTCAAGGGCTATATCCACGACATCGGCGGCCCGACGGCAAACTTCCGGTTCCCCTCCTGCCGGGAACAGATGCTCAAGGGAATGTGCACCGGCGGCAAGCACTGCCTGGCGCCCCAGGCCTGCCCCCACCTGATCGTGGACCACAGCGATTATCTGAACATCCTCCGCCGGGTGCGCCAGCTGCCCGGGGTCAAAAAGGTGTTCGTCCGCAGCGGCATCCGGTTTGACTACCTGATGGCCGACCCCGACGAGACCTTCTTCAAAGAGCTGGTGGAGCACCACGTCTCGGGCCAGCTGAAGGTGGCCCCCGAGCACTGCGCCCCCAACACCCTGGCCTATATGGGCAAACCCCCCATCGAGGTCTTTAACAAGTTCAAGGATAAGTTCTACGAGCTGAGCAAGAAGGCGGGCAAAAAGCAATACCTGGTGCCCTACCTCATGTCCAGCCACCCGGGCAGCACCCTCAAGGACGCGGTCTATCTGGCCGAGTACCTCTACAAAAACCACATGCGGCCCGAGCAGGTCCAGGACTTTTACCCCACCCCCGGCACCGTCAGCACCTGTATGTTCTACACCGGCCTCGACCCCTACACCCTCAAGCCGGTGTTTGTGGAAAAGACCGCCGAGGGCAAAGCCCTCCAGCGGGCGCTGCTCCAGTACTACGAGCCCCGGAACGCCGAAAAGGTGGTGAAGGCCCTCAAGATGACCCACCGGGAGGACCTGATCCCCCTGCTGGTGCCCGCCGAGGGCCGCCGGGCCGTCCAGCGGAGCGCCAAGCGGGCAGGGGAGAGCCCCGAGGTGACCATCCATCCCGACGGCAGCTACACCGTCCGCCACGGCCAAAAGGGGAAAAAGCCCGCCGCCCCGGCGGTGGCCCCGGGGGCACGGTTTGCGCCCCGGACCAAACCCATCAAGAAAAAAGCCGAGGGCGGCCCCGCTGCCCCCGGGAAGGAGAACGCAAAAGCATGGAATTCCAAAAAGAAAAAGTAACCCGCCCCGGGCTTTGGGCCCGGCTGGCGGCCCTGGCCCTTTCCTTTGTGCTGGCCCTGAGCCTTGGCGGCTGTTCCGACCTGGCGGGGGCCGTGGGGGATCTGGCGGGCCAGAACACCCCCAGCGCCCCCGTCACCGGGACCGAGGTCTCGGGGAATTTTGAGATGCACTTCATCGACGTGGGCCAGGCCCTCAGCGTCCTGGTCACCTGCGACGGGGTGAGCATGCTCTACGACGGCGGCAACGTGGACGACGGCAGCCTCGTGGTCTCCTACCTCCAGAACCAGGGGGTGGAGCGGCTGGAATACGTCTTTTGCAGCCACGCCCACGAGGACCATGTGGGGGGCCTGGCGGCGGCGCTGGCGGCCATCCCGGCGGGGCATGTCTACGCCCCGGTGACCTCGGCGGACACCAAATGCTTCTCCGATTTCGTCAAGTACACCCAGCAGCAGGGCCTCGCGATAGAAGTGCCCGCCGTGGGCACCACCTGGGCTCTGGGCGGGGCCACCGTCCAGCTTCTCGGCCCGGTGGCCCAGTACGACGACACCAACGACACCTCCCTGGTGCTGCGGATTGACTACGGCCAGACCAGTTTCCTCCTCACCGGCGACATGGAGTCGGACGCGGAGAAAGACCTGGTCGAGAGCGGGGCCAACCTGGATGTGGACGTCTTACAGGTGGGGCACCACGGCTCCGAGACTTCCACCAGCTATGTCTTTTTGAATGAGGTCCTGCCCGAGATGGGCGTGATCTCGGTGGGGACCGGCAACAGCTACGGCCACCCCCACGAGGCGGCCCTGAGCCGTCTGCGGGACGCCGGGGTGGACGTTTACCGCACCGACCTGATGGGCACCATCACCATCGCCAGCGACGGGACCAACTACACCGTGGGCAGCGAGCATTATGTGCCCACCGAACAGCAGAACCCCACCCTCACCGACGGCAGCGGCCAGATGGCCGCGAGTACCCCGGCCGAGACCACTTACATCGGCAATGTAAACTCCAAGAAGTTCCATCTGCCCACCTGCCCGAACCTGCCCGCCGAGCAGAACCAGATTCTTTTCTCGAGTTATGACCAGGCCATCGCCGAGGGGTACAGCCCCTGCGGTACCTGCCTGAAATAAGGTCTAAAATCCCTCCGGCCCCCGCCGGGGGGATTTTTTCGGCTGTGGGGAAAAACGGAAAATTGATTTCCGGTCCTCCCCGCTGTATAATGGAAACCATTACAAAAAGGGGGTGCGGTATGCAGAAGAATATCCCTTGCCCGCTGGGGGTGGAACTCCCGGCACAGATCGACCTGGTGGAGGCGGCCCGGTATTTCGGGGCCCGGGGCCAGCCCGACCCCGGCACACTGGCTCTCTTGGAGCGGTGCGCCGGGCCTTTGCTGAAAGCCGCCGCCCCCCGGGCGGTCTGGCTGCGGGCCGGGCGGGAATCGCTCTCCGGCCTGATTCGGGGCAAAGACGCCGAGAAGCATCTGGCCGGCTGCGGAGAGTGCGTTCTGCTGGCCGTCACCCTGGGGGCCGGGGTGGATGAAGCCATCCGCCGGCTGGGGGTGGGGGACATCGCCGCCGGGGTGGCGGCGGACGCCCTGGCCAGCGCCCTGGCGGAACAGGTCTGCGACGCCGCCGAGGCGGCCCTGCGGCAGCTGGCGGCGGGGGAGAGTCTCTATCTCACCGGGCGGTTTTCGCCGGGGTACGGGGACTGGCCCATCCAGGTCCAGCCCGAACTGGCCCGGCTGCTGGACACCCCCCGGCGGATCGGACTCTGCGTCACCGACAGCTTTTTGATGACCCCCCGCAAGAGCGTCACCGCCGTGTTGGGCCTGAGTGAACAGCCGGTCACCGGCTGGCGGGCCGGGTGCGGCCAGTGCGCCCTGCGGGAAAAATGCGAATACCGAAAGAGAGGACAGACCTGTGAAGGCTGAAGATTTATTCAAACAAGACAATACCCTCCTGCTGGACGGCGGCATGGGCACCATGCTCCAGGCGGCGGGGCTGGCCCTGGGGGAGAAACCCGAGGCCCTCAACTTGAAAGACCCCGCCCTGATCGAGAGCATCCACGCCCGGTATGCGGCGGCGGGCAGCGCCATCCTCAACGCCAACACCTTCGGCGCCTCGGCCCATAAGCTGGCGGGCACCGGCTATACGGTGGAACAGGTCATCGCCGCGGGCATCGGCTGCGCCAAGCGGGCGGCGGCGCCCTATGGCGCCCTGGTGGCCCTGGATGTGGGCCCTCTGGGGGAACTGCTGGAACCCTCCGGAACCCTGGCCTTTGAGGATGCGGTGGAGGAATACGCCCGGATCGTCCGGGCCGGCGTGGCCGCCGGGGCGGATCTGGTTTTTTTCGAGACCTTCACCGATCTCTATGAGCTGAAAGCCGCCCTCCTGGCCTGCAAGGAGAACTGTGATCTGCCCATCCTGGCCAGCATGAGCTTCGAGGCCGGGGGACGGACCTTCACCGGCTGCACGGTGGAGAGTTTCGCCGCTACCGCCCGGGGCCTCGGGGCGGACGCCCTGGGCATCAACTGCAGTTTGGGGCCCAAGGAGATTTTCCCCATGGCCCAGCGGCTGGCGGCCGCTCTGCCGGGGGATTACCCGGTGTTTGTCAAACCCAACGCCGGGCTGCCCCGGGCCGACGGCAGCGGCTACGACGTCACCCCCCAGCTCTTCGCCCATCAGATGAAGCCCTACCGGGCCCTGGGGCTCTTTGCGGCGGGGGGGTGCTGCGGCACCACCCCCGACTATATCCGGCTTTTGAACTCGGTCTTTGCGGGCTGCCAGCCGGGCCGGGAGGCTCACCCCATGCCCTCGGTGCTCTGCACCCCGGTGGACTGCGTCACGGTGGACGGGATCACGGTAGTAGGGGAGCGGATCAACCCCACCGGCAAAAAGCGGTTCCAGCAGGCCGTCCGGGAGGGGGACATGAATTACCTTTTGGAAGTGGCGGTCAGCCAGGCCGAGAGCGGCGCGGCGGTGCTGGATGTGAACGTGGGCGTCCCCGGGGTGGACGAGCCCGCAGTCATGGCCCGGGCCATCAAGGCCATCCAGAGCGTGGTCAGCCTGCCCTTGCAGCTGGACAGCTCGAACCCCGAGGCCCTGGCCCGGGGCCTGCGGGTCTACAACGGCAAACCCATCGTCAACTCGGTGAACGGGGAGCGGGCGGTGCTGGAAAAGATTCTCCCCCTCTGCAAAAAATACGGCGCGGCGGTGGTGGGCCTGACCCTGGACGAGAACGGCATCCCCAAGGAGGCCGCCCGCCGGGTGGAGATCGCCCGCCGGATTCGGGATGCGGCCCTAGAAGCCGGCATCCCCCGGGAGGACATCTATATCGACTGCCTGACCTTGACCGCCAGTGCCCAGCAGGAGGACGTTCTGGCCACCGTCCAGGCCCTGCGAGAGTGCAAAGAGACTCTCGGGGTGCGGACGGTGCTGGGGGTCTCCAACATCAGCTTCGGGCTGCCCTGCCGCCCCTACCTGAACACCACATTCCTTACCATGGCCATGTCCGCCGGGCTGGACCTGGCCATTATGAACCCCGCCAGCGAGGAGATGATGGCGGCGGTCTACGCCTATAACGTCCTGACCAATCGGGACAAGCAGAGCGCGGCCTACATTGCCCGGTATGCGGGCCGGACCCTGCCCCAGGCGGCGGCCGCCGCAGCCCCGTCTGCCCCCGCCCCGGCGGAAGGGGCAGAGCCCGGGGGAATCTATGCCCCCCTGATGAAGGCGGTGGAGCAGGGCCTGAAAGGGGAGGCCGCGGCCCAGACCCGGGCCCTGCTGGCCGAGAAGGAGCCTCTGGCAGTGGTGGACGAGGCGCTGATCCCTGCCCTGGACGTGGTGGGGGCCAAGTACGAGAAAGGGACCCTCTTTTTGCCCCAGCTGCTCCAGGCCGCCAGCGCGGCCCAGAGCGCCTTTGAGGAGATCAAGACCGCCATCGCCAAAAACGGCGCCGCAGGCGGGAGCAAAGGCCGGATCCTCCTGGCCACCGTCAAGGGGGATGTCCACGACATCGGCAAGAACATCGTCCGGGTGATCCTGGAGAATTACGGCTTCGAGGTGATCGACCTGGGCCGGGATGTGCCGGTGGAAGCGGTGGTGGAAACCGCCCGGGAGAAAGAGATCCATCTGGTGGGCCTCTCGGCCCTGATGACCACCACTTTAAAGAGCATGGAAGAGACCATCGCGGCGCTCCACGCGGCGGGCCTCGACTGCAAGGTGATGGTAGGGGGCGCCGTCCTCACCGAGAGCTACGCCAAACAGATCGGCGCCGACTGGTACGCCAAAGACGCCAAGCAGAGCGCCGACATCGCCCGGGCTTTCTTCGGCGTATCGTAAAAAAAGAAAAACGTATAGGACAGATCCTGCCCCGCATATCATGGAAGTGAGATGCGGGGTATGATTTTGCAATTCGTTCAAATTCACAACAAAAAACTGCCACATATTTCCGGTACAATAAGGGTGCAGTCAGGGAAGCAGGCCAAACAACCCCAACATGGATTGCAAAGCACACTCCCGCCCGCCGAGGGCCCGCCCAGCCGGGGAGCCCCGCGGGATCAAATGATTTCCTGTTCCCCCGTCCATGCCAGGCAATCGCCGGACGGCGGACAGACTACCAACCCTCTCCTACACCCACAGGAGCTTTCATACAGACAGCGCCCGAGTTTTCCTCCTTTCTCGGGCGCTGTATTTTGTTTTAAAAAACTTGAAAAAAGTGCTTGACATTTTCCTTGCCCGTGGTATAATGACAAATGTTCCGAGCGACGCGAACACAAAACGCAAACGGAACGACAACGAAATATGCGGATATGGCGGAATTGGCAGACGCGTTAGATTCAGGTTCTAATCGGGGCAACTCGGTGGAGGTTCAAGTCCTCTTATCCGCACCAAAGAAACAAAATCCGAACCTTTTTCCTGTGGGAGAAGGGTTCGGGTTTTTGATTTTTTTAGGATCATGAAGCAGAGCGGTCTTAGGCGTATGATAAACAATCTCCTACGGCCTCCTTTTGTGAAGCTGCCGGAGGCTATCTTGTTTCTTCTAATTTGGGTTGTTTTGCGCCTGTGCAGGTGTTCCCCATTGGGATGCACTGGGCGGCGCGAATAGTCAATCCCTGCACACCATACCTCTAGTGCTTACAAGGGAGGAAGCTATTCAAAGAGGCTAGTATAGTGAAAAACATCACCATCTCAGTAGACCATATTGTTGAAGTTCTATTTTTTCCAGTATGAAGATCACCAAAAAAGACAAATTCCCGCAGCTTTCGCTCGATGATTGTAAATGTAAGGAGAAGCTTTTTACATAGAAGAATTTTCTCAAAGTGAAAATTTAGACTTTATTATTAATTCAAACTGTATTATAATATAGTTGATAATGTAGTGAAAAGTTCAACCAAAATAATGTTAATATGCAAAATCGTTCAATAAAAAAGAAAGCCAGTAATACTTTAAAGGAAAAATCTGCAACCGTAGAAGATGTTGCACGTGTACAACGTTTATTTGAAGAGAAAGGTTGGCCATTGGAATCCGGTGAATTTGATGACTTCTGTACAATGATCGCCAACTTGGCCAACGAAGCACAAAAAGAGTTGATCTTACAGCTATCCAAACGTTTTTGTTGGATTACCGCGAATGATTATTATCAAATGTTTGTGACAGCATTTGATCAGATGGTTAAAGCAAAAATTGGTGCTACTGTAAGAAAACTTACATTTACCATTCTTCCATTACTCCCGTCTGATAATGTGAATGATGTAAAAAGTGGACATTTTCTGTATTATTTAGTAAAAGCTCATTTGCCAAAGCTCCAAAAACAATATAAAGAAAAATGTGTCATCAGTTGTTTAGAAGGTGTTACAGCTATTATAGAAAATAATACTACTATGCAACTGAAAAAAATGTATAGCGATCCAGATATATTTATATGTCCTATAGATGACTATATTGGATCTGGAAATACCGTTTTGGATTGCTTGCATAATCTGGAGAGTTGGGGGATCCCAAAAGAAAAAATCACTTTTCTGGCTTTGGTATCACAAGAGCAGGGACTGAAAAAATGCGCCGATGAAGCTGTAAGTGTTTTTTCAACTATGCAAATGAAAAGACAAATTACTGATTATCCCAATTCAGAGAAAAATACTCAAGTAATGACTGAAATTGAAGAATCTATTAATATTAAAGATGAATTTCGCTTTGGCTATGAGAAAAGTGAGGCGCTCGTCAAATTAGAGCATACTCCCAACAATACCTTTCCTGTATATTGGTTTACTAATAAGAACAGAAGGACGGTCCCGTTTCCTCGATAGTAGGTAATTGGTATGAATGCTAGACTTTTGGTTAATATCATTATTTTGGCACAAGGCAATGCAAGTCTTACTAGCTTGAGAGAGCAGGGATATACTTATGCCCAAATTGCAAATGCAATCAGTGATGCAGAAGATATGGGATTTCTGGAACTTGTGAATAATAAGATCAGAGTCACAAATACAGGAAAAGAATACATTGAAAAAATAAATAAAACCCATTCTGCCGGAAGCGGTTTTTGGATTGTACCTCAAGGAAAAAATTATAGAAAACCTGTAGATAGAAATTCCATTATTTTTAGAAAGAAAAAATAACATCAAATCTTGGTCAAGCGTTTTGAAGTGCTCCATGCTAGAACTATATTCTGTAAGAATATAATGAATGGCGAGTCGTCATTCTTTGAAGAACCCCTTTTCGAGCCCTCAGGGATTCAAAGCAAAAGACGGAGCTTTTCCTTTGAATCCCTGATGCTTCGCAAGAGTTTACACTCTTGCTCAGTCGGTTACCATGTTTGACACATGGTAACCGGAGGACATTTTAAAGTAGCATGGAGTACTTCTAAGCGTTTGACTTAAATGAGGATTATATGATGGATTGGGATAAATTTAAAACCCAAGCGATACAAAAAGCCAGAGTTGATAGGATTCGTGATATTGAACTAAGGAGTTATCTATCGTACGCCGAAAAATTGGTGAAGCAGAATCTACCTGTTATTGTAGATGCTGCAAGTTTAGCAAGTTTCGTTGGGATAGATCTTCTCTATTTATGTCAAATGGCCTATGGAACAGAATATTTTTACAGAAGATTTCAAATATCCAAAAAAAGTGGTGGAATGCGTGAAATCGCAGAACCGCTACCAGATTTAAAAGCTGTACAAAATTGGATTTTAACGAATATATTAAATTACACCTCGGTTAGCAAATATGCTAAAGCTTATGTAAAAAATCAAAGTATAAAAAGCAATGCACGCTTTCATAGAGAGCAGAAAGTTTTAGTTTCAATGGATGTTAAAGACTTTTTTCCTTCAATTAAAATAGAGGATGTCTTTAAAATTTTTGTAAATCTTGGTTATATAGAAAACGTCTCTTGGTTTCTTGCTCATTTGTGCTGCTTAAATGGAGAATTGCCTCAAGGAGCTCCAACGAGTCCATATCTTTCTAACCTAAGAATGAGAAATTTCGACAGTGAAGTAGGCACTTATGCACTTGAAAATGGTTGGAGATATACGCGTTATGCAGATGATTTGACATTTTCTGGAGATGGAAATGTTAAAGAATTAATTCGGACTGTATCGGGTTTACTTCTAAAGAATCATTTGTATCCTAACACAAAGAAGACTCGAGTTGCACGACAAAATACACGTCAGGAAGTAACTGGAATTGTTGTAAATAAAAAGATCCAAACAGCCAAACAGTATAGAAAAAAGATTCGACAGGAAGTCTATTATATAAAAAAATATGGTTTGGATTCACACTTGACTTTTTGTCAGATCAGCCAAAAGAATTACTTGAATCATTTACAGGGTAAAATCTTATATGCGCTTTTTGTCAACCCAAAAGACAAAGAACTCTTGGAATATAAGGAATTTATTTCTGATCTTTTGATAAAAACAAAAAGTTCATTAAAATAAAGGGTAAGCGCTCCATAATCCCCCGTGAGGGATAAAGAAAAGAGCTCCCATAAGGATCTCAAATCGGTTAAAATTATTTGAGTTTGCAATACTCGGGAAGGCTTTCAGCCCAGGGGAGCAGCGGAACCAGTTGTTCCTCGGTAGGATTTTCGCCCAGTTTGGGCAGCTCCTGCAGCAGGAACAGTAGGTAACCAAAGGGATCCAGACCATTGTGCTTGGCTGTCTCGATCACACTGAAACATAGGGCACTGGCATCGGCACCCTTTGCGGTGTCGCAGAACAGAAAATTCTTGCGCGCCATCACGAAAGGCTTCACCGTGCGTTCGGCAAGGTTATTGGTCAGTTCCAGGCGGCCGTCCAGAAGCACGGCGCTCAGCGCTTGCTTCTGGTTGAGAGAGTAGGCTTTGGCCTTGCTCAGCGCAGTGCCTTCTGCCGCCTCGAAGCTGTCCAGCAGTTCCCAGTAACTGTTCAACAGCGGCCGGAGTTTTTCCTGCCGCTGCGTAAAGCGGGCCTCTGGCGATTGGTCTTTCCAGGCCTGCTCCAGGGAGAACATCTCCTCAATCAGATGAAAAGCTGCCTCGGATCGGCTTCCCTGTACCGGCTTGCCGTCCACAAAGCATTCCACCCACTTGCGTCTTGCGTGAGCCCAACAGCCCACATGGGTCACGGAATCCAGACAATTGTAACCCGAATAGCCGTCGGTCTGGGTATAGCCGGAGAAGCCCTGCAGCATCTCTTTGGCTACCCGGCCTGAACGGCTGGGACTGTACTGGTACAGTGCAATTTTCTTTTCGGCAGAACAGAACACCCACATCTGGGACATCTGACTGGATTCCCGGCCATCCTCTTTCAGGACATGGACGCGGGTCTCGTCCACATTCACAATGTCCTGCCGCAGCAGCTCCCTGCGAAGCTGCTCATACAGGGGCTTGAACCAACGGGCACTGCGGATTACCCAGTTGGCCATGGTATTGCGCCGAAGATCCACACCCTGCCCCTTCCAGTAAGCCTCCTGGCGATACAGCGGAACTCCGTTCTGGAACTTCTCCTGCATGATATAGGCTACCGTGGAGGGAGCCGCCATGCTTTTCTTCATCACTGGAACAGGAGCTTCGGCCTGCCGGATATAGCTCTCCCCAGTCTGGGCTTCACAGTGCGCACATTTGTAGCTGGCGGCATAGTAATCCACCACATACACCTGGGCCGGCACAATCACCAGTTCAGACCGGACAAACTTTTCTCCAATCCGTACCATGGTGCTGCCGCACTTGGCGCAAATCTGTTCCTGCTCCGGCAGCTCACAGACTACCTTCTTGTGTTCCAAGCCTTCTGTCAGTTCTTCTTTGGTCCGTTTCGCTTTCCGGGCATGGGCCTTCACCGGGGTCGTTTTTCCCGGTTCCGGAGCAGATGCATCGCTGCAGGCTTCCGCTTCATTGAAGAAGTCCAACTGTTGAGCGTCCACATACTGAATCTGCTCACTGGATTGCCCAAACATCCGTTTGCGCATCTGAACCAGCTGTTCATTCAGGGACTGCATCTTCACCAGCTGTTTTTCCAGTAACTGCTTCTCCTGCTCCAGCCGCTGTTTCTCTTGCTCCAGTGACCGGATATACGCCGCCACTTCCGGCGGAAGATTTTGGGTATCCAGATTCATGGCGGTTCTCCTTACGGGTGGATTTTCTGTTTCCATTATACCGAAAAAAGTGCCTGAACACCAGGAAAAGACGCATTCCTGGATGAGAAATTTCTTGTGGAAAACCGCCGCTTTTCAGGCAGAATATTCCCCGAAAACGGCTTCCCTGGTGGATTATACCAGCTCTTTCGGGCGTCCGGGACGGATCGCCCTGGGCTGCTCAATATTCAGCCCCTGCATGAGCCAGGTGAACTGCTCCCAGGTCAGCGGCTTTACTTCCTGGGCATTCCGCGGCCATTGGTAACGGCCATTGTCCAGCCGCTTGTACAGCAATACAAAGCCGTCTGGTTCCCACAGCAGCGCCTTCAGCCGGTCACAGCGTTTGCCGCAGAACAGAAACAGGCTGCTGGAATAGGGATCTATCCCAAAGTTCTGCTGCACAAAAGGGACCAGGCTGTTCAGTCCCTTGCGCATATCGGTGTAGCCACAGACAATATACACGTTCTTGGCCTGTCGGATATCTCCCAGCATCTTAAGCCAGCCCTTTCACCAGCTTGACCAGGTATTCTATGGGTACATCTGCCGGCAGATAAATGCGAACTTCTCCCTTTTCGATGCAAATACCAGATGTCCCTGCCTCGTCTGCACAGCAGTCTGCAGACGATTTGGAAGCAAGTACTTCTTCACCTGACTTTTGGATCTGTACCGGAACAATTTCCTGGCCCGAAAGAATTTCTCCTGCCAGTTCATCCCGCAGCAGCCCCTGCCATCTCATGAGGGTTGAATATTTCACGCCGGCCTGTGCGCACCACTCCCGCTTGTTCTTTCCACTGCGGGCGCACTCCTGCAGCAGGCTAAGGTAGTGCTGCTTTTTTAATTTCTGATATTGATTGCTCATTTTTTACCCCTGCGAGACTTCTCAGATTTCTAAGACTTCTAAGACTTTTGATACTTTCTCTTATTTTCTCACAGGTCAGTACTTTTTTACAGTCGGGGGATTATGGAGCGGTTACAATAAAGGTGCGCCCCGAAGGACGCACCTGGCTTGAAAAAAGCTGTCTATGTATGGCAGGGCGTTCCCCGGCGGGAACGTCCTGTTTTTCTTTTGCCGAACAGCGGGCCTGCTCTGCCTGCCATACGGCAAAGGCTTTCTGGTCTTCCTCATTACTGAAGCTTTCCAGAATCGCCGGATAAAAACATCGGGCCAATCGCTCGATGACTTCGTCCGGGTAACAAGAGTTGTTTACAGCTTTTTTCTTATTCAACGACACCTCCTGTTCTGGTCCACACACCCAGTTGATCGGAAGCTTTGAAGCCCCGTGTGGAAAAGCCGACGTTCATACTTTGAAAGCCGGTAAATTTTACAAGCAGGAACACAAAACATGTGCCCCATCCGGCATTTTCTCCCAAGTTTTTAAAGGAAGTATAAACCAGCCCACCTCAATCCCACCCTAACGGAGCTGGACAGAATGAAAAACTACGCCGATTGTTCTTGTTCTGACCCTAGCACTTCTGACAGGCTAAAACCCAACGCAGCCAGATACGCAAGATGCTTTTCCAGAATAGCCTGGACCGCTTTTCTCTGTTCCCATGAGGTAAGAAGCGTGGGCGTTTGTTTGAAGATAGTCTCCCAGCTTTCCTGCATGGCGACTGCAGCATCAGCAAGCTGATTGTAAATAGAGGAAGTTTCCTTATGGGCTGGATTGCTCTCACCTGGGGGTGGTGCCAATGACGGGTCGCTTAGTGAGCTTTTCTCTGGCTGAAACGGTTTCTGCTTGGCGGCAGGCTTTGCCCTGGACTGGGGGTTTTTGATCTGCTCCAGAAGGGCATCATAATCCTCCGGCCTGGCCTTGGCCAGCCGCTCAAAGAGTGCGTCCGGCGCTTTCAAATCGCCGGAAAGAACCCGCTGCCGGATGCCAGGACACAACTCCTCTGCGAGGTCCACACCTGCGGCGAACAGCGCTGCCCGGCGGACGGCACTGGCGCTGATATGGTTTTCCCGTGCGATCCGCTCACAGGTTTTCTCGGAGGTTTGCTGGTGTTCATTTTGAGCATCAGCAGACCGGACTGGGAGCGTGTGCTGGTTCCCATGAAATCCATCCTGCTTTTCAGCGTCGTACTGTTTACCTACCAGAAACTTTTTCTGTTCGGGCGTCAGGTTCCGGCGGCCAAGTTGGTGTTTGCAAATCCAGACGAGGACTTCATCTCTTGTTTCCAGCTCCAAGTTACGGACAATGCATGGGATTTCCGGGTGGCTTTGCAGAATTTCATAGCGGTTGTGTCCGTCCACAATGGTGCCGTTCCAAACAAGGATCGGAGCCAACAGCTCGCCTTCGGCCAAAATGTTTTCCTCCAGCTGTTTGCGTTCATCCTGGGTCAGGGGTGGAATCTGTGCCTTGAATTCAGGGTCAATGTGCAATGTCTGTGTCATGCAGCCCTCCTTCCTGTACCTGGTGGCGTTCGACCTGCCGAAGCATGGACTCCAGATTATGCTGCGCGTTGCTGAGTTCTATCCACGCCTTTTTCGCTTCACGGTACGCCTCATAGAACCGGGCCTTTTCCGAGATCAGCTGTTCGCGCTCGGCTTCGAGCTGTTTCAGGCTAGGCAGTTTGGTAATTTTTTGGGCCTTGAAATAGGCAGCTGCCGCCTGGTAAGCTGTCAGTTCGGCGCGGTGTTGTTCCCGAAAGGTTTCCGGGTTCTTTGCTGTCTTGATTTGCTGGGCAAGCTTCTTGTTCTGGACATAGGCCAAAACATGGCGGCTTAGTTCCTGGTTGGCTTTGATGCGGCCCTCCAGGTCTTTCACTACCTTGAGGGCTTCGTCGCGCTTTTCCTGAAGTTCAGCAACCCGAGCGTTTAGTTCTTCCTCGCTGTTCAGATTGTACCGGGTGAACAGTGCCAGGGATTTTGCCATCTGCTTGAGATTGAAAATCTTGGCCCAGTGCTCGTAGCCGGCGCCCTTGTCCGCGGCCAGCTTGGCCTGAATGTCAATCAGACGACTGATGCGGTCGGGGTTCGGATCGGAGCGGCGAAGGCTGGCAGTTTTCTTTCGCTCGGCATTTTCAGCGAGAACGGCCAGAACCTTTTCTTTGGAAAAATCATCCCCCAGCTTGCGGGAGGAGATGGGCTTGGTCCGGTCGGCAGTTCGATAGCTGAACCGCCCCCGGCTCTCACTGACGGTGACGCCATGCTCCTGCAAAAGCTGAGCGGAAAATTCCTCAAGACTCGTAGCCTTCGTCAGAACAGAACGGATTTGCCTCCGAAGGGTTGCCTTCTCGGTTTCGAATTTGGTTTGCCGGATAGGCTGGCCGGAAGCGGCTGCCTTCTGGTTGGCGTGGTCGAGGCGGCGCTGGCCGCGCCGCTGCGCCCAATATTCCTTTTCGGTAATCCGTTCGCCGGTGCCGTTTAGCAGGTCGATCTGGTAGAGTCCGGCCTCCTGACAAAGCTCCATGGTCTCGACCCGCAGATGCCGGAGCATCGCGGCGGTGCAGCGGTGCTTCATGCCCTCCTGCCAGTCGCAGGGCTTTTCCATATAGGGCTGGCGCGGGATATCTCGCACCCGGACGCTGCAAATGACGATGTGAACGTGGATATTCCCGGCTCCGTTGTGTCCGTCGGGGTGGGAGCAGACAATAGCGGGATGACCCGGAAAGTTTTCTTTGCAGAATTGCAGGCCAAGCGCCTGGGCTTTTTCCAGGGTCAATCCATTGTCCGCAGCATCCCGCGGGTCGAAGCTGATGATATATTGGTGAGTCTTCACATCGTCGGGAGAGAAGTTCTTTCCGTACTTCCGGTTTGCCAGTAGGCAGGCCATGGCAAAGGACTGCCCGCCGCATTCCAGAGTGTCCAGTAAGTACTCCTCCCGTAGCTTGGGGTGGCCGTTCTCATCCAGAATCGGCAGGCCGGTGTACTCGTTGTGCTGAAAGGTCAGGTAATGTTCAGGCGCTGTTAGATCGGAGTTCTTCGAGCTTGTATGCTTGATGGTTGCCATACAGTTCTCCCATCTTTTTCTCGGCATCCAGCCGGAAGAGTGTGAGGGCGGACAGTTCGGTCAAGAGCTGCGCCCGAATTTGTTCTGAATCTTTGCCGCCGCTGTTGAAGTGACGGGCAAGCTGGTTCAGATTGCTGCCGATCTTGCCGCATTGCCCCAGAAGGTCAGAGAGAATGTTCAGTGCTTCCTCTCCGCCGCCAGTGACAACAAGGGTTTGCTTGATGGGCTGACTAAGCAGGGAACGGCGAATGAGAGTGGACATATTGACGCGGAGAAGTTTGCAGAGGAGTTCCAGTTCCAGCTTCTCCTGTTCTGTGACCCGGAACTTGATGAGCTTGTTTTTCCTCGGTGTGCCGTTGTGCTGGGGTTTGTGTCTAGTCGAACGAATGCTAGGCTTGGTCATTGTACCTCCTTGCTGTTTGACTAGCTCCTCTTTGGAGCTATGTATGGCGGCACAGCCGAAGATCGCGCGGAACGCGAAATGTGAGCAGGGTTTGGGGAAGGCACTCCCCAACAAGTACGACCAGATCGTGGGACGCAATTTCAATTTGTGAAATTGTGGCCACAGGTCGATACTTGCTTTCCGCTTTTTCCGTAAGTTTGAAAATTTCCATTTCAAAACGGTCTCCAATCGGTCAAAGTAGGGAGTGCACAGTGTCTCCTTCTTGGTGGGGTTGCCGTTCTAATCCGAATTAAGTTCCTGCCCCTGTTTTGCAGCGGCGTTGTCACGCTCGCCCACATTTCTGCGGAGTCATGGCGCTATATCCTATCCGGACGGCTGATACAATTGTCAAGGTACGTATAAAGAATTGCGAACCGGTTGCCCAGCTGCAAGTCTCTCGAAAAGAAAAGGCTCCACAGCACCAAAAGATTTTGTCGTGGGTGGATGGCGGCAAAATGGTTTGGTGAAGCTGCGGAGCGGCTGCTTTAAAAGGTAAAAGATTTATTTCATAGTATCATATATAAAATGTTATTGTCAATACAGAAAATTCTGTGAAACTCAGATAAATATAGTAAGCGCCCCACGAAATAGCGTACTTGTCAAGCCCAGTCTCCCAGTGAGAGAATTATTCCATGTAGTGGGCGTGTATTTTTGAGACCACTCTTAAAAATACACGGCCTCGGTGAGAAACCCCGCAGAGGAGGCAAACATGGAAAAGAGAGCAATGGCAGTTCGGGAAGAACAATGGATTCAAACCATCGCCGCCGCAAAACAGAGCGGCCAGCCCATCAAAGTCTGGTGTGCAGAACATGGCGTTCCTTTGTCCAGCTTTTACAAGTGGCAGCGGAAAATGAGAGATAGCCTGCTGACCAAAGAAAAGGCTGAAATTCAATTTCAGGAGCTGGAAGTACCGCAGAATATATGTGGTCCTGCAACTTCAGATCGAATCCTCTTACATATCCAGGATATCCTGGTAGAGCTTCCAGCAGGTGTAAGCGCAGAACAGATCAGCGTAGTTATTCGGGGAATCCGGCATGCTGGGTGACATCAGCCGGGTAGATCATATCTATCTGGCCTGTGGATACACGGACCTGCGGCGCGGAATAGACGGATTGGCGCAGATCGTACAGCAGCAGTTTGAGCTAGATCCGTTTTCCAACAGCCTGTTTTTGTTTTGCGGCAAACGGCGGGATCGAATCAAGGCCCTGTTGTGGGAGGGAGACGGATTTGTTCTGCTGTATAAGCGAATGGAGAATGGCGGAGGATTTCAATGGCCCCGCAGCTGTGCCGAGATGCGGAGTTTGAGCTGGCAGGAATTCCGGTGGTTAACCGAAGGCCTTTCCATTGACCAGCCCAAAGCAAACAAGAGCATAGAACGGTGCGTTTTGTGAGGCTGTTAGCGTTCAGCTGAAAAAACCATTTGGGGCTCAATAGAAATCACCAAATCCGGGTCAAAAGAAAAAGCCATTACCCAAAACCTTTCAAATCCTTTATACTGAACAGTGACCAAACAACCCAGTAGAAAGGATGAAGATGAAAGGAA
>NZ_BQKV01000038.1 GCF_022180365.1 Faecalibacterium gallinarum
CAAAGATAAGATATCCCACTGAAAAATCAGGTAAGATCCCTTGAAGACTACAAGGTTGATAGGCACAATGTGTAAGTGGAGTGATCCATTCAGCAAGCGTGTACTAATAGATCGAGGGCTTGACCACAATTCACTTGATACTCTGTTTGCTAGAGCAGTTTATTATTCAGTTTTGAAGGCACGTCCTTCTAGAGAGAAGCGCTGAGGTAGCTCAGTAAATATGGCCGGTGTCGATGACGGTGAGGACCCACCTGTTCCCATTCCGAACACAGAAGTTAAGCTCACTGGTGCCGACGATAGTTAGCTGGAAACGGCTTGTGAAAATAGGTAGTCGCCGGCTTCTCTCACATCAGGATATTGAAACCGTATCCTGATGTTTTATATGGCCCGTTGGTCAAGCGGTTAAGACAGAGGCCTCTCACGCCTTTAACATCGGTTCGATTCCGGTACGGGTCACCATATGCACCTCTAGCTCAGTTGGTAGAGCAACTGACTCTTAATCAGTGGGCCCAGGGTTCGAGTCCCTGGAGGTGCACCATACAACGCAAATCCGAACGTACTTCTTTTTGAAGATGCGTTCGGATTTGTTTTTTATTTTAAGTTTATTAAGATTTGAATGAGAATATTAGACGGAGGCAGTGAAAGCTGCCTCCGTTTTGTATTTGTCCTGGTAAGCGTTTGCGTGTTCCAAAACCCGCAGACGCTTTTTTATTTTGTCCATAACAGAAAGACGGCGAAAGCCAGGAGGTACGCGTATGGGTGATTTCTTTTACGGCGAGCAGGCAAACATCTTTTCTTTCTACCGCTTCCCCAAGGCGCTGTTTACAGATAGTCGGTTTCGGGGGATCTCAGTGGAGGCTAAGGTCCTCTACGGTCTTCTGCTGGACCGGATGGGGCTCTCAGTGAAGAACGGGTGGAAGGATGAAGAAGGGAGGGTGTATATCATTTTCACGGTAGAGGCCATTATGGAGCATCTGGGATGCAGCAACAAAAAGGCGGTGGGCCTGCTGCGGGAGCTGGACGAGAAGGCCGACCTCATCGAGCGCAGGCGGCAGGGTCAGGGCCGGCCCAGCCTGATCTATGTGAAGAGCTTCATGGATGCCTTGGCATGACGATTCTGGAAGTGTCAGAAGTTCACTTCCGGCGGTGTAGGTTTTACACTTCCAGAAGTGTAGAATCTACACCCTAATAAGAATGATAGAACCATACAGAGTAGAACGAGACTGATCCTTTCCTTTCCGGGCGGGGGAGGCCGGAACAAACCAATTTCACGACTCTGGGCAGATGCGCAGAGCCTTGTTTTTCACAGGAGTCCAATGGTGTGAAGTCAAGTAGATAATGCAAGAAAAAATGAGAAAAATAGAGCAGGAAGCACGATGTAGGTTGCAAAAAGGCGACACAAACCTAAGTCCTGCCCCTGAAAAATTTTAAAACAGGGCCTGCGCAGCAAAGCGGCGAGCGATACGCTCAGCCCTCTGGCGGGATATACAAGCGATTGTCCTTCAGCAGTCGAAAGATCAACCGAACAAGTTTTCTGGCAGTGAAAGCGAGTGCGCGTTTATGCTGGTACTTGTTGACCTCTTTAAATTTAAGGTCGTAATAACGTCGGAACTCGGAGTCGCATCTTCTCACAGAGTTGGCGGCTTCCAGCAGGTAGTAGCGGAGATAACGGTTGCCAGATTTAATCATCCGAGAATGCTCGGCCTCAAAGTCACCGGACTGGTTCTTATGCCAGACAAGGCCAGCAAACTTGGCGACAGAAGCTTGAGAATCAAAGCGGTGTATATCACCAAGCTCAGCAATGATACCGGCAGAGTAGATCCTGCCAATGCCAGGGATAGATGTCAAGGTATTTGGGATGATCTCAAACTGCTGATCAATAGCCTTATCCAAAACTTTGACCTGTTTTTCCAAAGCCCGCATGGAGGCAATAGATATCGCCATAGCCTGGTTTACGGTGTCGTTCACCGTTTTGGGCAACCGGTAAGAGCCGCTGGCCGCAGCGCGAACTGCCTTGGCAGTAGCTGCTGGGTCAGCAAATCTGCCATGTCCTGTTTCGGAAATAAAAGCAGTCAGTTCGTTCAAGTCTGTATTTGCCAGTTCATCCACGCTTTCAAAGTGTTCCATGAGTGCAATGGTGGTGGCACTGGTATTTGGGATATCCTTGTCTTGAGCCATACCGGAACATTTTAAGAATAAATAGTTTGCAAACCGCTGCTTCTCTCGGGTCAGGTTTTGAATCACGTCAAATCTGGCTCTGGTAAGGGTTTTAAGTGCATGGTAACGATAATCATCTAGATAGACCTCCTTGGCGATCCTGCCAAAACGGAGATGGTCGGCAATTACAAAGGCGTCCACCCAGTCGTTTTTAGGTAGATCTGGATAGGCCTCTTTGAATTTTTTAACCTGCTTCGGATTAAGAATATGAATCTTCCGCTGGAACCGGCCAAGACTGCCATCCTCCCGGAGGGCATAAACCAGGCTGTCCCCGTAAATGGAGGTGGCCTCCAGACCAATCACCACATCACTGAGCTGCATGGAGCTGAGTGCTGACACGATTTTCTCTGACAATAGCTTGGCACCACCTAAGTTATTCTGTACGGAAAAACTGGAATACTTGCTGCCGTCAGGATTCATCAGATAGACTACATTGTTTCTGCTGCTCACATCAATGCCAACAAATAATGGATTCACAATTTTCACCTCCCTGTATGGAGATTTAAGGCCAGCAGGCTTTGAGATACCCATGATAACCGGAGCATCTGCAACCTCGCGTATCAGAATCATTCCGGAGAAGGCTAATGCGATATCCCTTACTGCTAAAAGGGCAGCCTTGCATCCAGCAAACAGCCAATGAGTTTGCAGCTAACTTCCGGCTCAGGGGAACTAACTCCTTTTGAAGTGACTTTTCAGTCCAACAAGGTGATGGAGAACTTGTCCCTGCCGTCCTACAGCTATTGTATCACGGGCATCTCTAAGCCTGCTGATTATATGGAGTGAATGAAGCAAATACACTTAAAAATTACCTGCAAATCTTATTATACGAGGTGGTGCCCTATGTTGAAAAAGAAGCCGGAGACTGCTGCACAGGGAGAACAAATTCAGCAGGTTCCTGTGGCAGAACTCCACCCATTCAAAGATCACCCTTTCAAGGTGCTGGACGATGAGGCTATGCTGAAAACGGTGGAGAGTATGGCCCGGTTCGGCGTATTGAATCCGCTGATTGTCCGGCCCCGGGCGGAGGGCGGCTATGAGATCATCTCAGGCCACCGGCGACAGCACGCAGCCCGGCTGGCCGGCATGAAAGCCCTGCCGGTGATCGTCCGCCAGCTGGACGATGACCAGGCCATTCTGCAGATGGTGGAAAGCAATTTGCAGCGGGAAACCATCCGTCCCAGTGAGCGGGCCTTTGCCTACAAGATGAAGATGGAAGTCCTCAAACACCAGGGAGCCAGGACAGATTTAACTTTGAGCCAAGTTGGGACGAAGTTGCGCTCAGATGAAAAAGTGGCTCAGGAAGCAGGCGAAAGCCGCAATCAGGTCCAACGCTATATCCGCCTCACCCACCTAATTCCCGAACTTCTGGAGCTGGTAGATCAAAAGAAAATATCCTTCAATCCCGCTGTGGAACTGTCTTACCTGACAGCTGACGAACAGCGGGATTTTTTGCAGGCCATGGAGGACAGCAAGCACCCGCCGTCCCTGTCCCAGGCTCAGCGTATCAAGAGACTGAGCAGGGCGGGCGATTGCAGCTATGACGCCATTTTGGATGTCATGAAGAACGCCCAGCTGGACCGGCTGACCCTGAAAAACGAAGCCATCCGGAAATACTTTCCGAAGTCCTACACCCCGCGCCAGATGGAGGAAACCATTGTAAAGCTCCTGGAGCAGTGGCACAGGAAGCGCCAGCGCAGCCAGGAACGCTGAAAATTACAGCTTTGACATCCTTCCTTTCCGCACAGCGGCCCTGCTATAATGAGGCTGAAAGAAGGCAGCAGCAAAGCAGAAAGGAGCAGACTATGGAAGAACTGAGACAGACCATTCAGGAACACGGCATCCGGTATCAGCTGGAAGGAGACTATTATCTTCCGGTTCTGGAACTGCCGGAAGAAAACCGCCCCATTGGCCGCTGGGGGCGGCTCCATAAAACGTATCTGAAACATCACAGACCGATCCTGTATCAGTCACTGCTTTTGTCCGGGAAGCTTTATACAGTGCTGGCTGACCTGAATGAGCAGGCGACTGAACGGTGCCACCTCATCATCCGGCAGATGGCAGAGGCCGAGGGCATCACCGAGGAGCTGAAAGCAAACGACCCGATGCGCTGGGTGCAGGGGATGAATTCCATCCGCAGCCGGGCGGAGGAGATCATCCAGACCGAGATGATCTACTGTTGAAGGAGGGCAGAACAATGATTCTGGAAGCGATTTATAACGGAGACTTTTATCCCAGCGAAACGGTTGTACCAAAGTCCGAAAAGTACCGAAATGCACTGAGAGCCTGCGAGAAGATTATGGATCAGTTGGCCCAGAGGCTGACAAAGGAAGACTACGACCTGGTGGAAACGCTCCTAGATCAGTCCTCCATCGCCCAGTGCGAGGAGAGCGAGTGCCACTTCAAGGTCGGCTTCTCGGCGGGGCTGCTGGTGCAGCAGGAGGCGATAGAACAACTCAAAATCATGGATTATATCCATACAGAGCAAGGAGTCCTATGATCCGGGATTTGTACAACAACAGTAGTGTGGCCTACAAGACTGTGCCCAGAAAACAGTGAATCTGGTGCTGGATACTATTCGCCTTGCTATGAAGAAAGAGAAAGTCGCTGTGGAGGTGCACCTCCACAGCGACCATGGGTTTCAGTATACTTCCCAAGCGTACTTTAACCTGACGAAAGAATAAGGCATTACGCCGTCCACGTCAAGACTGGAAAACTGCTATGACAATGCAATGACAGAAAATTTCTTCGGTATTCTGAAAACCGAGTGCATCTACTGCCAAAAACTCAAAACATTTCAGCAGGCCAACGACCTGATTGACGACTATCATCACGAGCAGCTCCAGTCTTTGATTATTCTTCTTCTACCCCTTGTAGACCTCTTTTTTTGTACTGCCTGCATAATATGAATCGGTTCACAGGTTTGTCCTGTCAATCTTCTTTTTTATTTTGATGATAACTTTTGCCTGCTGTGACATTGATAACTTTTCTATATAGTTGTATAATTATATTAATTATAGATTCTGACAACATTTTTAAAGGAGGTAACTCGATGGCTTCCAGCAGTATTTTTATATATGAATTGAGTTCACCAGAAGAAATCAATATAGAATCAATATATTCATGTTTGAAAAGCTATCCGGAAGATGAAAATACCTATTTTAATTTGGAAATGATTAGCGCCAATGAACTACTGGGCGAATATGTCATTGTCCAAAATGCTCAAGAATCTTATTATAACCCTGAGCAGAGAGTTTTTGAATATCGTATTGTTCCTAAAGCAAATGTTATTTCTTTCAGCATTACGGATGGTTTTTTGGAAATTTGGGGAAACAAAACTTCAGCAAACAAATTGGTATTTGAGCTCTCGAATTTGTTGGCGCCTATTTCCATTAATAGTATCGAAGTTACGATTGACACTCTATTAGAAAAATTGAAAGGTTATAAGTTAAAAGTCTCTAAAGTGTGCTTTCAAGATTTTCTCTTTACGGAGGATATTGTTGGCAACTTTACTGTGGATCTCTCATCGTATGGAGATGCTTTTTCTATCCTACAGAAATATAATGATAAAATTTCAAGCATGACTATTATTCTTTACTGTAATAATAGCTCAATTAAACTCCGAATTACTGCAAAGGGGCGAGTTACCGTTTATAAGTCTCGTTCCTCGATGGACGATGGAGAAATATTATTTCTCCATCAAATTTTGCTGAATGGAGGTGAACATTGATGGGCGAACTTAGTCAAAGAATTGGGAAAAAATTAGAGCGCTATGGAAATTCTATTTTTGAGCATTTGGAATGGAAAATTTTAGCTCAAGATGTTCAAATTGACTGCATACGAGCTGCACATAAAAACGCAAAATCTTCTGACAAAAAAACGCATGGTGTAGATATATTGGCAGGGTATTATAATCCTTTTACTAAACGCCAAGAGGCCTTTATTATAGAATGCAAACATCGCGAATGGTCTAACTTTATTCCGAGTAATTTGTCATTATGGGTTGAGGAATTGTGTAATACTATTGAGTGTGCTTCAACATCTCCTGCCTTAACTACATATTTAGAAGGATATACTTTAATCGGTGGGATTTTGTTATATAATTCAAGTGATGGCATATACGAGATAAAACGTGCGTTAAAAAGCATTTCCCAAATTAAGGTTCCAAGACGTCGCCATCCTCTAATGATTTATCTTGCAGATAATAGTAGGCTTGAAAAATGGTATTCTTTTAATGCTGAAATTGCGAAAATTAAGCAAAACAGTATTGAAAATAGCTTTGGCATTATATATCCATCCATTGGTGGTTCTACCTGGGATCGTTCACCTGTAGTCACGCCAACATATTTATTTTCCGACTACATCTTGGCATCCTATATTAAAAGTGCAACCAACCAAGGCGTTACAACAAAGGTTGATATAAAGGCCTTGTTTTGTTTTGAGCACGTTACAGATGATTCTTTAAAGTATTTGCAGGATATGATTAATGAATTACAATTAGAATCGAGAAGTGATCGTTATCAAGAAGTTCATTTCTATTTTTATCCTGAAACAGAAAAAGACATAGATCACATTAAAGAATCTTTTTCAAAAATGTTCGCAGAAAAAAATACTTTTAAATATTATCTGATGGACAATCGTCGTTTATCAAGAATCTATTATGAGTCATAAGGGAGGCAAGAATAATGGCAGTTCAATCCTTTGTTAAGGGGGATGACCTTAAAAAATTAATAGACGATAAACTAATTAACGCTCAAAGTGTCAAATATGTTTTACGGCAAAAAGGTATCCTTCCCGTATGTACTAATTCAGAGGCTCTTTCTGACTTGATACACCATCATTTTTTTGGCTCTGCAACTATGACTCAGATGCAAGAAGTTATGAATTTTGAGCAAAACAACTTGAAGTCTACTGTTGTCATAATCTCTCCTAAAAGCGAACAGTCCAAAGAAGATTTTCTGACGAGTATAGCAGATGAATTTGTCAATAAAGGTCGTAGTTCGAATACTAAGTATACATTAAAAAACATTACAAGAAATCAAACCAGCGTAACATTGCAGTATATATATAAAAAACCCCAAAGAGGCCGTATTAAAATTGCTGAAACGCGAAAAGTGACTTTAGATGTTACCATTTCCCCGTTAGAAGATGATTCGCAGAAGTTTAAAGTTAGCATACGGCACGAAGGAATGTCGGAATCAAAACAGTTTGTCACACTTCTGGATGAAATGATTCAAGAAAATAGTGAACAGGCTGTATTTGGTCTTAAAAGAATAACTTTAGCAAGTCTTTTAAAGGCACACAAGGTAGATTTCTTTGATGATTTTGGCGCGTACACTCACAAAGAATGGAAACTAACAGACATTATTAATGTTACTGTAAACAAAGATGAAAAAAGCATTGATGATGAAAATGACGAGACTACATCAGGCGAAATTGATGATTCTGAACCCAGCGGACGCCTTTCGGGAATTAGTAGTGCAATTTTAAAAGGTGACGGGTTAAGAAATAATGATTTTGTAAAGGAATGTATGGCTCAAGGATTTATTTTTTCAAGCATGAGCTATAAATTCTCGCACAAGACACTCCCGATAACAATAGTAATCGATGTGAATTTTAAGCAAACCGACTTGAAAATCAATATTGTAAAAACATACCGGCTTGAAGATGACGGTATAGAACGTTTGGCCCCCTTGCCTGCAAGTGACCAGAGTTTGTATATCGATTATTTTCAAAATGTTGCTTATGCAGTCTACTCAAATCTCATTGAGAAACAAAAAGCCGAACTGGTTAAGCAAACTATCAAGCCGGACAAATAGAATGTGTTTAAAAACGGATGGTTTCATTAGACCATCCGTTTTTATTCAATAAACAACCACAAGCTATGCTTGTGGACGAGTGTGGCACGAGCGTTGATACGGTGAAAAAAACTTCCTTTTGCTAAAATAGAAACGGGTAACGCTAACCGCACTACAAGCAAAAGGAGGTTCATCCATATGGATGAGAAAAGTTTACCACACGTTGATTGGAAATACAAAAGCCTTTCAGAGCATTAACAAAAAATCGAGAAAAAGACACTTACATAAAATTTGGGATAGAGATATAGAAAAGATAAAAACCTAAAAGTGAAGGGTGGCTGAAGTTTTCGAGATAAGATGTAATAAGTTTCGCAAAAATAAAAATGAAATAAAAAGAGACATGGTTTGCAGATCTCTAGTAGAATGAAGTTGCGACACACAATTCTGAAAGGAGACAGCAAACCATGGCCGAGAAGATTGTACAGTTAAACGAGGAAGTAATCAAGGGTCAGCTCGAGGAGCTGGCGCGCGGAAGCATAGAAGAAACACTCAACGAGCTGCTGGAGGCCGAGGCAGAAAAACTGAGCCAGGCGGCCCGGTATAAGCGTAGCGAACAGCGCCGGGGCTACCGTGGCGGCTACTACAACCGCAATCTCACTACTACTTCCGGGAATGTCACCCTCAAGGTACCCAATCTTAAGGGAATCTCTTTTGAGACTGCTATTATTGAGCGCTATCGCCGTCGGGAGAGCAGTGTGGAAGAGGCGCTCATTAAGATGTATCTGTCCGACGTGTAGAGGGCATTACAGAAGTGCTGTGGGGCAGCAAGGTTTCTCTTTACCATCAGTGGAACTGAACAAGAAAGTCTACATCGAGGATTGGTGCAACCGTCCTCTGCAAGGTGGGCGGTATCCGTATGTTTATGTAGACGGGATCTACCTGCGCCGCAATTGGGGCGGGGAGTTTGAAAATGTAGCCATTCTAGTAGCAATTGCGGTCAATGAGGACGGAGATCGTGAGGTTTTGGGTGCCGCCGAGGGCATGAAAAAGGACAAGGTCAGCTGGGTCAGTTTCTTTCAGTGGATTCACAACCGTAGGTTAAACGGGGGCAAGCTAGTTGTCGGGGATAAGTGCATGGGTATGCTGGAGGCTGTAAGAGAAGTGTTCCCGGAAGCCAAATACCAGAGATGTACAGTTCACTTTTACCGGAATGTGTTCTCTGTGACGCCTCGCTCTAAGGTGAAGCTGGTAACCAAAATGCTCAAAGCGATCCACGCCCAAGAAAGCAAGAAGGCCGCCCGGGAGAAGGCTAAAGCCGTGGTAGAGGAACTGCGATCCATAAAGTTGAAAGAGGCCGCCAAAAAGGCTGAGGACAGCATTGAGAAAACGCTGACTTACAGTGATTTTCAACCAGAACATTGGACTCGTATTTGTACCAACAATGTTATTGAGAGGCTGAACCGGGAGATTTGCCGCCGAACCCGTGTGGTAGGGAGTTTCCCGGATGGACACTCTGCCCTTATGCTGGTGTGCGCCAGACTGCGCCATGTGGCCAGTACCCAATAGGGCAAAAAAGTACATGAATATGAAGCACTTGCAGGCTGCCTTGGAGGACGCCTCTATTGCTAGCTGACCTCATTTATTTCCAGAGATTGCAAACCAATTTGCGAAAAACTATTGACACTACCCACAGTTCACGGGGTTTGGGGCACGGCCTCAACAAGCTTTTTGTATTTGTATATACAAATGCCCTGCTTGCAACAATGATGTTGATTCTAAAAATTGATTTTATTTTTTAAAATCGAATGAAAAACCAAGAGCTTATCCAATTGTAGCAAGCAATGTTCGTGCTATCCATTGCCACGAACCGCTCGTTGGGGCTCCCCCAAACCCCGGTATGCGCAGAAAGTATTCTGCGGCTGCGCGTTCAGAGAACGCTTTTTATGCATCATGGAATCTTCAAAATCACCTGATTCAGAAAAGAGTTAGGTGATTTTTTGTTCAATGAGAAGACGCATCATTTGATTTGTCGCCTCTCACATAGAATTCAATTCTAAAAGTTTGAGATCACGATATGTTACGCTGGATGTTATGTAGTGCATGGTTCTATGCTAACTTAAGAAAACTTCTTGCCATATTATGGAATTTTAATTATACTGAAGATACGATACTTCTATAAGAATTCCATGGAAAGTGTGAAAGATATGCTATCGCCCGGCCTTTACGAACAGATCATCAATCAAGCTTTAAACAGCGAGCTTTCGGAAATTCCCGAGGCCTGCAAGTCCATTGCACCCATTGATAGGGCTGAGGCTTCGAAAGTGTTAGCACAATATCTAGCAGATGTGGTACAGAAAGGAATGGAGAATCTGCTGGACAACGGGGGAGATATTTCTGCGCAGATCGGGCTTGCCAACCAGATCGTAACCTTGATTCAAAATACCACGCAAGAAGCTGACTTTGCTGCGCTGCATGTTGACCAGCGGGCAGAGCAGCTTCTTGCGCTTTTAAGGCAGCAAGACCCTCGGCTGGCAGCAGGGAAAACGGCCGCAAGCTTGAGCCGGCCGGAGACATCCATTGCCCGGAGTAGTCTGTTTACGGGCGCCATCAAGGAACCTCAGATGTACACAGAACTGAAAAAGGAGATCGTTTCTGCTGATCGCATTGATATGCTGGTCTCCTTTATCAAATGGAGCGGCCTTCGGCTTTTGATGGAGGAACTGCGAGAGTTTACCCAAAATGGCGGCGAGTTGCGGATCATCACCACTTCCTATATGGGAGCTACGGATCTAAAAGCCATTGAGGAACTGCGTGCTCTGCCGAATACCCGGATTAAGGTCAGCTATGATACCAAGCGCACACGACTTCACGCAAAGACCTACGTCTTTTACCGAAACACGGGTTTTACCACTGCCTATGTGGGCTCCTCCAATCTGTCCAACACAGCCATCTCCAGTGGTTTGGAATGGAATGTAAAGGTCACCCGCAGAGATCTGCCAGAGACCATCGACAAGATTGCTGCTACGTTCGAGAGCTACTGGAACGCAAGCGAGTTTGAATACTACTCAGAGGGTCAAAAGGAACGGCTGGCTCGGGCACTGAAAACGGAGAAGTACATTGATTCCAACAACGCCGCAATCTATACCATGGATATCACGCCATACTCCTACCAGCAGGAAATTTTGGATAAGCTGGAGGCGGAGCGAACCATCCGAGGATATACCCACAACCTGGTGGTAGCTGCCACCGGTACGGGCAAGACGGTGATTTCGGCGCTGGATTATAAACGGTTTCGCAAGCAGAATCTCGGAAAGCCCCATCGGCTGCTCTTCGTTGCTCACCGAGAAGAAATTCTGCGACAGAGTCTGTATACCTTTCGAGCGGTGTTGAAGGATGCAAACTTCGGTGAGCTGTTCGTGGGCAATTATAGGCCAGAGAGCATTGACCATTTGTTTGTTTCCATTCAGACGTTTAATTCCCAAGATTTTACGTCAAAGACTGCCTCGAATTTTTATGACTATATTGTAGTGGACGAGTTTCATCACGCAGCGGCGCCCACCTATCAGAAGTTGTTGTCCTATTACAACCCAAAAATTCTGCTGGGCTTGACTGCCACCCCGGAGCGTATGGACAAGAAAAGCATTCTGCCCTACTTTCATCATCGCATAGCGGCAGAGATACGTCTGCCGGAGGCCATCGACCGCAAGTTGTTGTGTCCCTTCCAATATTTTGGCGTGACTGATACGGTGGATCTGAGTACGTTGAAGTGGAGCGCTGGCGGCTACGACAAAGGAGAGCTTTCCAATCTCTATACCCTTAGTGACACCGTGGCCAATCGACGCGCTGATTTGATAGTGAACTCCCTGCTCCGGTATGTGACTGATATCGACGAGGTCAAGGGACTGGGCTTTTGTGTGTCTATTGAGCACGCTGAGTTCATGTGCCGCTATTTTAACCAGCGCGGAATTCCGTCCATTTTTCTGACTGGTAAATCCACTGATGAGGAAAGAAACACCGCTAAGGGCAAGCTGGTAAGCGGTGAGATTCGGTTTATTTTCGTGGTGGATATCTACAATGAGGGCGTGGATATTCCAGAGGTCAACACGGTCCTGTTTTTGCGGCCCACCGAGTCTTTGACTATCTTCCTCCAGCAGCTGGGCCGTGGGTTGCGCCTTGCGGAGGGGAAAGACTGCCTGACAGTGCTGGATTTCATCGGCCAGGCCAACAAGCGGTATCGTTTTGAGGATAAGTTTGCAGCGCTGCTCTCGAACACGAGTCGCAGTGTGACCCGTGAGATCAAGGATGGCTTTATCTCTGCTCCGAAGGGGTGCTATATCCAGTTGGAAAAGAAGGCCGCCCGATATATTTTGGACAACATTCGAGCCTCCTATGGCAACACCGCAGGACTTGTTTCCCGGGTGGCTAGCTTCACCGAAGATAGCGGTCTGGAGCTGACCTTGGCAAACTTTCTGGACTATTACCACCTGGACCCTAGAGCGATTTATAAATTCTCTTCTTTCTCCCGACTTTGTGCTCGTGCAGACGTTATTGAGGATTTCAGCGAACCGATGGAGGATCTGCTCACAAAAGCTTTTGCACGGTTGGCTGTCATTGACTCCCGGCGGTGGATTCGCTTTTTGCTGGACCTTCTCCCGCGTTTGGATGATGTGGATTTTGCGGCGCTGAGCGAACGGGAGCGGCGGATGCTCCAAATGTTCTATGTGACAGTTTGGAGCAAGGCTGCAGAGGACTGGGCGGCAGATGAAGTGCTGGACAATCTGTATGCTCTTTCGGATAGCTCTGTTCTGCTGGGGGAGCTTTTGAGCCTACTCCGCTATCGGTATGAGCAGATTGATTTTATAGACGAGCCGGTGGAGCTGGGGTTTGACTGCCCACTGGATCTTCATTGTACCTATACCCGGGATCAGTTGCTGGTAGCAATGGATTTCATGAAACCGGCAACCGTGCGTGAAGGGGTGAAGTGGCTGCCGGAAAAGCAGCTGGATGTGTTCTTTGTGACGCTGAATAAAGCTGATAAGGACTATTCGCCAACCACCATGTACAAGGACTACTCCATCAATGAGAGCCTGTTCCATTGGCAGAGTCAGAGCACTACAGCGGCAGATTCTCCTACAGGGCAACGGTATATTCACCACCGGGAACGCGGGAGCAAAGTGTTGTTGTTTGTCCGAGAGTTCAAAACGGATCGGATCAGCGGTGGAGCAGAGGCGTATACCTTCTTGGGAACTGCAAACTATGTAAAACATGAGGGGAGCCGGCCCATGAATATTACCTGGAAACTGGATCGGCCGATCCCGGCAAAGTTTTTGAAAAAGACGAACAAATTGGTGGTGGGATAACAGGACCCATAGGATGGTTCCTGGGAAACCTAAGAATCCTTTTTGTTTGTGACTTGTAAATACCTTTTAAAAGGGGGAGTTCTGATGAATCTATTTGATCGCGTGCCAGACGAACTCTTTTCTGTTTTGGCATCCCCAAATCGTGTATTATATGCTGACGCGCTGGATGTACTTTATGATGCGTACCGAGAAAGTTTAAAGATTCCGGAGGATACATTTTATTCTATGCTTCGGAGTAAACTGGAGCAGCAGTTGGCGGATGCAACATTTGAAGGCGAGGATATTGATGAAGAAGAATTACGAGATATTTCAGGACGTGCTAGATTTCTAATTCGCAAGTTATACAGTAAAGGATGGTTTGAAAAAGAACGCGGGGAAGACTTTGATGAATACATTACGGTGCCCAGTTACAGCAGTACCTTACTGGAAGTATTTCATCAACTGAGAGATAACAGCCCGGTTCGTGGCTATTCTTATGTTTTTGGTACCTATTCGGCCCTAAAAGTGGCGGCAGACAGCGAGAATATCTATGATAAAATGGCTGCGATCTACAGCGCTTATGATAATACGCAGGCTCTAATCAATGTGCTGCAAATGGTCTACCACAATATCAAGCATTTCTTCCAGCTGCAAATCAAGATGCAGGAAGTAAATGAGGTCTTAACTTCTCATTTTGATGATTTTGGACAGAATGTGGTAGAGGCTTATATCCGTCCGCTGAAAATTAAAGATTCTGTGCCCAAATATCGGATTCCGATTCAAACAATCCTCACAAGCTGGATTCAAGACGAGAAGCTCCTGATCGAACTTTCCAATGCTGCGCTGCAGGATCGTCGGGGCAGTACACTCGAGGAATGTCGGCAAGATCTCATGGGAAAGGTCTTTTGGGTGAAAGATCGTTATGACAGTATTCAGCATGACTATCTGGATGAAATCGACCGCCAAGTGCGTCGGTATACCCGAGCCACCACACAGAAACTGGAAAATCTCACCAACCGTGATTATAGCGTTCGAGGAAATCTGAATTATCTTCTCAGTGCACTGGGAAGAAATCGCCACGCCGCAGAGCTTGTTGAGCAGATTCAACCGGCATTCCAGCTATATGAACAATCTTTTCTTTCGGAAAAGAGCCTGTGGTACCGCAAACGGCCTGTAAAACGAGTGAAGACTACATCTGTTTTGATCGAAGACACAGGATTGGATGCAGAGGCGGAAATCCAGGCGGCAGAACTGATACGGACAGAGTACAACCGGTCCGCTGTTGCAGCCTGTGTGGAGGAATGGCTGGGGGATCGTGGAATTTGTTACTCTAAAGATATAGGGCTGTTGAATGATAAGTCCTATATTATGAGTATGCTGGCTGTGCTTACTGGACGTGATTCAGATGCAGGCTATTTAGTTGAGGAGCTGGAAGGAAACTTTACAGAAAATGAATACACCATTCCACAGCTTCGAATTGTGCGTAAGGAGAAAAGTAAATGAGCTTTGATTGGATCGGAGCAGCGACTCAGAAAGAACTTGATCATTTCAAGGCTGTTTGCAATCAGCTGCTCAGCCATACTTATGTTGTAAGGACCCTCTATAAACCAGGGGAAGGACGGGTAAATAACCCCGATTATGTATTTATTTCGGCTCACTTTGAAGAGATACAGGATTATCTGGCACTCTTGGATTGGGATCTACGCAAAGATGATCTGAATGGATATTTCTATGTCATTAATACGGATGAAGCGAACCGCTGCAACTTGAATAAAAAGGAAACAGCGATTCTTTTGGCAATTCGTATGATTTATGAGGAAAATATGGAGCGATTGGGCTTGGAACAAGACGCGATCTGTACAGTACGAGATGTTTTGGAAAAAGTAGTAACAGACTACGCAATTTTACCAGCAAAGCCCAATATGGATGAAGTAAAGAGGGCGCTTACCACGCTGGATAATCATTGTGTCATTCAGCGAATTGAGGGAAGATATAATCAAGGAAGCTGCAAATTCGCAATATTGCCCACCATTTTGTCTGTGGTTTCCAGCGAAAAACTGAATGTGATTGTATCCACACTGAGGAAGGAGGACAATGATGAAGAAGCTGAAAAAAATTCTGCTGATTAACTGGCTCTATTTCTCAAAAGAACTCATCGAAGTGGAGGATATCAATTTTTTGACTGGAAAGAATGGAGCTGGCAAATCCACCGTAATTGATGCACTTCAAATTGTTCTTTTGGGAGAAACGAATTCCCGCAACTTCAATCAGGCAGCCAATGAAAAATCTCAGCGGACGCTGGAGGGATACCTGCGGGCGGATATGGATGAAAATAATCCAAACTCCAGACGAGGAAAAGATTTTTCCAGCTTCATTGCCTGCGAATTTTGGGATGATGTGGAGAGTAAGCCCTTTGTTTCTGGCGTTATGTTCGACTGCCGGAGCGATGGAGGCAGTCAGGAGCATTTTTTCCTTTACGACGGACCATTGCCGGAAGACTGCTTTGTTCGCCAGGGGGAGGCCATCGACCTTCCTAACCTTCGTTCTTTCTTGAAGACATACGGTGTCAGAGGAAAGCTCTATGATACCCAGAAGCAATATCGGGCAGATCTTTTGGCAAAGTGGAATGTTCACAACGAGCAGGTCATGCGGATGATGAAGAAGGCTGTCTCCTTCCGCCCCATTGTAGATATCCAGAAATTTATCACGGAGAATATCTGTGATATCCCGGAAAAACCGGATATTGAAGCGATGCAGCAGACCATTCGGGACTATAAGCGGGATGAGCAGCTGGCCCAGCGTCAGGAGGAAAAGCTGGAGGCGTTGCATGACATCCGACGGCATTATCAAGATTGGCAGCAGGCGATTGAACGCTGGCGCATCCAATCATTCCTGTCTAGGTGGGCAGAAAAGGAAGTACAGCAAGCCGCGATTGAGCGCGCAGAGCAGGCAAAAAGAGAGTGTGAAGCTGCGCTGGGCGAAGCGGAAAAACAAATTGAAGCGTTAGCCACAGAAATTGGTCAAAAAGAGAATCGGCAACGGGAATTGGACCGTGCCATTGCCCAGAGCAATGTCTATCAGGAAGCGGAAAGACTTGAGCAGCAAAAGGCTGAGCGTGTTGTTGAGCAAAAAAAGCTGATGGATGGATGTCAGAAACTGGCGTTGGAAATTAGGCGGGAAGCTGGCCGAATCAATCACATATGCGAGAAGGTGATGGCCTGGGAAGAGGAAACGCTTACGCCGGTACAACAGGCGGCGGAGAATGCAAAAAAGGCATACACTCCCTTTGAAAGTGCTGGGCCGGATTTGTTTGCCAAGCCCATTTCTCTCTTTGAACAAGCCCAATCCGCCACATCTGATTTTTGGCGGAGCGTTCGAAACACCGCTCACAAAGTCGAAGATCAAGTAGATGCATATAAGATCGAGGTTGACCAGAAAAAAGCTGCTCTGGCGAATCTGCGCAAGAATGTGAAGGACTATCCACGGGGACTGATCGAACTCCAAAAGCGTCTGAGCACAGAGTTGGAACAACAGATCGGCCATCCTGTGGAAGTGTACATACTAGCCGATGTATTGGAGATTCGAGAGGAGGCCTGGCGCGGCGCAGTGGAGGGCTACCTCAACATGCAGAAATTCTATCTCCTGGTAGAGCCAGTCTATTATCAGTCAGCATTAAAGCTCTACGACCAGATCAAGAGAGATTTTATGCAAAACACATTCGGCATTGTAGATGTTGGCAAGCTTCGAGAACAGGAAAAGATAGAACCTAAGGAGAATAGCCTAGCCCAAAAAGTGGAAACCAAAAACGATCTGGCACGTAGTTATATGGATTATTTATTGGGACGGGTCATCTGTTGCACGCATGTCGAAGAACTCCGCGATTATAAAACCGCCATTACTGCGGAAGGAATGCTGTACCAAGGGTATGTTGCGCGCCCGCTGCGCCGTGCATGGATGGAGGATGCATTCATCGGACGCCGGGCAGTTGAGCTGCGTATTCGGCGCCTTGAGGCAGAGCTGGCCCAGGTAGAAGGTGCAATCCGATATTGGAACCCGATTCTTCAAGTATTGAAGAACCAGGATGAGCCGCTTTTTACCCAGTTCTTTGTGCAGAATACAGTCCAGGAAAAACTGGATGGGTATACGCGCAGTCTGGAGATCAAAAAAGAAATCGTGGAAATTGAAAATCAACTTTCCCAGCTGAATTTGTTCTGGTTGGATGAGCAGAGACGAACCATTGAAGGCCTGAGAAAAGAGATTGAAACACTGCGTGGCAAACAGAGCAGCACTGTAGAGCGGCAGGGACAGCTAAAAGAGCAAATTCACCAGTTGGAATATGTGACGCTGCCAGAGCAGTGTCAAAAATTAACCGAGTTAGAGGACAGAATTAGCGAAGAGTTCACTGCAGAGTATCAAGAGCAAGTGGGCCTTCCACGGTACAAGCAGGAGTTGGCACGGTTGAAACGTCCAGAGGCTGTACAGAAAAATTTCAGTGAGCAGCTGATCCGCTCCCGCAATGAACAGCAAACGACTTGGAGTGAGCTGCTTGGGGCAAGAAACAATTATGCCGACAGGTTTAAGCCTTGTTCTTTTCGGGTGGATGCTCTGGATAATGACGAATATGAGATGGAACGACAGGCCCTGGAAGAAAGCGAGCTGCCGAAATATCGAGAAAAGATCAAAGCGGCTCGAGAGAGCGCCTTGGAGCAGTTCCAAAATGATTTCCTCTCCAAGCTGAAATCCAGTATCGACCAGGTGAGGGAACAGGTCAAAAACCTCAACAAAGCATTGAAGCAGGCAAAGTTTGGGACAGACCAGTATTTGTTCCGAGTAGATCGAAACCCGGATTATGCGGATTACTACAATATGATTATGGCGCCGGAGCTGATGGAAGGAGAAGGTGGCTTGTTTGCGCTGCCGTTCCAGCAGAAGTACGGAAAGCTTATTGAAAGCTTGTTCAATCAGATTGCTACGTCAGATGATACCCAGATCAACGCCAGAAAACAGAGTGAGCTGCAACAGAATATCGAACGTTTTACAGATTTTAGGACCTATTTGAAATTTGATTTGGAAACCACCGATCAGAATGGTTCAAAACAGCTTCTTTCCCAAACCCTCAACATTAAGTCTGGCGGTGAGACTCAGACGCCATTTTATATTGCAGTGCTGGCATCCTTTGCTCAGCTGTACCAGGTCAACAATCCTTCTGTCTTGGCCAGCAACACAGTTCGTCTGGTGGTTTTTGATGAGGCATTTAATAAAATGGACAGCGACCGTATTGTGGAAAGCGTTCGCCTCCTACGAAAAATGGGATTGCAAGCTATTATTTGCACACCGCCTGATAAACTGCCGGACATCATGCCTTTGGCAGACCGCACCCATTTGGTGATAAAGGAAAAATATAAAATGCATATCAAGGCTTGGGGAAAGGAGATCATGCCGGCATGAAAGAGAACATTCTTCTCTCTCGCTTGCTGGATAAATATGAAAAAAGCAAGCATCTGAGCCAGCCGGGATCTTCTACACGCCGGGTAATGCTTCGCATCGAAAAGCATGAATTCCCAGAATATGATTATGAAGATGCACAGGTCCGGGATGAGTGGAACGAGACGGTAAAAACTTTGGAATCCCGTGGATTGATAGGAGCCGAGTGGGTTTCAGGACGTCCAGTTTTATCCTGCGTGACACTGAATTTAGAGCGCCTTTCTGAGTGTTATCAAATCACAGGCCGAATCCATCCAAGAGAGCTGTCTTCTGTGGTGGCCCAAAAAATTGAATCAAGTCTTTCCCAGGTTACGACAGACTGGATCTTAGGATGGAAAGAGGATGTCTGCCGTCAGGCAAAGACGCTTTTCCGGGTGCCGGCCTACTGCAAAAAGGATTTCTCCTTGCTAGATAAGCTGCTTACTGCCTTTATACTGTATGATTCTCTACATGGTGGATCCATTACGATGCGCGCTTTTAGCAGCAAATGTTACCAGAACACAAAAACATTTGAACGAGAAGTACGGGACCAGTTTCTGCGGATTGCATTGGAGTACTCTCAAAAATTGAGAGAGGTCTGTGAGCAAAGTGAGATGGGAGAACGGGAACAGCTGGCCTATTTGGGAATTTATGCCCGGCCGGAACTTTATGAGCTCTCCGGAAACTGTATGATCCAGACCGAAAATGGAAGCATTTCTGTGAATGCGGCGACACCCTATGGTCTTGCTCTGCCTAGCCCCTGTGTTGACTTAATACAGTCTTTCGACCTGCGAGGAATTCAGAAAATCGTTTTTATTGAGAATAAAACCAACTATGATGAATATGTGACAACGGAGCTACACCCTGAGGAACTGGCGGTGTATCATGGCGGTTTCTTAAGCCCTCAGAAACGCAAGTTTTTTGAAAAGATAGCTGCCTCTGTACAAAACCAGATAATGATTGTCTTTTGGGCGGATATTGATTTAGGCGGATTTCGAATGTTTGAGCGGTTGCAAGCGTTTTTTCCTTCACTGTTGCCTATGCGAATGTCTGCCGAAAACGTTGAGTCTCTCCATTCGACTGGCCTGAAACGTCCGGAACATTATCTGGGAGAAATTCAGGCTGCTATCAATGGTGGAAAGTACCCGCTTTTTCATGAGGCTATGAAAAAAATAGTGGAATATGGTGTCACCATTGAGCAAGAAGCTTTTTTGACAGAGTGAAATAAGAAAGAAGAACCTGCGAGGGGGAAAATAGATGACTGAAGTCGTCGCAGCCCTGATCTGGGACAAAGAGAAATTTATGATTTGCCAGCGCCCGGCCCACAAGGCCAGAGGGCTGCTCTGGGAGTTTGTGGGTGGAAAGGTTGAGCCGGGGGAGACCAAAGAGCAGGCGCTCATCCGAGAGTGTCAGGAGGAGCTGGCCATTACCCTGGATGTTGGCAAAGTGTTTATGGATGTGGTCCACGAATACCCGGACCTGACGGTGCATCTGACCCTGTTCCATGCGACCATCCGGGAGGGAACTCCCCAAAAGCTGGAACACAACGACATCCGCTGGATCACGGTGAATGAGATCGACCAGTATTCCTTCTGCCCGGCGGACGAGGAGATTTTGAGGAGGCTGAAAGATGCCGGTAAAAACTTATCATAAGTTGGTCCGTGACCGTATCCCGGAGATCATCAAAGCGGACGGAAAGACCTGTGTCTGTGAAACGCTGTCAGATGAGGCGTACATCCGGCTTCTGGACCAAAAGCTGAACGAAGAGCTGGCGGAATACCAGGAAAGCAAATCACTGGAGGAATTGGCCGATCTTTTGGAGGTCATGCAGGCGGTTGTTCGGGCTCGCGGCTGGACATTGGATGAGCTGGAGCAAGTGCGGGCGGACAAGGCAGCTGAACGCGGCGGATTTGCAAAAAAGATTCTGCTGAAGGAAGTGTGGGAATGAGCGCAGCAACGATACAGGAAATGGTCGCGGAAAAAATAAAAACTCTTTATCGCGTGTCGCACGAACTGGAAGAACTGTTTCCAGGAAGACATTATACGCCCGATGGACATATGATCGGGAGCATCGGTGAGGCTCTGGCGGCCTGCTGCTATGGGCTGACGCTGTTTGAGGCGTCGGCAGAAACCCATGATGCCAAAGCGTCGGATGGTCGGCTGGTTCAGATCAAAGCAACCCAAATTGACCGGGTCGCACTCTCGAGCGAGCCAAAGTGGCTGCTGGTGCTCCAGATCCATCCGGATGGCACCTTTTCTGAGGTATACAATGGTCCGGGCAAACTTGCCTGGGAGCATTGCGGGAAAATGCAGAAGAACAGCCAGCGACCCATCTCTTTGGCAAAGCTGCGAAGCCTGCAGGCTGAGGTCCCGGAAGAGGACCGGCTGAAACGGATCATGTGAGGTGCCTCTATGCCTACTTATCGTTCGATCTCTGGCAGCAGTGCCGAGGACTTGTTTATTGAATTGTTTTCTGACACCTTTGGTGCTGAAAAGGCTGGTTATCTCTACTCCCAGTACCCTTTCTTTGATATTTATCAGAACAGCCGGTTTGCCGATTTTATGATCGAGAACGGCGGGCGGAAAGTGGCCATTGAGATTGACGATGAAGCCTCCCATAACCCCAGGCTAGTTTCTCAGAACAAGATTTATGATGATCTGCTCAAACAGAACAGCATGATCTATCTGGGCTGGGATGTGTACCGCTGGGCGGTGCGGCAGATGCAGCAGCAGCCGGAAACTGTGAAGGATGAGCTGCGGGTCTTTCTGGGTCAGCATCCCAGTTTCAAGGAGATTGAGGACTATCTTCCCACCCAGCGGGGCAAGTCTCTGGATGGCTCCCGTCTGGAACTGAAGGAGCACCAGAAGCAGGCACTGGCTGCACTGGAGGAGATGCGCCGCAATTTTGAGACCATTGCACTGCTTTACCATGCCACCGGCACCGGCAAAACGGTGACCGCCGTCATGGATGCCAAGCGTTTTGGCAAGAAAACTCTGTTCCTGGCTCATACTGTGGAGCTGGTGGATCAGGCAGCCAGAACATTCCGGGAACTGTGGCCCCAGGCCACAGTGGGCCGCTATGTGGAGAGCGCAAAGGAAAAGGACGCCTTCGTCGTCTGTGGCAGCATCCAGAGTGTGGCGCTGAATCTGGAACAGTTCAAGCCGGACGAATTTGGCTATATCATTGTGGATGAGGCCCACCACGCGTCCGCTGATACATACCAGAAGGTTCTGGCCTACTTTACGCCGGAGTTTACTCTGGGCCTGACTGCTACGCCGGAGCGGGCCGATGACAAGAATATTCTGGATATCTTCAAACATACCGCTCATAAACTGGACATCCAGACGGCTGTGGAGATTGGAGAACTGGTGCCTGTGCGCTGCATCCGAATCCATACCAATATCGATTTGACCAGGGTGCGTTTCAACAGCGTCCAGTACAACATCCGGGACCTGGAAAGCAAAATTTATGTGCCGGAACGGAATCAGCTGATTGTAGATACATGGCTGCAATATGTGAAGGATAAACGCACTGTGATTTTCTGTGCATCTGTCCGGCATGCGAAGGAAATTGCCGGGCGGCTTCATGATGCCGGCGTGGCCGCGGAAGCAGTATCTGGTGAAATCAAAGCGGCCGACCGGCGGGAAATTCTGGCCCGCTTTGAAAAGGGACAAATAAAGGTTCTGTGTGCCTGTGACCTGCTCAACGAGGGCTGGGACTGCCCGGCCACCGAGGTGCTCTTCATGGCCCGACCCACCATGTCCAAGGTGCTCTACACCCAGCAGCTGGGCCGCGGCATGCGGCTGTCGCCCGGCAAAGAAAGCCTGATGGTGTTTGACTTTGTAGACAACGCCAGCCAGTATAATATGCCTTACTCGATGCACCGGCTGTTCCGTCTGAAGGAGTATAGACCGGGTGCGCTGGTATTAGGCACCAAGAAGCAGAAAATGGCAGAGCAAGGCCTGTATGAGCGCGGCGAACGCCCCGACGCTATCATCGACTGGCCTGTGGATGCACTGGATTATGAGTTGGTGGATCTTTTCAACTGGCAGGAAGAAGCCGCCGGCATGATCTCCCAGATGGAGTTTGTGCGCCGGGTGGATGTGCAGACCGAGACCATCGAGCGATATGTGCGGGAAGGCCTGCTGGTGCCGGATTTGGTTGTCCCCATGAGCGAGCACCGGACCTTCAAGTACTTCAAAGAGGAAACCCTCAAGAAGTATGCTGAGCAATATGGCTGGACGCTCATTGATGACTCCAACCGCAAGGATCTGTTCATGGAAATGGTTCGTCAGATGGATATGAGCTACTCTTATAAGCCGGTGCTGCTCAAAGCAATTCTTTCCCTTGCCGACAACAAAGGCCGGGTGAAGCTCAGTGATATTGTGGACTACTTCCGGAAATTCTATGAGGCCCGGCGGGCCGCTGGTCTGGTGGTGGAAAAAGCCAACAGCATCTATGCCAGGGGAGACTATACCGATGCCCAGGCCCAGCGGAATATCCTGTCCAATCCCTTCAAGCGGTTCGAGGATATGCAGATGCTGCACCATACCAGGACCCTGGGCGTGGTCCAGGTGGATGAATCGGTCTGGAAAAAGCTGACCCAGGAAGAAAAACGGGAGATCCAGCGGATCTGTGATGAAAAGCTGGAGAGCTACTTTGAGCGGTTAAAATAAGGGACATTCATAAAAGGAAGTGGATTCGATGAAGGGAATGCGACTTTTTGCCCAACGCATTACAGCAATGGCACTTTGCTTCAGCGTGATGATAGGGATGATCCCTTTTTATGGAATAAAAAGCTTTGCTGCGGCACCGGATGCTTCAACGCTCGGAGAGACAGGTGGTTATCTGCAGGGGGCCCTGCAAACCATTGAAAAGACCTATGAAGAACGAAAGTTTAACTATGTTCAGGGGCATGGCTTTGCAGCAGAACGGGCAAATAACCTTTCCGATGTGTTGCGTGGTGAAAAGGCGGTGGTTGTGGGAGACAACAACGTCAAAAATGGTCCGGACCGGCAGATTTTGAACCGGGATGGGACGACCACTTACATTCAGGACAAATATTGTGCAACGGCGAGTGAATCACTCAACGCAGCGTTTGACAGTGCGACCGGAGAGTATCGGTACAGTATGCCGGATGGAACGGCAATGTGCCTGGAAGTCCCGGCGGATCAATACGATGATGTACTCCGGGGGATGGAGCAGAAGATCCGTGCTGGAAAAGTTCCGGGAGTTTCGGATCCAGCCGAAGCTGTCAATTACGTGCGGAAGGGAAAATATACATACGAACAGGCGACAAACCTTGTCAAAGCCGGAAACATTGATTCACTGCGATACGATGCGACCAACGGAGCGATTGTAGCTGCCAGCGCTTTGGGAATCAGCTTTGCACTGGACTTTGTTTCCTGTACCATGAATGGGGAAAGCTTCGAGGATGCCACTAAAAATGCAGCATTGAATGGGCTGAAAACAGGAGGATTTGTTTTTGCGACCTATGTAATTTCCAGTCAACTGGCAAAATCAGGGCTGAAAGATGGACTGAAGCCTGCAACAGAAGCGATTGCAAAGGCCTTGGGAAAGGGCGTTTCTACAGCCATCTTCAATACATTTGGGGAAAGTGCAGCAAATCTTACATCCAGCCAGATCGCAGCACGAGTGGCTGGTATTTTGCAGAGTCAAATTATTACGTCGGGTGTTGTTGTGGCTGCGCTTTCGGTGAGCGACGTTGCGGATCTGTTCCAGGGACGGATCTCTCCACAGCAGCTTCTGAAGAATCTTGTGGTTACGGTAGCCTCGGTAGCAGGAACAACCGTGGGCGGTGTGGCCGGAGGTGCCGTGGGAACAGCCATTCTTCCAGGAGTGGGAACGACGCTTGGGACTTTTGTCGGAGGAATGGCCGGCGGAGCAGCTTCGGGATATGTAAGCGATGCGCTTCTCAGCAAGATCTATGCGGGTGATGCGCAGGCAATGTATGATATTATCTCGGAAAAGTTCCAGAGTTTAAGTGAAGATTACCTGGTCAGCGAAGAAGAGGGCGCTGCCATTACAGAAAAACTTCAGACAGTGCTGTCAGGTGAGACATTGGAGGAAATGTACGCCAGCGAAGACCGGGAAGTTTTTGCAGAAAATCTCATGGAGCCGCTCTTTGAGGAACAGGTGAAGCAGCGGGAGAAAATTGTTTTGCCTGCCGAAGACGAAGTGCGTACAGAAATGAAAGCGATGCTGCAGGAAATCGTATGTATTCATTGAGCGCATGGGACAGAAACCAGCAGGGGAGAGGAGGAGACAATGCAAAAGAATGGAGGAAGCGAGAAGAAAAAGGTTCCGGTGATACAAATGCTTGTCGGAGTTTTTGCGGGGCTTCTTTTGATAATCGTGCTGGTGTTCGTGTTGGCGATACTTCCGCTGCAAAATGCGACAGAAGCGTACAACAGTGCGGTGGAAGAATACAATGCTGCGGCGGAGGATTACAATTCCATGCTTTCGCTCACCTGCGTTGATAACCTGGATGGGTTTCCTGAATCAGCTGAAAATCTGGAAATGGTCAATGAAGACCTGTTTTCTGTGATGAAGTCCTTCCTGGGCGGCAATACGGCAAAGAAAACGCAGGCAGACATAGAGACCTTAAAGGAGATCATGGAATATCTCTCGGATGATACAAAGATCATGGAACAGATCACGGCTCCTTCCGAAGCGTGGGTAATGGAGCGTCTGGGCCGGGTAGAGGATATTCTTGAGATCCAGCCGGTGACTTCGGACAACGATCCCAACGGTCTTCTCCATCGGGAAAATGGAGGATATACAGCCTGCATCTATTTTACATCCACAGGCATTGAATCGGCGGGCGACAGTCCGGTATCCAAGGGCACGGACGGCGGAGGCGCAGTGGAGGTGTACAGCACCGTGCAGGACGCAGAAGCCAGGTGCGAGTATTTGAGTGGCTTTGACAATACGATCTTGTATACGGGCTCGTATGCCATCGTGGGAACGATGGTGATCCGCATCTCCTATGCATATACAGATGAAGCGCAGTATGAGATGACCGATCGCATAGCAAAAGCCTTTACACAGCTGGAAACCGCCTGATGCTTTGCAGGTCAGGATGAAAAAATCGAAGATCAAGTTTGTTGGGAAGGAATAACCTATGAGCGAAAAAGAGAGCGAATCTGCACAGGTTTATGTGACACCGGAACTGACGGAGCAGAAGTATGATCTTGACCGGATCATTTTTGATCTGGATGCCCAAATGGATTTGCTGTCCAGCCATGCAGATGGCGGTGACTATCTGGCGGCGATTGGAAGCGGGCTGATTTGCGGTATCCTGGATGTCGTGTGGGGAGGAACCTTTGATCTGCGGCGGGGCCGTGAGTGGAGCAGCAACCAGATAGAGCAGTTTGTGGTGAAAGTGTCGCGTCTGACTGGCTACCCGGGAGAAGATTTGCAGGGAGCAGTACGCTTTTTGGAAAAGCAATTCTGCATCCCCAGTGACAAAAATACGCCGGATTTTGGCGGCGGACTGCAGCACCATCTCCGGGATTTTGCACACCATCCCACAGCGGCCGGTTTGGTATTTTCTCTGCTGACCCAGTTTACCCAAAAGGCCTATGGAACGGACACCAACGGAGCGTTTGTGATAGTCCCGGTTCCCAAAGAAGCTCTGGGACTGATTGGCAAAAATATTCCTGAAAAATTGTTCAACGGTGTGGTGGTCTGGTTTTTCCATCTGGTCAGTGATATGGCGGGTTCCAGCAGCACAGCCGGCAAAACGGGCGGGACCGGTATTCCTGGTCCGCTGCTGGCTATGGCAAAAGAGATGGCGGCGCTGCCTGTTTTTCAGGATAAAGATGGAAAGAACCAACTGTCTGTTTTTCTGTCGAAGCTTTTCAATGGAACACTTCTGGCGGAACATGATGAAAATGGAAAGATCCTGAAAGACACAAAATTGCAGATGGATCTTCGGGGAGAGCTGGGGCTTTTGGCCGAGCTGGCACGGCAGGCGCTGCCGGTAGCAGCCAATGAGTGCATGGTGCGGGTCTTTTACATGATCCGGAGATTGTCGGCAGCCATTCAGGAACGGAAGGCTGATTCCTGGCAATCCTTGAAGACGCTGGACTGGCAGAAAATCCTGCCGGTTCATTCGCCTGCGCTGACCCGAATGCTGACAGTTGCGACCGGCGTTTTTACCACAGTGGATTTCAGCGCGGCGCTGATCGGGCCGGGGAAGTGGTGGGTCTGTGTCAATTATGCAGGGATCGGCCGGTTTGCTGTGGCAATCGGACAGGATGTTGCGGTGGGCCTGCGGGCACGGGACCTTAAGCTGCTGAGAAGAATGTATGAGGAGATTCGCAGAAACACTTTCCGGCAGGAGGATGCAGATCTCTATGAAAGGATCGGATGCGGTATGGGTCAGATGGAATTTGGTTTGACCATGGAACAGGTGGAGATCCTGTACAATATCGAAGCTCTTAAAACAGAGTACGATGCGGAACATACCCAATGGCCAATTCACCGGGAAGCTCTCAAGAGTCTGAAACGGGAATGGCTGCAGGAATGGAAGAACTATATTTCAGCCGGGCTGCCCAGTTTCCTTCAGGTGGACCATGCTGTAATGCATTGGTACACAAAAGAGGAACTGATCCGGAAAATCGAGGAGAATGAGCCGCAAAAGCCGTGGCTTCGGCTGGTGCTTCTGGAGGCCATGCTGTTTGAACCCTATTATCCTTTGAGCACTGAGCAGGTGAAAAAGGGCAAAGAAACCAAAGAGATTCCCAGCACAAAATACAAAGATCTCAATGGGCCGGCTGGTTACAACCAGAAGGACGGGGACACATTTTTGGAAGAATTTTTGACCGGAAGCTATTACCAAAAAGGTACGATCGCCCGCCTGCGCAAATCCTACCAAAAGGCCATCCGAGAGATGAAGGAGACCTTAAAGACGGCAATCACTTCCATGGGTGTTGCAGCTGGGATTGCACTGGCGGCAGTCGCAGCGGCCGGAATGTTTGCACCCGCCATTGCGGTTGTGCTGGTGGGTTCCAATTTTGCTGGGTTAAGTGGTGCAGCGCTGACCAGCGCCTGTCTGGCTTACCTGGGCGGCGGCGCGATTGCGGCCGGCGGTGCAGGAATGGCGGGAGGAACCATTGCCATTGTAGGCGGCGGTGCCGTGCTGGGGCTGGGCGCAGGAAGTGCAGTTGGGGGAGGAATGACGGCCCTAAGTCTGGCGGGCAAGAAAAATACGATTCTGCAGTCTGCCAAGCTGATGGTCTCGGTGGAGGAAATCTTCCTCAACGGAGAAAAGGATTTGGCATACTCCACCAGCGTGTATGAGCAGTATGTAAAGAAAATCGAGAGCATCGAAAAGTCGGTGGTTGAGTTGCGGCTGAAAGCGGATGTGGCAGAAGCTGCAGAAAAGAAGAAACTGAATGAGCAGATCAAAGAGGCAGAAGACTCGGTTCGCGCCATGCGCATTGCCCGCAAGTCCATGAACCGTTTTATCAGCTCCTTTGAAGTGGGGCTGTCTGCAGATACTGGAGAGCCCAGGTAAAGTAAGAGTCCATTTGATTTGACACAAAGAGAAAATACACAGTATGAACTATAAAACCATCCTGGACGCTACCTTTCTCTCCCGCCCCAACCGTTTCATCGCCAAGGTGATGCTGGAGGGCAAGGAGGAGACCGTCCATGTCAAAAACACCGGCCGCTGCAAGGAACTCCTGCTGCCAGGGGCGGATGTCCGGCTCGAAGTGTCGGATAATCCTGCCCGCAAGACAAAATATGATCTGGTAGCCGTCCGGAAAGAAGGCCTGGGCTGGGTCAACATCGACAGCCAGGCTCCCAACAAGGTGGTAAAGGAGTGGCTGGAAACCCAGGGCTTTGACGCGATTCACCCTGAGTTTTCCTACGGCAAATCCCGGATCGACTTCGCCATGGAAAAGGCGGGCCAGCTCTACCTGCTGGAGGTGAAGGGCTGCACTCTGGAAGTGAACGGCATCGGCTACTTCCCGGATGCCCCCACCGAGCGGGGCGTCAAGCACCTTCAGGAACTGACCCAGGCCCAGCAGACCGGAGTCCGCTGCGAGGTGGCTTTTGTGATCCAGATGGAAGGAATCACCGAGGTGCGGCCCAATGTGGACACTCACCCGGCTTTCGGGGAGGCTCTGGCCCAGGCAAAGGCGGCTGGGGTGAAAGTTTTCTTTTTGCTCTGCCGGGTAGGCAGAGATTCTCTGGACATTGTGGATCAGAGAGAAGGATAAAACAAAACGCTGCCCGGTAAAGCAGCATATGGAATACCGGCAGACAGAAGCAGTTTGGATGAGACTGCGACTGTCTGCCGGCATTTTTTGTGTCTGAAGAATGAAAGACTTGGGAGGCGTTACAACCAGTCACAGTAAACTGTGACAGATAGTTACTCCCGTCAAAGAGGAACCCAAGTTATCATTTGTAATGGGCACTTTCACAGAAATGTGTACTAAGAGTACACAAAAATGGGTGAAAAGGTGTACTCCCAGTCACTCCCGGAGAGGAAAAATTTCTGGTATGCTTTTGCCAGAGACCACACGGCACCTTGAAAACCGAATCATTCAACCTCCTGGTACTTCCAGACAATGATACTTCCGTAATTCGCGGCCCGGCCATGAAGAAGGCGGGGCGGCCGAAAGGCCGATGGAGCGGTGCAAATCCGCCGCCAGAGGTTCCCAACCCTCCCCGGGGTGTCGAGGACAAATAAGGGAGGAGCATGCAAAACTAATTTCAAACCACTGGCCGGAATGGAAATCTTCAGGGAATTGGGCCTTAAAATCCGACTGAAATGAGTTCATACCCGATAAAAGAGAGGAGGCGAAAGCAGATGCTGCAAAATTTGAGCATTGACCCGGAGTTTCAGAGCAAGATCCCACCGCTTACAGCAGAGGAGCGCAGCCAGCTGGAGTCCAACATTTTGGAGGAAGGCAGAATCATCAGCCCGCTGATCGTCTGGAACGGCCTGATTGTGGACGGACACAACCGGTTTGACATCCTGAAACAGCATCCCGAGATCGAGTACACCGTTTTGGAAAAGGAATTTGCCAACCGCTACGAGGCCATCGTCTGGATCTGCAAGAACCAGCTTGGCAGGCGGAACTTGACACCAGAACAGCGGAAATACTTGATTGGAAAGCAGTATGAGGCAGAGAAAGTAAGTCGAGGTGGCGAACGTCCGAATTCACACATGAGAGATGAGAACGGTATGTTTACCGCAAAGTCACAAAATGTTACTTTGCGGTGTGATGAAGGTGTCATCAAACGAATCGCTGACGAGAACAACGTTAGTAGGATGTTTGTGTTCAGAGCTGAAGATTTTTCTCAGGGAGTTGATGCGGCTGATGAAGCTGTCCCCGGCACCCGGGACAAGATTCTCTCCGGCAAGGTGAAACCCACCGCAGCCGAACTGGCAGCGGTATCCAGAGCAGCACCCGAAGAACGCCCCGGCCTTGTGGCGGAGATTTGCAGGCCGCGGCAGGAGAAACGGACGGCCCGGGAAAAGCAGGCAGCTCAAGAGAAGATTGATGCCCAAGAAGCGGAGTCTCCACTGCCGGAGCTTCCAAAGCCAAACAGTGGGCGGCGAAGCCAGAGCAGGAGGATTCTGGAATCCATACGGGAAATATCGGAAAAGATGCTCCAGCCCACCGGAGAGATTGAGGAAGAGGACATTTTCGCCGAGATGGAGGACGCCCTGGACACCCTGATCTTCCGCTGGAACACCTGCTTGCAGAACAATCCGGCGCTCTGTCTTTCGGGGCTGGAGGGCATCCGCCGGATTGGGGAACAGGGTATAGACTTTATTAAAAATTTTGAGCAATCGATTAGGAAAGCAAATACTGGATGATTTAAAAACCAGCTTAAATTCTGGGATGCTGCCGACAACTCTACCATGTAAGCGAAGACCAGGAACTATGGCGTTGGGTTGTAGCCATGTTCTGACATAACGGGTTAAGGGATAGAAACGATGATTCGGCACGGAAAGGCGGCAGGGGACAGCCCTGCAGAAAGGAGCCACTACGGGAGATTTTGAGAAAAAGAGAGCAGTACCGATAGCGTCATCCGCCAAGTACCGCGAAGACGGCGTACCCAAGGAGGAGCTGGAGCGGTTTGCCCAGTTCCTACTGCCCAAGATTCAGGCATTTTATCAGTCAGAAGAGGGACAGCGAATGTTTGAGGAGTGGAAAAAACGAAAAGTGCTTGAATAGTACACAAAAATTGATTATACTTGAATTAGAAAAACTGTGCAAAGGAAGAATCAATATGGACGTATCCGTAGGAACCAGGTTGCGCGTACTGCGCAAGGACGCAGGGCTGACTCAAGTCCAGTTGGCAGCGCTGGCTGGTACCAATCAAGCTGCCATCAACCGGTATGAGACTGACCGGGCAGCGGCACCCTACCGTATCCTGGTCTGGTATGCTACCTATTTTAATGTATCACTGGATTATATCTTCGGGTTGTGCGAGGATCCTCGTGGACGGTATGTCTGCGTCACACCAGAAGGGGCGGCAGAAGTGATACAACGCAAGCCGGATTGGAGCGAGTTTGTAGAAGCCTGCTTCACGCCAGGCAGTGAGCTGAATTGCCGCCTGAAACAGATGATCCTAAATATGGGAGAAGAAGAAAAGCATAAGTAAGGAGGTATACGCCATGAATGCTGTGATTTATGCCCGCTACAGCAGTGATAACCAGCGGGAAGAATCCATCGATGGGCAGCTGCGGGAGTGCAAGGAATATGCCGACCAGAACGGCATCACCGTGGTGCGGACCTATATCGACCGGGCGCTGTCTGCCAAGACAGACAGCCGTCCGCAGTTCCAGCAGATGATCCACGACAGCGCCACCCATACCTTTGAGGCGGTGCTGGTATGGAAGCTGGACCGCTTTTCCCGCAACCGGTATGACTCGGCCCACTATAAGCGTATCCTCAAAAACAATCGGGTCCATGTGGTGTCGGTGACTGAGCCCATCTCCAACACGCCGGAAGGTATCATGCTGGAAAGCCTGCTGGAAGGCATGGCCGAATATTATTCGGCAGAGCTGGCTGAGAAGGTCAGCCGGGGCCACAAGGAGAACGCCCTCAAGGCCAAGTTCAACGGCGGCCCGGTGCCGCTGGGTTACCGTATCGACAGCCAGCATCACTACCAGATCGACCCTGCTACCGCCCCGGTGGTACAGGAAGCATTCCAGCGGTATGCAGCAGGGGAAAGCATCCGCAGCATCATCGAATCGCTGAACGCCCGTGGCATCCGAAACAGCCGGGGCAACCCGTTCACCAAGAACAGTTTCCAGACGTTGCTCAAGAACCGCCGGTATCTGGGAGAATATCGTTATAAGGATACTGTCATTCCAAACGCTATCCCGGCGATCATCGACCCGGAGCGTTTCGATGCAGTGCAGCGTCGGTGCGAAATCCATCGCCAGGCCCCAGCCCATAACAAGTCAGATGTCCACTATCTTCTGACTACAAAGCTGTTTTGTGGTAAGTGCGGCACCATGATGGCAGGGGAGAGCGGCAGAAGCCACACAGGCACGGTTCATTGCTACTATAAATGTGGCACCCGTAAACGCAGTGGCAGGGAGGCTTGCAGCCTGAAGCCGGTGCGCAAGGAGCCACTGGAGCAGTTTGTGGTACAGACGGCGCTGGAAAAGGTGCTGAATGACCGGGTCGTCGATCTGCTGGTGGACAAACTGTTGGAATACCAGAGTCAGGAAAATACACGCCTGCCGGTTTTGCAGGCCGAGCTGAAAGAGGTGAAGCGCCGCATCGACAATCTGGTGGCGGCCATCGAGCAGGGTATCCTGACGCCCTCCACCAGGACTCGGATGGAGGAATTGGAACAGCGGCGCGAAGCACTGGAAACCAGCGTCCTGCAGGAGCAGATCGAGAAGCCGCCCATTACACGGGAACAGATTCTATTCTGGTTTGATCAGTTCCGTCACGGCGACCCGGCGGATATGGCTTTTCAGGAAAAGGTCATCGACTGCTTTGTCAACTCGATTTATCTGTTCGAGGACCGCATTGTGTTGAACTTCAATTATCAGGAGGGCGGTCGCCCGGTATCGTTGGAAGAAGTACTTGGTTCGTTTTTGGATGGGCGCGGTGCACCAGCAGATAACCTCACGCGTTGGCGTGGGGTTATTTTTTATTCAAATGCACCAGGGGAACGCCTCTGGCCTCTTCACTCGGATTCCACCTTTGAATCTAAGCTCGCATCCGGTTTCTCATTATCTATAAAAAGGCTTTGCCATACACAATTTCGGCAATCTCCAAGACACTCTCTGAAACCACAATTTCCCGGTTCTAATGGGATATATTTGCCCGCAATAAGCCGTTCTCTGCCTGTCTTAGTCCATAAAACACAGATATATCTTCACGCGGTTGCAGCCAGAAAGGCCCCGATCCAATTCGATTGCAATGAAGGAATTGCTTTGTTTATACGGAGCGATCCAGTAGAATATCCGGAAGAGGACGTAAGCTTTTCTTGTTCGGCGGAGGTCCATCGGAAATTTCCGGATGAATTAAAGATGCTCCATAGGACAGGGGAAACCCATTTCAAATGATCCCGTTGGAGCTCTGCTGACAAAAAGAAAAGACGCAAAATCTTTCGATCTTGCGTCTTTTGTTGGTGCACCTCCAGGGACTCGAACCCTGGGCCCACTGATTAAGAGTCAGTTGCTCTACCAACTGAGCTAGAGGTGCAGAACAAGCCGGCGACTACCTATTTTCACGAGCCGTTTCCAGCTAACTATCGTCGGCACAAGTGAGCTTAACTTCTGTGTTCGGAATGGGAACAGGTGGATCCTCACCGTCATCGACACCGGCCTTGTTTACTCATTTATTATAACACGCTTGAAAGGGATTGTCCAGAGCTTCCGGACAAAAAATCCCGCTTTTTGACCAAAAAATTCCAGAAAGGCTCCTGTGGATTCTCTGCCCGAAGAGGGGGTGTTTTGGGCCTATATGGGAAAAGTGGAATTGCACCGCGGTTTTGAGTGTGGTATACTAAACACAGTGTGTTTTTATTTGGAGGGTAAACCCGGGCCGGGTCTGCCTGGATAGAATTTGTAGAGGAAAGTGGGATGCAGATGAATATCGGATTTGATAACAACAAGTACCTTGCCATGCAATCGGCGCATATCCGCGAGCGGATCGAGCAATTCGACAACAAGTTGTACATGGAATTCGGCGGCAAGCTGTTCGACGATTATCACGCTTCCCGCGTGCTGCCGGGCTTTCAGCCGGACTCCAAGCTCCAGATGCTGCTTCAGCTGAAGGATCAGGCCGAGATCATCGTCGTCATCAGCGCAGAAGATATCATCAACAATAAGATCCGGGGGGACTACGGCATCACCTACGATATGGACGTGCTCCGCCTGATCGATGCCTTCCAGGGCGTGGGTCTGTTTGTGGGCAGCGTCTGCGTTACCATGTACACCCCCGAGCCCGAGGTGGAGGCCTTTGAGAAGAAGCTCAACAGCCTGGGGATCCGCACCTTCCGGCACTATAAGATCGCGGGCTATCCCGGCGACGTGGCGCGGATCGTCAGCGACGAGGGCTACGGCAAGAACGATTACATTGAGACCGAGCGCCCCCTGGTGGTGGTGACGGCTCCCGGCCCCGGCAGCGGAAAGATGGCGGTCTGCCTGTCCCAGCTGTACCATGAATACAAGCGCGGGGTGAAGGCGGGCTATGCCAAGTTCGAGACCTTCCCGATCTGGAACCTGCCCCTCAAGCACCCGGTGAACCTGGCCTACGAGGCCGCCACCGCCGACCTGAACGACGTCAACATGATCGACCCCTTCCACCTGGAAGCATACGGCGAGACGGCGGTGAACTACAACCGGGATATCGAGATCTTCCCGGTGCTGAACGCCATGTTCGACCTGATCGCCGGCAAGAGCCCCTACCGTTCGCCCACGGATATGGGCGTCAATATGGCGGGCAACTGCATCGTCAACGACGAGGTCTGCCGCGAGGCCTCTCTGAAAGAGATTCTCCGCCGGTACATGAAGTGCCTGTGCGACCAGAAGGTGGGCGGCACCGCCAAGGACGACCGCTTCAAGCTGGAACTGCTGGTGAACCAGGCTGGTTTGACGGTGGGCAGCCGGGCAGTGGAGCAGCAGGCCCACGCCCGCTCCGAAAAAACCGGCGGCCTGCCTGCGGCGGCCATCGAGCTGCCGGACGGCACCATCGTCACCGGCAAGACCGGCCCGCTGCTGGGCGCGGCATCCTCGGCGCTGCTCAACGCCCTGAAGAAGCTGGCGGGGATTGACCAGGAGATCGAGCTGGTTTCGGCCCGGGCCATCGAGCCGATCCAGAAGCTCAAGACCACCTACTTCGGCAGCAAGAACCCCCGCCTGCACACCGACGAGATTCTGATTGCCCTGTCCAGCTCCATCCTGGAGAACAAATACGCCGAGGCGGCGCTCAACCAGCTGCCCAACCTCAAGGGCTGCGATATGCACTCCACCGTCATCCTCTCCCGGGTGGACAGCGAGACCCTCAACCGCCTGGGGATGTACGTCACCTGCGACCCCATCTATGAGGAAGAGGACCGCAAGTACCACAAGAACTGATCAACGGATTGTAAGAACGCTCCGCACATGGGCCGAAAGCGCCTTTTGTGCGGGGCTTTTCTTGTTTTTGGCCCGCTTGCGGAATCGGCGGGGGCGCTGTTTGGTTTGCCTTTTCCTGCCCCTTCCGCTATACTAGAGCAAAACGCAGAACGCCAATCGAAGAAGGAATTTCTATGGAAAAAATCTTTTTGCTGGAGGATGACCCGGCCCTGGCCCGGGGGATCGGGATGGCGCTGGAAGCGCCCGGGCGGGCGGTCACCCTGGCCGGGACGCTGGGGGAAAGCCGGCCGGTGCTGGCCCGGGAGCGCTTTGACCTGCTGATCCTGGACATCAACCTGCCGGACGGCAGCGGGCTGGACTTGCTGCGTCAGCTGCGGGGGGCGGGGGATCGCACCCCCGTGATTCTGCTGACCGCCAACGACCTGGAACTGGACGAGGTCACCGGCCTCGAGGCCGGGGCGGACGACTACATCACCAAGCCTTTTTCCCTGGCGGTGCTCCGGGCGCGGGTGGCGGCCCAGCTGCGGCGGGGCGCCCCGGCGGCGTCCAGCCCCCTCCGGCTGGGGCCTTTTGCCTTTGATTTCGAGGGGATGGACTTCCGCCGGGCAGGGGAGCCGGTGGAGCTCTCCAAAACCGAACAGAAACTGCTGCGGGTCCTGGTGGAGAACCGGGGCCGCACCGTCCCCCGGCCCATGCTGGCGGAAAAGGTCTGGCCCGATGGGGCGGAAGCGGTGGAACCCAACGCCCTCTCGGTGACGGTCAAGCGGCTGCGGGCCAAGCTGGAAGCCGACCCCGCCAACCCCCAATACCTGAAAACGGTGTACGGCCTGGGGTACACCTGGGCGGTGGCCCCATGACCGGCTGGATCGCGGCGGGGGTAATGCTGGCGGCGGCAGTCGGGGTGGTTTTGGGGGAGCGCTGGCGGTCGGCCCGGCTGATCCAGCGGCTGGACGCCATGCTCACCGCCGCCATGGAGGGGGAATTTTCCGAGGCGTCCTTTGACGAGAGCCGCCTCTCCGCCCTGGAAAGCCGGCTGGCCCGGTACCTGGCGGCCAGCGCCCTCTCGGCCCGGAACCTCCAGGCCCAGAAGGACCAGATCAGCGCCCTGATCTCGGATATCTCCCACCAGACCCGCACCCCGGTGGCAAACCTCCAGCTCTATTCCCAGCTGCTGGCAGAACAGCCCCTCACGCCCCAGGGCCGGCGCTGTGCCCAGGCGATCTCGGCCCAGTCGGAAAAACTGCAAACCCTCATCGAAGCCCTGGTGAAGAGCTCCCGGCTGGAAACAGGGATTCTGGCCCTGCACCCTGAGCCGGGGCCCCTGGCCCCCATGGTGGCCCGGGCCGCGGCCCAGTACGCCCCCAAAGCCCGGGAAAACCAGATCCGGCTGACGGTGGGCCCGACCGAAGGGGAGGCCCTCTTTGACCCCAAGTGGACCGAGGAAGCTCTCTGCAACCTGCTGGACAACGCCCTCAAATACACCCCCGACGGGGGAAGTGTGACGGTGGAGGTCCGGCCCTATGAGATGTTCACGGCGGTCTGTGTCCAGGATACCGGCCCCGGCATCCCGGAGGAGGAACAGGCCAAAATCTTCGGCCGGTTTTACCGGGCCCCGGGGGCGTACCAGGCCGAGGGGGTGGGGATCGGGCTGTATCTGACCCGGCAGATTGCGGCGGGGCAGGGGGGATATATCCGGGTGAACAGCGCCCCCGGCCAGGGCAGCCGGTTCTCGCTGTATCTGCCCCGGGGCTAGAATCTGTCCAAACTGTCACATTCAGGAAAGGCCCTGGAAAGATTTCTCTGGTAAAGTCTGTGGTGTCCCAAAGACACACAGACTTTTTTTGTGGGAGGTTTGCTGCATGCACATTTTACAGACCCAAGACCTGAAAAAATATTACGGCGCCGGGGACACCCAGGTGAAAGCCCTGGACGGGGTGGATCTTGCGGTGGAACAGGGGGAGTTTGTGGCCATCGTGGGCACCTCCGGCTCGGGCAAATCCACCCTGCTGCACATGCTGGGGGGCTTGGACCGCCCCACCTCTGGGCGGGTGACGGTGGACGGCCAGGAGATTTTTTCCCTGGGGGAGGAGGCGCTGACCATCTTCCGGCGGCGGAAAATCGGCTTTGTGTTCCAGGCGTATAACCTGGTGCCGGTGCTCAGCGTCCGGGAGAACATCGTCCTGCCCATCCAACTGGACGGCCGGGCGGTGGACGAGGCCTTTGTCCGGGAAGTGGTGGCCACCCTGGGCCTGGAAAAGAAGCTCCAGAGCCTGCCAAGTCAGCTTTCGGGCGGCCAGCAGCAGCGGGTGGCCATCGCCCGGGCCCTGGCGGCCAAACCGGCGATTCTGCTGGCGGACGAGCCCACCGGCAACCTGGACTCCAAGACCAGCCAGGACGTACTGGGCCTGATGAAGGTGACGGGCCAGAAGTTCGGCCAGACGATGGTGATGATCACCCACAACGAGGAGATCGCCCAGATGGCCGACCGGATCGTCCGGATCGAGGACGGCCGGATCGTGACGCGGTGAGAGGGGGGCCTAGACCATGAATATATCCAATCGGGGCTGCATCCGGCGGCTGAGCGTTCGGGCGCTTTTGGCGAGCCGCACCCGGAATGTTGTGGCGGTGCTGGCCATCGCCCTAACGGCGCTGCTCTTCACCAGCCTGTTCACCATCGCCCTTTCCATCAACGAGGGGATGCAGCAGAACAATTTCCGCCAGGCGGGGGGCTTTGCCCACGGCAGTTTCAAGTACCTCACCGAGGAAGAGTTCGACCAGCTGAAAGAACACCCCCTGATTGAGGCCTGGGGCCTGCGGCGCTTTTTGGGGATGCCCACCGGAGCGCCCTTCCACAAATCCCATGTGGAGGTGGGCTATTCGGATTCCAGCGAGGCCCACTGGACCTACTGCGACCCGGTGGAGGGCCGGCTGCCCGCCGAGGGCACCCAGGAGGCCGCCACCGACACCCACGTTTTGGAGCTGCTGGGGATCACCCCGGCGCTGGGGGCGGAGTTCACCCTCACCTTTGAGGTGGACGGCCGCGAGACCACCCAGACCTTCACCCTCTGCGGCTGGTGGGAGTACGACGAGGCGGTGGTGGCAAACCACGTCCTGATTCCCGAGAGCCGGGTAGACGCCATTCTGGCCGAGGTGGGGGTCACCCCGCCGGGCCGGGACGGGATGACCGGCAGCTGGAACCTGGACGTCATGCTGGAACACGGCGCCCGGTCCATTTCCGCCGACCTGGACGAGATTCTGGCGGACTATGGTTGCCAGACCCAGGACCCCGCCGCCCCGGGTTACATCGCCACCGGCGTCAACTGGGGCTATACCGGGGCCCAGCTGTCCGACCGGCTGGACCCCTCGGTGGTTCTGGTGATCGGGGTGATGCTGGCCCTGATCCTCTTCACCGGGTATCTGATCATCTATAACGTGTTTCAGATCTCGGTGGCGGGGGACATCCGGTTTTATGGCCTGCTGAAAACCATCGGCACCACCCCCCGGCAGATCCGGCGGATCATCCGGATCCAGGCCCTGATCCTCTCGGCGGCGGGCATCCCGGCGGGCCTGGCGCTGGGCTGGCTGGTGGGCGGGGTGCTGACCCCCTTCATCACCGCCCAGCTCAACGACGTCACCCCCACCGTATCGGTCAGCCCGGTTCTGTTCGGGGCGTCGGCCCTCTTCGCCCTGGGCACCGTCCTGATCTCCTGCCGCCGCCCCGGCCGCCTGGCGGGCCGGGTCTCGCCGGTGGAGGCGGTGCGCTACACCGAGGGCGGCGCCCCCCGCCGCAGAATCAGCCGGAAGGGGAAAGGCGTCTCTCTTTTCTCCATGGCCTGGGCCAACCTGGGCCGCAGCCGGGGCAAGACCGCCATCACCGTCTTGTCCCTGTGCCTGGCGGTGGTGCTGCTGACCCTCACGGTCACCTTTGCCGCCGGCTTTGATATGGACAAATACACGGCCCACTTCACCGCCACCGATTTCATTCTGGCCGACGCGGGGAAACTTCAGGTGGGGAGTGTGGGCTTCAACCGCGGTATGGCCGTAACCGAAGAAACCATCGCCGCCGTCAACGCCCAGGGCGGCATTACTGAAAGCGCCCGGGTCTACGGCCAGACCAAGGGGATGAATGAGTTTATCCCGGAGGAGCGGTTTATTGCAAACAACAGCCAGTGGTATTCAGAGGAATCTCTGAAATGGCTGATGGACCACACCCAGCGCAGCGAGGCGGGGCTGCTGGCGGACGGCGTCCAGCTCTGCGGGATGGAACCCTTCGCCCTGGATCACCTGACGGTATTGGAAGGGGACCTGGAAAAACTGAAAGAGCCCGGCGGGAACTGGATTGCCGCCGTCTATCAAGAGGACGACTACGGCGCGCCGGTGTGGGAGAGCAACTGGGCCAAACTGGGGGATACGGTGACCATCCGGTACATCGAGGAATTCGAGTACTGGGACAACGCCACCGGGGAAATCATCCCCATCGACCAGGTAGGGGCGGCCTATGAGGCAGGCCGCAGCATCACCTCCTACGCCAAGACCTACCGGGACGTGGATTACACGGTGGCCGCCCTGGTGACGGTGCCCACAGCTCTCAGCTACCGCTACTATGGGGACGACAGCTTCATCCTTAACGACCAGACCTTTATCCGGGACAGCGGCACCGCCGACGTCATGTATTATGCCTTTGATACCACCGACGAGGCCAACGCCGGGATGGAATCCTTTTTGAAAGACTACACCGAAAATGTGAACCCCCAGCTGGACTACGAGAGCAAGGCCACCTTTGCCGGGGAGTTTGCCAGCATCCGGGGGATGTTCCTCCTCCTGGGCGGGGCGCTGAGCTTCATTGTGGGGCTGGTGGGGGTGCTGAACTTTGCAAACGCCATCCTCACCGGCATCACCGCCCGCCGCCGGGAGCTGGCGGTGCTCCAGTCCATCGGGATGACCGCCCGCCAGCTGCGCGCCATGCTGGCCCTGGAGGGGCTGCTCTACACCGCGGGGGCGGTGGCTCTGGCCCTGGGGCTGATCCTGATCAGCGCGCCCTTCCTGGGGCCGGCCCTCAACCGGATGATCTGGTTTTTCAGCTACCATTTCACCCTCTGGCCCGTGGGGGTGGTGCTGCCCCTCTTCGCGGTGCTTGGGGTGGGCATCCCGGTTTTGACCAGCTGGGCCGCCCAGCGCACCCCGGTGGTGGAGCGGCTGCGGCAGGAATAAGCGGATAAACTGGCCCCGCAGAGAAAAACCCCCGGCGGCTTCTCGCTCTGAGAGGCCGCCGGGGGTTCTGTATTGAGGAAAAAAGAAAGAGCTGAACTTTTCACAAAGAAAAGCTCAGCTCCTGGTGCGGATAAGAGGACTTGAACCTCCACCGAGTTGCCCCGATTAGAACCTGAATCTAACGCGTCTGCCAATTCCGCCATATCCGCATATTCTTTTGTGTTCCGTCCGGCGTGTCGCCCGGAACGTTTGTTATTATACCACGGGCGGGAAAAATGTCAAGCACTTTTTTCGGCTTTTTCTGACAAAAAATTGTTTGAAAAATCTTGCACTCTGTCAGGGCGGGAAAGGGCGCAAAATGGGCCCGGATGTGATACAATAAAAACTGCGTTTGAAACAGCGCAGAACGAAGAATAAAGAGGGAAGCCATGGATTACGTATTTTTTATCGCCGGTACACTGCTGATGTTCTACATGGGCCTGCGGAGTACCCTGTTCCGCCTTCGGCTGATGCGCCAGGGGCAGAGGGTAGAGGCCCGGGTGGCCGGCACCGTCCAGAGCCGCCAGGGCACCGCCTACCTGCTGGAGTTTGCCACGGCGGGCGGGAGCCATCGCCTGCAATACCCGGCCCCCCGCAAGGGCAAGGGCCTGCCCATGGGCAGCCAGGTGGTGCTCTACTATGACCCCGACCACCCCGAGAAACTCTATGTCCAGGGCGACAAGGCCGTTCTGGGGGCAGAGGTGGTCTATTATGTTCTGACGGCGGCGCTGATTGTCCTGTCGGTGCTGCTGGCTGTGCAGTGAGGAAGGGGGCCGAACCATGATTCTGGAATATGCGCGCACCACCGAGCCGGGGGCCTGGCAGCTGGTGTTCCGGGCGGATGCCGATGAGCTGGCCCGGGCCATCGAGGCCGTGGAGGCGGGACCCGACGCCCCAAAAGAAGAGGCGGATCTCCTGACCGAGGCCGTCAACCGGGCCATCCTGACGGGCTTTTCGCCTCTGTACGCCCAGCTGATGGAGGAGCGGGGGATCATCCCCGTCACCGACCCGGATTTCAGCCTGCTGGCGGTCAACCGGGCCGAGGGGTTCCGGGCGGGGGCGGAGTTCTTCGCCCTGCCCGAGGAGCTGACGTTGGAGCGGTACACCGGCTTTGTCCAGGCGGTCCAGCCCCACCCCATCCGGCCGGTGACCATCGAGCTGGAAGTCAACCAGCACCACGGCGAAGAGGACCGGGCCGCCGACGCCGCGGGCAAACAGGCCCTGCGGGCCCGGGTGACGGCCGAACTCTATGAAAAACGCTGTGCCCAGGCCCGGGCCCTGGCACAGCAGAAGCTGATCTACCAGCTGGGCGGCCAGGTCAAGGGCCCGCTGCCCAAACAGCTGGTGGCGGGCAACTACTTCGCCGAGCAGCGCCGCTTTAACCTGAGCCTGCAGGCCCGGGGGGTCAACTTCGACCAGTACCTCCAGGTGCGGGGCCAGACGGTGGAACAGTTCCGCGCCGAGCTCCACGCCGAGGCCGAGCAGAAGCTCCGCAGCCGTCTGGGGCTTTTGCTGGTGGCCGGGCGGGAAAATCTCTGGCCCACCGAGGCCGAGGTGAACCAGGCTCTGGCCCAGTGGGACGAGAAACGGGACGGGGAGCGTACCTTCCCCGCCAACGACGCCCGCAAGGCCCGCCAGAAGATCGCTTCCAGCCGGGCGGCCGGGTATGTGGTGGCCCACTCCACCCTGACGCCGCCCCCGGCCGAGCCTGTGGTGGCAGCCCCCCAGTAAATAAACAAAACACCCCTGTTTCTGAACCGCCCCATATTGTGCGGACAGTACAAAAAAGAGGCCTGCAAGGGGTAGAAGTAAACGAATCAAAGACTGGCCTGGCGAAGCGAGAGCGGAGCCAGGCCAGTCTTTGTCTGGAGCCGCTCGTGGTTATAGAAGTGGATGTACTC
>NZ_BQKV01000039.1 GCF_022180365.1 Faecalibacterium gallinarum
AAGCGCTGAGGTAACTCAGTAAATATGGCCGGTGTCGATGACGGTGAGGACCCACCTGTTCCCATTCCGAACACAGAAGTTAAGCTCACTTGTGCCGACGATAGTTAGCTGGAAACGGCTTGTGAAAATAGGTAGTCGCCGGCTTCTCTCAAAAGCCTCTGGGGCATATGCTCCGGGGGCTTTTTCTTTGTTTTGCATGATGACTCAAAATCAGACAAGGAGGGAATTTTGTGATAAAAGACAGCCAGGTGGACCTCTGCGGAGCTGTTGATTTTGCTCGGGATGAGTCGATGCCGGATTTGACGCGGGATCAGCTTTTTTCGTTTGCTTGTAAAGGCTGTGGGGATTGCTGTCGGGGAAGGGAAGACATCGTTCTCTCCGGCTATGACCTATACCAGATTGCCAAACGGCTGAATTTGCCGCCTTGGATTGTGGCTTCGTCTTTCTGCCGCAATTATATCGGAAAAGAAAGCCTTCTTCCAGTGCTCCGCCTGGCGCCCCGGAAGGACGCAGGGAACAACTGCCCCTTTCTCTATCAAAACCGTTGTTCCATCCACGATGCAAAGCCTTTGGCCTGTGCTCTCTATCCTCTGGCCCAGGAGATCAGCGCCGAGGGCCGAGTGTCTTACTTTTTGCAGCCGGTGAATTGCGGCGGCAAAGTATTCCAGGTCCGGGTGAGGGATTATCTGGCCCTTTACAGCATTGACGCCCGGGAATCAGAAGATGTAACATGGGCGCTCACCTGCATGAAGCTGGAACGACGGGCTGAGCAGTGGCAGGCCAGCTTTGAACCGGTATTGCTTCGGCGGCTTTATCAAAAGCTGACAGACGCTCTCTATTGTTCCTATGAATTGGAAAAGCCCTTTCGAGCTCAGCTAGAGGGCAACCTCGCCTGGTTTGAGGAACAGCTCAAAAGACTGGAACAGATGCAGATCCACCGCTCAACCATCAAAAAAACTGATGGATAATTTTATGATAATCGATAATAAGAGCCGCAAAGGGGCAGAATTCCGACCAGAACGCATTGTTTTATCTCGAAAAGTATGATATACTTCACAATCATGAAGTGAACAAAAAGCGCTTCACACCAAGGGATGCTCTGCCGGAACTGGTTCCGGTGAGCCCAGACTTTAGAGGGGGAAAACATCATGCGTAAAATCTCGCGTCGTTCGTTTCTGGCTGTTTCCGCGGCGGCTGCCGCAGTGGGTGTTCTGACTGCCTGCGGTTCCAGCTCGTCGGCCTCCACCGCCGGTTCTGCGGCGGCGTCTTCGGATGGGAGCTATACCGTCGGCATCTGCCAGTTGGTAGAGCATGAGGCTCTGGACTCTGCAACCCAGGGCTTTGAGGATGCTCTGAAGGATCAGCTGGGCGACGCTGTCACCATCGACTTCAAGAACGCTCAGAATGACCCGGCTACCTGCGCTACCATTTGCAACGCCTTTGTTTCCGCCAATGTGGATCTGATTCTGGCCAACGCTACCCCTGCTCTTCAGGCGGCACAGGCAGCCACAGCAGATATTCCCATTCTGGCTACCTCCATCACCGAATACGGTGTGGCCCTGGGAATTGAAGATTTCAACGGTACTGTGGGCGGCAATATCTCCGGCACCTCGGATCTGGCCCCGCTGGATGAGCAGGCAGCCATGATTTTGGAGTGGTTCCCCGAGGCCAAGACGGCAGGCCTGCTCTACTGCTCGGCGGAGGCCAATAGCCAGTATCAGGTGGATGTGATCCAGAGCGAGCTGGAGGCGGCAGGCTTGACCGTCACTCAATATGCCTTCTCTGACTCCAACGATCTGGCATCTGTTTGCCAGCAGGCTGCCGATGCCAGCGATGTGCTCTATGTTCCCACCGACAACACCGCAGCAGCCAACACCGGCATTATTGATGGCATCTGCCGTCCCATGGGCAAACCGGTTTTTGCCGGTGAGGAGGGAATCTGCTCTGGCTGTGGCGTGGCGACCCTTTCCATCAGTTACTATGATTTGGGCTACACCACCGGCGAGATGGCTGTACAAATCCTGAAGGGCGAAGCGGATATCTCCACCATGCCCATTCAGTACACCAACGTCACCAAAAAATACAACAAGACCATCTGCGATGAGCTGGGTCTGACCGCACCGGCAGACTACGTTGCGATTGAGTGATCCGCTTCTACTGATTAAAATACCTCTGGCGGGGGAGAGTGGGCCGACCATTTTGCCCCCGCTTTTTTCTTGGGGAAAAGGTTCTGCAACGAAACGAACGGATTTAAAAACGGGAGGGAATTATTTTGGAGCTGCTTGCGAGACTGACAAATCTGCCTGGAGCATTGCCCGGCGCCTGTGCCCAGGGGTTGGTTTGGGGCATTATGGCCATTGGCGTCTATCTGACCTATCGAATTTTGGACGTTGCCGACCTGACGGTGGACGGCTCTTTCGCCACCGGCGGCGCAGTCTGCGTCATCTGCTTGTTGGCGGGGCAGAGCGTTTGGGTTGCCTTGTTGGCGGCCATTGTATCGGGCCTGATCTGCGGCCTGGTCACGGGCCTGCTCCATACTTTTATGGGGATCCCGGCGATTTTGGCCGGCATCCTGACCCAGCTGGCCCTCTACTCCATCAACTTGAAAATATTGGGCAAATCCAACCAATCCATCAACGTGGACCGGTACGATCTTTTGATCTCCCTGCGTTGGGTCAAGGAGCTTGCTCTCCGCAACCCGGTGTTTGCTGTGCTGATCGTCACAGCCGTGGTGATCGGAGTTCTGTATTGGTTCTTCGGCACGGAGCTGGGCTGTGCCATCCGAGCCACCGGCTCCAACCCCAACATGAGCCGGGCCCAGGGCATCAACACCGATTTTAACACGGTGTTGGGCCTGATGGTCTCCAACGGCCTGGTGGCCCTGTCGGGTGCGCTGCTGGCCCAGTACCAGGGGTTCGCCGATGTGAGCATGGGCCGCGGCGCCATCGTCATCGGACTGGCAGCGGTCATCATCGGTGAGGCGATCTTCAGCCACATCTTCCACAACTTTGCCCTCAAACTGACGGCGGTTTCCATCGGCGCGGTGGTGTATTACATCGTCATCCAGCTGGTTTTGACCCTGGGTCTGGATGCCAATCTGCTCAAACTGCTCTCGGCCTGCGTGGTGGCGATCTTCCTGGCGATCCCGTACTGGAAGGGAAAATACTTCGCAAAGCCGGTGGCCAAGAAGGCCCAGAAGGAGGGGAACAAAAATGCTTGATATTCAGAACATTTCCAAAACCTTCAACGCCGGTACGGTGAATGAGAAAACCGCACTGGACGGTCTTTCCCTCCACCTGAACGAGGGCGATTTTGTCACCGTGATCGGCGGAAACGGCGCGGGCAAATCCACCATGCTGAATGCGGTGGCGGGCGTCTGGCCGGTGGACTCGGGCAAGATTCTGATTGACGGGATGGACGTAACCCGTCTGAGCGAGCACCAGCGAGCCAGTTACATTGGCCGGGTTTTCCAGGACCCCATGACCGGCACCGCCGCGACCATGCAGATCGAAGAGAATCTTGCGCTGGCGGCCCGCCGGGGCAAACGGCGCACCCTCCACATCGGCATCACCCGCCAGGAACGGGAAGAATACCGGGAGCTGCTCAAGACCCTGGACCTGGGTCTTGAGAACCGCCTTACCGCCCGGGTGGGCCTGTTGTCCGGCGGCCAACGCCAGGCACTGACCCTGCTGATGGCCACCATGAGCAGCCCTAAGCTGCTTTTGCTGGACGAGCACACCGCCGCCCTGGACCCTAAAACTGCCCTTAAGGTGCTAACCCTCTCGGCCAAGATCGTGGAGGAGCAGAAGCTGACCACCCTGATGATTACCCATAACATGAAGGATGCCATCAAATATGGCAACCGCCTGATTATGATGCATGAGGGGCACATCATCTACGATGTCAGCGGGGAAGAGAAACAGCGGCTCAAGGTGTCCGACCTGCTGGCCAAGTTCCAGGTGGCCAGCGGCAGCGAGCTGGCCAACGACCGGATGATCCTCTCGTAACGAAACACTAGAAAATAGGCTCCCCCGGGGCGGTTCGCGCTGAACCACCCCGGGGGAGCCTTCTTATTGTTTTGATGCGGCAGGGGACAGAGCAAAGGGCAAACTTCACCCTCAGGCCAGATCGGACAGGATATCCGGCCAGAAAGCTTCTTCCTGCCGCAGCGCCGCAAAACAGCAGTCCAGATAAATCTTGTGGGCCGCAGGAATGATGGTGCTGCGCAGCAGGAATTTTTCGTCCCCGGAATCGTTGCCGACCGCGGCGGCCTCCTCCTTCAGGCCAAAGACGTAAAACAGAAAGTTCTCCAGCTCCTCGCAGAAATAGTTATAGGCCGTCGAGGCGGGGTAGGTCTGCTTTTGGATGCGGAACATGAGCTGGATGTTTTCCATTGAGAGCACGTTTTTGGCGACAGCGATATAAATCAGATAGGCGATCTGATCCCGGGTATACTTCTTTTTGACAGGATGAGACAACAGCCCCTTTTTGACATAGTTGCTGACCATTGACGCGGTTAGCTCCATGCCCGGAAAAGAGCGGAAGAAGCTGTTGACGTATTGTACGGTCTGGTCCAGATAAAGCCCCATGTGGGGCAGATCCTCATATCGCGGCAGGGAAAACCCCACCGCACAAGCCGCGATATGGCGTTTCGTTTCAGTATTCATAGTTTCAGTATAACGCGCTTCAACAAAAAGTCAACAGAAAACAAAAACTTAATATGAGATTTTTGAATTATGTTGACAGGATATTTAAAAACTGCTAAGATAGAGCCAAGCAAATGACGTGGCGGCGTGTTGTCGCTGGAATGGAGAACGTAACATGAAAAGCAAGATTATAGTAGATTCCTCTGCGAATCTTTATCAAATGGATGGAGTGGAGTTCCAGTCTGTCCCGATGAAAATCATCACCAGCGAAGCCGAATATACCGATACCCCGGAGCTCGACGTGGTGGATATGGCCAAGACCATGCGCAGCTATAAGGGCAAGAGCTCCACTTCCTGCCCCAATGTAGGGGACTGGATGGAGGCCTTTGAGGGGGCGGACGAGGTTTACGCCGTCACCATCACCGGCACCCTGTCGGGCTGCTACAACGCCGCCTGCACCGCCAAAGAGGAATACGAGGACGCCCACCCTGGCGCCAAAGTGTTCATTCTGGACAGCCTGTCCACCGGCCCCGAGATGACCCTGATCGCCGAGCGGATGCGGGAGCTGATCCTGGCTGGCCGCAGCTTTGAACAGGTTTGCGAGGAGGTAACCGAATACAGCCGCCACACCCATCTGCTCTTCTCTCTGGAATCCCTGAACAACCTGGCCCGCAATGGCCGGTGCAGCCCGGCGGTGGCCGCCGTGGCCCGGATGCTGGGGATCCGTGTGGTAGGTCAGGCCAGCAGCGGCGGCGAGCTGGAAGTTATCTGCAAGACCCGCGGCGAACACGGCGCACTGGAGCGGATCGTCCTGGAGATGAAGTCTCACGGCTACGACGGCGGCCGGGTGCGGATCGTCCACTCCGATAACCCCAATGCCGCTCATCGCCTGAAGAATATGATCGAGGCGGTGTTCTCGGGCGTTCAGGCCGAGGTGATCGCATGCGGCGGTCTGTGCGCTTACTATGCTGAGCTGGGCGGCCTGCTGGTGGGCTACGAGGATGCCAAGGCACCCACCGTCTGAACCGGAGATAGCTTAGGGCAGTTCTAAAGAATGGTTTGAACCCTTGGTACAGGGCCCAAAATGTCGATGCAGGCATTGGGGGCCCTGTTTCGTTTTATTGAGTACACCTTGCAAAAATGCGGGTTCGGCGCTATACTGTCTTTTAACCATTTGGACGGCGGCCTGCATGGGGCAGGGGTGCTGCCGAATGGGGATTCGATAAGGTATGGGGAGGTGTTCCATGCTTCGACAACCGGTCGTAAAATTTTTCAGCAAACTGTTAAACCGCGCATTCATCACCATTGCACTGGTTCTGGTCCAGGCAGTATGGCTTTTGGAGGTCTTTTTCCGGGTGACGGAATATGCAGTCTGGGTCAACGCGCTGCTGATGATTCTCAGCCTGGCGATTGCGCTGCACCTGATCCGCAAAGACGAAAACGCGGCTTATAAAATTGTCTGGCTGGCGCTGATCGGGGCGCTGCCGGTTTTGGGCGGGATGCTCTATCTGCTCTGGGGCAACAAGCGCCCCAGCAAACGGATGCGCCAGCGGATGGATAAGATCGAGCGGCTCCACCGCTACGATATGGTCCAGGCCGAGGGCCAGCTGGACGCTCTGCCGCCCCGGCAGGCCGCTCTGGGGCGGTATCTGGCCGGGCAGGGCCGCTGCCCCGCCTGGCAAAACACCAGCGCCCTTTATTTCCCCAGCGGTGAGGCCATGCACGCCCGGATGCTGCAGGATCTGGCCCGGGCCAAAAAGTTTATCTTCCTCGAATACTTCATCATTCGTCCCGGCGCCATGTGGGACCCTATCGCCGAGATCCTCAAGCGGAAAGCGGCCCAGGGCGTGGATGTGCGGCTGATCTACGACGACTTTGGCTGCCTGCTGACGCTGCCCTCCAACTTTCTGATTGAGATGGAAAAAAACCACATCCGCTGCCTGCCGTTTAACCCGGTGGTGCCGCTTTTGTCGTTGGTGATGAACCACCGGGACCACCGCAAGATCTGCGTGATCGACGGCAACATCGCCTACACCGGCGGCGTCAACCTGGCGGACGAATACATCAACGCCGAGGAGCGGTTCGGTCACTGGAAGGACACCGCCCTGCGGATCGAGGGGGCGGCGGTCTGGAATTTTACCGTTATGTTCCTTAATTTCTGGAACGCTTTCCGTTTCTCGGACAAAGACTATGACGCCTTCCGCCCCACGGTGCAGGCCAAGACGGACGGAGTGGTACAGCCTTACGGGGACAGCCCTCTGGACGAGGAACCCCTGGCCGAAAATGTCTACTGCGATATCCTCCATCAGGCCAAAGACTACGCCTATATCTTTACGCCCTACCTTGCCATCGGCGAGGAGATGATGGACGCCCTCAAGATGGCGGCCAAACGAGGGGTGGATGTGCGGCTGGTGCTGCCCGGTATCCCGGATAAAAAGCTGGTGTTCCGGCTGACCCGCTCCTATTACGCCCCCCTGATTCTGGCGGGAGTGCGGGTGTACGAGTACACCCCGGGTTTCCTCCACGCCAAGTGCTATGTCAGCGATGACGCGCTGGCGGTGGTGGGCAGCATCAATATGGACTACCGCAGCCTGTATCTCCATTTTGAGTGCGGGGTACTGCTGATGGGGAATAGCCAGGTGGCGGCGGTCCGGAAAGATATGCTGGACACCATCGCCAAAAGCCGGGAGGTACGCCTCAAGGATTGCCGCACCTCGGTGCCCGGCCGGATGCTGGACGATGTGCTCCGGCTGCTCAGCCCGCTGCTTTAACACCAAACTACTTTTTTGCAGAGCTCCTGCCGGGGGCTCTGCTTTTTTGCGCTCTCTGCAAATAAAATGAGGATTCGGTGGGAACACTAGGGCTAAAAGTCCCCGGTCCGATGGGCGCGTGGGGCGGATTGTAAAGGGAGCGAAAAAATGAAACAGACAAATTGGTATAGGATTGGCTGCCTTCTGACGGCGTCTTTGCTGCTGGCAGCCTGTGGCAGCAGCTCCAGTTCGGGCAGTTCCAGCGGCTCCATGAATGGGGGCAGCGGCGCAGCCCAGAACCAGCAGGGAGCCTGGCGCACCGGCTTGAGCATGGTCACCCGGGCAGACAGCGAGGAGCGGGCCGGGGAGATCCACACCATTCTGGCGGCGGTGCTGCTGGACGAGGACGGCCGGATTGTCCAGGTCTCTCTGGATGAGCTGGAGAGCAGCATCACTGCCGACGCCAACGGCGTGGTAACTATGCCCACCGACTACCGCACCAAGCGCCAGAAAGGGGAGAAGGACTACCCCCTGGGAGCGGTGTCCTCCATTGAAAAAGGCTGGGCCGAACAGGCAGACTTTTTCGGCGAGTATCTGGCGGGGATGACCGGCGAGCAGGTGGAGAAGCTGGAAACGGATAAAGACGGCTATGCCTCCGATCCCGATCTGTTGTCGGGCTGCACCATTACGGTGGAGGGCTATCGGGACGCCGTGGCCCGGGCCTGTGAGCTGGCTCAGCCGGTGGGTTCGGCCAGCGGCGACACCCTCACCCTGGGGGTAGAGGTCAGCAGCCCGGCGGGCGCCGAGCTCAAGGCCACCGAGGATAAAGACGCCGCCGCCAAGGTGGATATCAACGCCGTGGCCATCACCATGGATAAGGCGGGCCGGGTCACCGGCGCCGTCTGGGATGAGGCGGAACCTCAGCTGACGGTTGGCACCGACGGCATGGTGGACGCCCCCGACGAAGTGCTGAGCAAGCTGGAACTGGGAGACGACTACGGCATGCGGGACGCCTCCGCCCTGGGCAAGGAGTGGTATGAGCACAGCGAGGGCTTCTGCGACTACCTCAAGGGCAAGACGGCGGAGCAGATCGAAGCCATTCCCACCGATGGTTCTGCCGCTGATCTGAAATCCCTCTGTACCATCGGGATTGAGGATGTCCAAAAGGCGCTGCTCAAGGCCCTGGAAAGCCAGGCGGCCGCCTGATTGTAAAGCTGCCCCTGCATCGGCCGATCCCCGGCCCCTGCGGGGGCTTTTTGTGTTCCTTGGGACAAAAGCGAATTTACAAAACCCGGAAAAAGGGCTATACTTATATCGTTTGAGACTTTGACCCGGCAGAGAGGAGGGAACCGCCCATGGAGCAGCAGGAGCTTGAAACACTGGAAGGAACCGTAGAGGACATTATCTTCGAGAATACCGACAACGGCTATATGGTGTTCGAGGTCTCGGGGGGCGGAGCCCTTACGGTGGTCTGCGGGGTTGTAGGGGAGCTGCATGTGGGTGAGTCGGTGGTCTGCCGGGGCCGCTACGAGAACCACGCCGCCTATGGCCGCCAGTTCCACGCCCAGGAGTGCGAGACCGATATGCCCAAGGACATGGAGGCCGTCTATGCTTTCCTGGCCAGCGGGTCTCTGCCCTATATCGGCGCTTCCACCGCCAATAAAATCATCCAGAAATTCGGGGCTTCGGCGCTGGACATCATCGCCAACGACCCCGGCCAGCTGACCACCATCCGGGGCATCACCGCCGACAAGGCCGACCGCATCCAGCAGGAGTTCAAGCGGATGTTCGGCATGCGGGAGCTCATCGCCTATCTGGCCCAGTTTGAGATCAGCCCCCGGCGGGCCATGGAGGTGTTCCGGGTCTTTGGCCCGGGGGCGGCCCAGGCCATCGCGGCCAACCCCTATCTGCTTTGCGGCGAACCTCTCCAGTTGGATTTCCGCCACGCGGACAGCATCGCCCAGTATTATCAGATGGAAGGGGACTGTGTCCAGCGGCTGGAGGCGGCGCTGCTCCGCACTCTGCGCCACAACGCCAACAACGGCCACACCTGCGTGCCCCGGGTTCAGCTTTTGGAGACGGCGTCGGCCTTCATCCACCAGCCCCGGGAGAAACTGGAAATTGCCCTGGATCATTGCCTGGAGGACGGCATCCTCCGCCAGCGGAAATATGCGGGGGGCGATTATATCTATCTGCCCGATCTGCTGGACGCCGAGGAGACGATCGCCCACCGGCTGGCCCTTTTGATGAAAAAGAGTCCCGAGAAGCCCCGGGGGCTGGAAAAAAGCATCCAGGTTTTGGAGCTGGCCCAGGGCTTTGCCTATGCGCCGGAGCAGAAAGAGGCCATCCGAAAGGCCATGACCGAAAACTGTCTGGTTCTGACCGGCGGCCCCGGCACCGGCAAAACCACCACCGTCAACGCCATTTTGCAGCTTTTGGAGCAGCAGGCCGAGCGGGTGGCCCTCTGTGCCCCCACCGGCCGGGCCGCCAAGCGGCTGGGGGAACTGACCGGCCGCAAGGCCAGCACCATCCATCGGTTGTTGGAGGTGGATTACAGCGGCGGGGTGCTCCAGTTCATCCACAACGAAAAGAACTTGCTCCGGTACGATGTGGTTATCCTGGACGAGATGAGCATGGTGGATGTAAAACTGTTCCAGAGTCTGCTGGCCGCCCTGCGGTACAGCTGCCGGATCATCCTGGTGGGGGACTCGGACCAGCTGCCCAGCGTGGGCCCAGGGAATATCCTGGGGGAGGTCATCAAATCCGGCCGGATCCCCACGGTCTGCCTGAACCGGATCTTCCGCCAGGCCGAGCAGAGCCTGATCGTCAAAAACGCCCACAATGTGGTGGGGGGCCGCCCCCTCCAAAAAGGGGGCCGGGAGGACGATTTCTTCTTCCTGGAGGCCGACGGCGACGCCTGCCGGCGGCTGGTCTGTGAGCTGGTCACCACCCGGCTGCCCCGCAGCTACGGCTTCGACCCCATCCGGGATATCCAGGTGCTCTGCCCCACGAAATTGGGCCCCTGCGGTACCCAGGCGCTGAATGTGGAGCTTCAGCAGCTGCTCAACCCGCCCGAGAAATCCAAACCCCAGCTCCAGAGCGCGGCCCGGGTTTTCCGGGTGGGGGATAAGGTGATGCAGGTACGGAACAACTACGAAATTGTCTGGCACCGGGACGGCGGTGAGCAGGGGGTGGGGGCCTACAACGGCGACATCGGCATTGTGGAATCCATCAACCTGCGGGACCGCTCCATGGTGGTGCGGATGGACGACCGGCGGCTGGTCTACCCGGCCGAGAACCTGGGCGAGCTGGAAATCGCTTATGCAATTACCGTGCATAAAAGCCAGGGCAGTGAGTTCCCGGCGGTGATCCTGCCGGCGGCGCAGGTGCCGGTCCGGCTGTGCTACCGGAACCTGTTCTATACCGGCATCACCCGGGCCAAGCGGCTCTGCATTGTGACCGGACGGCGGGACACCGTCAACGCCATGATGGCCAACATCCGCCAGAACCGGCGGTACAGCGGCCTGTGTGAGCTGCTGACCGACGAGCTGCCCCCCGAGCAGGGGGCTCTGCCCCAGAGCTGAACCCCTGTTCCGGGGAAAGAAAATCTGCGCTTTTCCTATACATTCTTTGCGAAATATGCTATACTGAACAATGGATTTATACGGCCCAGCCGGCTTTAAAAATAGAAACCAGAAAGGATAACGTGCTATGGCTCAGAACGATATCGGCATTGATCTTGGCACTACCACCATCATCATTGCACAGGAAGGAAAGGGCGTCGTCCTCAACCAGCCCAGCGTTGTGGCGGTGGACACCCGCAAAAACTCGGTCTTGGAGGTGGGCGACAAGGCCCTGGCCATGGTGGGCCGCACCCCCAACTACATCTCCGCCACCTTCCCCCTGAAGGATGGCGTCATCAGCGACCACACCATGACCCGGGAGCTGATCTGCCGTTTTGTCAACCAGGTGTACAGTTCTCACATGGTGAAACCCCGGGTGGCGGTCTGTGTCCCGGCGGCCATCACCGGCATCGAGAGCGACGCGGTGGTGGAGGCCGTCGTGGCGGCCGGCGCCCGTCAGGTCTATCTGATCGATGAGCCCATTGCCGCGGCGCTAGGGTCTGGGGTGGATATCACCATCCCCGACGGCCGGATGATCATCGACATCGGCGGCGGCACTACGGATATTGCGGTGCTCTCCCTGGGCGGCAAGGTCAAGGCCACCAGCGTCCGGGTGGCGGGCAACCACTACGACGATGAGATCCTCAAGCACGTCCGGGCCAAGTTCAACATCGCCATCGGCCAGCGCACCGCCGAGGAGCTGAAAAAGCACGTGGCCTGCTGCCCCCAGAAGGCAGACTTCAACGAGACCATGGAGATCAAGGGCCGCAGCCTGCTGACCGGCCTGCCCCAGCGGATCAATGTGTCCACCAGCGATCTCTATGAGCCGGTGATGATGCTCAGCGAGCAGATCGGTGTGGCGGCTCACCAGGTGCTGGAAAAGACGCCCCCCGAGCTGGCAGGCGACATCTACCGCAACGGCGTTATGCTGACGGGCGGCGGCGCACAGCTCCATGGTCTGCCCGAGTATCTGAGCCAGGAACTGAAGGTGGAGGTCACCGTCTCGCCCGATCCTGTCAACTGCGTTGCCCTGGGCACCGCCATGAGCCTCTCCCTGGGCGATAAGCTGGAAACCGGCTTTACCGACGCCACGCCTCGCATCGGCCGCCGCCATTGACAAAATATTGACAAAAATTGTACCTTTTCAGGGCTGCTTTTGTTGAAACCGGACCCAAAACCGAGTATAATAGACGGGAATGAGGTCGTTTGGCAGGACTGGAAGAAACTTTTACTTCTTTTGCGGCCGGCAAATGTTCTCAAAAATCTTTGGCGGGGCGGCCTTCGGGTTGGCCGCGCTGAAAAAATAGGAGGAAAATCATGGATTTAGGTTATGATGTAGTTGTCACCATATCCGGCATGGTACTGGTCTTTCTGATCCTGGTCATCTTGATGGTGATCATCATGCTGGAAGGCAAGGCGTTCAACACCCTCAGCAACAAAAAGCGGCCTGCCGCCCCTGCTGCGCCCAAGCCGGAAGCTCCGGCAGCGCCCCAGCAGCAGGCAGTGGCGCCTGTGGAGCCGGAACCCCAGCCCCAGGTGGAGCCGGGCATCCCCGGCGACGTGATTGCAGCGATTGCAGCGGCAATTTACGCCCTGGGCGGCGGCAAGTACACCCTGCGGGCGGTGCGCCGCGCAGACCGCGGCGGCTGGAGCAAGGCCGGCGTGTCCGACACAACCGCACCGTTTTAAGGGAGGGGACAGATCATGACACAATTTATCGATACGCTTCTCGGTATTTTCCAGAGCTCGGGTTTCGCCCGTTTCGGCGAGCCGGGCGGCTGGCTCTACGCTGTGATGATCTGCGTGGGCTGCTTTCTGCTTTACCTCGCCATCGTCAAAGAGTTTGAGCCCCTGATCCTTCTGCCCATGGCTTTCGGCATGATCCTGGCCAACCTCCCGGGCAGCGGCATCATCCATATGCAGTATTTCGTGGGCGACGGCCTCGAGCATCCCATGTGGATTGAGATTCTGAACAACGGCGGCCTGGCCGATATGCTTTATATGGGCGTCAAGCTGGGCATCTACCCGCCGCTGATCTTCCTGGGCATCGGCACCATGACCGACTTCGCCCCCCTGATCTCCAACCCCAAGAGCCTTCTGCTGGGTGCTGCCGCACAGTTCGGCATCTTCGGTACATACATGGGCGCCCGTCTGCTGACGGCCACCGGCCTGGTGGATTTCACCCAGGCACAGAGCGCGGCCATCTCCATCATCGGCGGCGCCGACGGCCCTACCGCGATCTTTGTTACCTCCCGTCTGGCGCCTGAGCTGCTGGGCAGCATTGCCGTGGCAGCGTACAGCTATATGGCCCTGGTGCCGGTCATCCAGCCCCCCATCATGCGGGCCCTGACCACCCCCAAGGAGCGCAAAGTTGTGATGAAGCAGCTGCGCACCGTCTCCAAGACCGAGCGAATCGTCTTCCCGATTATGGTCACCATCGTTGTCTCCCTGATCGTTCCCGATGCCGCCGTCCTGGTGGGCATGCTGATGCTGGGCAACCTGATGCGTGAGTGCGGTGTTGTGGACCGGATCCAGCGCACCGCCGGCAACGAGCTGATGAACATCATCACCATCTTCCTGGCTCTGTCGGTTGGCTGCACCACCAGCGCCAACACCTTCCTGAACGCCCGCACCCTGTTCATCATCGTGCTGGGCCTGATCGCCTTCTCCTTTGGTACTGCGGCCGGCGTTGTCTGCGGCAAGGTGATGTATGCCGTCACCGGCGGCCAGGTCAACCCCCTGATCGGCTCGGCTGGCGTTTCCGCTGTTCCCATGGCGGCCCGCGTCTCTCAGAAGGTGGGCCAGAAGGAGAACCCCCAGAACTTCCTGCTCATGCACGCCATGGGCCCCAACGTTGCCGGCGTCATTGGTTCCGCCGTTGCAGCAGGTATCCTGATCAACATCTTCGGCTGAGTCTAAGCTCTGGCCGGTACATCCCTGAACCGTCTGCCGCTCGTCCATGGCATTTGCGCCGTGGACGGGCGGCTTTTTTGGCACATCCGGCAGGCCGCGCCGGTTTTGGTCGGCTCCGCGCCCGCCCCCGACAGAAAAGGATGATTTTTTTGCGCAGGACGGGGCTATACTCTAGTTGTCGGCGGCCAGACCGCCAGGGGCCCAAAGCCCAGTAGAACAGCGCCGCCGCCTGGGTGCGGAGAAATGGAGCAGGGGAAATGTCTTTTCTAGAATGTTTCGGCTTCGGCCGTTTTAAAGGTTTTTCGCGTCAGGCAGGGCAGATGCTGACAGACGCCGTGCAGCTGGCCGGGGGGCTGGGGTGCAGCCGGGCGGATACCGGCCACCTGCTGCTGGTGATTTTGCAGGAGGATCATGGCCCGGCGGCCCGGTTTCTGGCGGGCAAAAATATCTCGGAACCGGAGGTCCGCCGCCAGGTGGCCCAGACCCGGCAGGGTCCGGCCCAGCGGCTCAGCAGCAGTGCACTGGCCCCGGACCTCAAGCGGGCGATGGATTACGCCCTGATCGGTGCCCAGAACGCCCACCAGCCCAAAGCTGAGCCGGAGCATCTGCTCTGCGCCATTTTGGAGGACAGCGACTGCGCGGCGGGGGTGCTGCTGGCCTCCATGGGGTTGCAGCTCAGTGAGGCCGTCAAAGAATGCCGGCAGATCTCGGGGCAGTTCATCCTGCCCATCCAGCCCCGGGCAGCGGCCAGCGCACCCCGGGGCAGCCGGGCCAGCGATAAATACTGTCATGACCTGACCCGCCGGGCCTCGGAGGGGGAACTGGACCCGGTCTTTTGCCGGGATGCCGAGCTGGAACGGATGATCGAGATCCTTTGCCGGCGGCAGAAGAACAACCCCTGTCTGGTGGGGGAACCCGGCGTGGGCAAAACCGCCCTGGCCGAAGGGCTGGCCCAGCGGATTGCCGAGGGGCGGGTGCCCCGGGCCCTCAAAGGGCGGCGTCTGCTCTCGCTGGATATGGCTAGCCTGGTGGCGGGCACCAAATACCGGGGCGATTTTGAGGAGCGTTTTAAAAACTTGCTGGAAGAGCTGGTGCGGGACAGCAGCGCGATTCTTTTTGTGGACGAGTTTCACACCATTGTGGGCGCAGGAGCGGCCGAAGGCGCCATCGACGCGGCCAATATCCTGAAGCCGGTTCTGGCCCGAGGGGAATTGCAGCTCATCGGCGCCACCACCAACCAGGAGTTCCGCACCCACATCCAGAAAGACCCCGCCCTGGAGCGCCGGTTCGGACGGGTGCAGATCGATGAGCCGGATTCCGCCCAGGCAGAGAAGATTCTGCTGGGGCTGGCCCCGCGATACGAGCGGTATCATGGGGTCACGATTTCGCCCCAGGCGGTCAAGGACGCAGTGGAGCTCTCGATCCGATATTTGCCGGGGCGCTGCCTGCCGGACAAGGCCATTGATTTAATGGATGAGGCCTGTGCGGCGGCCCGGATCCGGGCTGAAAAAGAGGGCCGTTCTACCCCCAGCCTGACCCAGGAGGACATTGCCCGGGTAGTGGCCCGGGCCAGCGGTGTGCCCGCGGAACGGGTGGGGGAGAAAGAGCGGGAACGCCTGGATCTTTTGGCCCAGCGGCTCACCGAAGACGTGGTGGGGCAGGATAAAGCGGTCCAGGCGGTAGCGGGGGCCATCCGCCGCAGTCGCACCGGCCTGGGGGAACCCGGGCGGCCCATCGGAGCGTTTTTGTTCCTGGGTCCCACCGGCGTGGGCAAAACCGCCCTGGCCAAAGCGCTGGCCAAGAGCTGGTTCGGCAGCGAGAAAGCCCTGCTCAAACTGGATATGTCCGAGTATCAGGAGTCTCATACCGTGGCCCGGCTGCTGGGGGCGCCTCCGGGCTATCTGGGCCACGACGAGGGCGGCCAGCTCACCGAGGCAGTGCGCCGCCGTCCGTACAGTGTGGTGCTCTTCGATGAGATTGAAAAAGCCCACCCCGATATCCAGAATATCCTGCTCCAGATTCTGGAGGATGGCTGCCTCACCGATTCCATGGGCCGCAAGGCGGATTTTACCAATACCATTGTGCTGCTCACCTCCAATCTGGGGGCCCGGTTCCTGGCGGGGCAAAGTGCCCCCCTGGGCTTTGCCTCGGGGACAGAAGCGATCTTTGAAAAGCAGGCGGCCCAGGCCATTGCCGAGGCCAAAGGCTTCTTCCGGCCCGAGCTGGTGGGCCGTTTGGACGAGTTGATTGTTTTCCGCCCCCTGGGGCAGGAGAGCCTTTGCGCCATTGCCGAAAAACTGCTGGCCCAGCTGGAACACCGGGCAGCTCACAGCGGCTATACTCTGACCCATACTGCGCGGGTTTGCCAGGCCCTGGCGGCCCGGGCCAATTCGCCCTACGGCGCCCGGGAGCTGCGCCGGCAGGTCAACCGGGCGGTGGAACAGGCCCTGGCAGATCAGATCGCCTCCGGTACGGTCCAGACCGGCGCTCGCTATACGGCCGACTGCGCCGAAGATGGCGCTGTAATGCTGCGGGTGGATGACCCAGCGGTGGTCTGAAGTTAATAAAGATTTTTAGCCCGTCTGTCTTTTGAGGCAGGCGGGCTTTGCGCTGTCTCAAAATAAAGATAGAAAAAGGATGAAACTTGCCTGTGTTTGGTTGCAATATCCCGTTTGAACGGTTACACTTTCTTTATAAGGGTCTGTCCGATTAAGGGCTGACAGACCGTGTTGTGAGAGAAAAAGAGGAAGAAGGGGGACCACATGATGAATAATTTTTTCCGCTGCCGTTTCGTGCCGGAGGCAGGAGCCATAACAGGAGGGCGGACTGCACCGGGAGCCTGCTTTGATGTCTGCAAACCCGCCGCAGGCTATACCCAGAAAATTGTCATTCAGGGCTTTGATTGGGGGCCTGCGGTCACAGCAACAATTATCCGGCTGGAGGATGCAATCCAGGCTGACTCGGTGCGGGCCGGGGATTTTACCGTTGTGGAGAAAAAAGAGGCGTTTGACTGGGCTGCCATGGCGGCGGAACACAACGTGGTTTCGTCGCCCCGAAAGGTGTTGGATGCGTATGCCTGCACCAGCTGCGGGGATCGGACGACTCTGCCCACCCAGTACATACGGCTGGAGTTGAGTTATGGCCCGAATACAGGGATCCCGTTCTGCTATGATTTTTATACCAGTAAAAACACCTGGTGCGCGCCTTATGAATTGAGCGTTTCGCTGGCGGCAAACCCGGCCCTGACCACGATTTGGGGGAATAGGATTGCCTCTTTGAGCGTGGACCCTGTTATCCGCTTTGAGGATGCCCTCCTCCCTCAACTGGGCGACTTCCATCGGAATGGGAAATTTGCCGGCAGCGACGGCAAAGAACTGCGGTTTGCCTACTATACCCCGGCGCTCCAGCCCGGCCGGAAAGCTCCGCTGGTGATCTGGCTCCATGGCGCCGGGGAAGGCGGGGCCGATGCCCGCATTGCCCTGCTGGGTAATAAAATTGCCGCTCTGATTGGCCAGGAGTTCCAGTCTGCCCTGGGCGGCGCTTATGTTCTGGCGCCCCAGGCTCCCGGGTTCTGGATGGAATACGATGAAGAAGGCCATTGGCAGGATAACCCTGGCATAGCTTCGGTTTACACCAAGGCACTGAGGGAGCTGATCCAGGCATTTGTGGACAAGTTCACGGTGGATGCCGACCGAATTCTCATCGGCGGCTGTTCCAACGGCGGCTATATGACCATGAATATGGTGCTGCAATACCCCGATGTTTTTGCTGCAGCATACCCCATCTGCGAGGCATACAAGGACAGCGGCATCACTGATAAACAGCTGGAGGGCATTCGAAACCTGCCCATCTGGTTTACCTATGCCCAGAACGACACGGTTGTTCCCCCGGCGGACTATGAGGCCCCCACCATTGAACGGCTGCGGGCCATCAACCCCAACCTGCGCACCAGCGTTTTTGCGGATGTGCACGATACCTCCGGCTTGTATACCAATGAGGATGGGACTCCCTATCAGTACCAGGGCCACTGGAGCTGGTTCTACTTTTTTAACAACGAGTGTGTAGACGACACCACCGGCGAGAATTTGTGGGCCTGGCTGGGCAAGCAGCATAAATAAATTCGAGCCGCTCTGATTTCATAGAAGCGCTGTGCACCGGACGCGCCGGAGGCACAGCGCTTTTTGGGGTGTATTCCCGGTAAAAATGGTTCAATATCTTGCAATTTTCCTTTTGTTTCGATAAGATAGAGAGCAGCACACAGACACGGCGCACCGGCTGCGGCGAGTCAATGGTTTGGGGAGGACGCTATGCGTTATCTTTTTATTTTAAATCCGGCCGCAGGAAAACAGGATAGCAGCGGCCCGCTGATCCCGGCGCTGGAGGCGGCGCTGGCACGGGCCGGCATTCCGCCGGAGCAATATTCCATCCAGCGCACCGCTTTTGCGGGCCATGCCCGGGGGTTGGTGCAGGCGGCCGCCCAGCGCGCCGCCCAAGAAGGGGAGGAACTGTGGGTTTACACTGCCGGCGGGGACGGCACCCTCAACGAGGCGCTCACCGGGGCGTATCCGTTCTCCAATACGGCGGTGGGCTGCCTGCCCTACGGCAGCGGCAACGACTTTCTGCGCAGCTTCGGCACCCGGGAAGAATTTCTGGACCTTGACGCCCAGCTGGCGGGCGGGGTATCCCGAATCGATTTAATGGAGACCAGCCTGGGTCTTTCGGCTACCATCTGTGCGGCGGGCCTGGACGCCCAGGTGGCCTATGGCATCCCCAAATACCGGCGTCTGCCCTTCTGTGGGGGAGAGATGGCTTACCTCTTGTCCATCTTGGAACAAATTTGCGGGCACATTGGCCGCCGGGTCCGGTTTGAGATCGACGGCGGGCAGCTGGAGGAGGACTGCCTCATGTGCGCCGTCTGCAATGGCCGGGCCTATGGCGGCGGCTTTATGGCTGCGCCGGAAGCCGCCCTCGACGACGGCTGGCTGGATGTCTTTATCATCCGGACGGTGGGCCGGATGACCATCGCCAAAATGCTGGGAATGTATAAAAAAGGCCGTCACTTCATCCAGGGACACCTGACCGAGGCGGCTGAGCCCTATTTCCTCTACCGCCGTGCCCGGCGGGTTACCCTCAGCCCGGTGGATGGGCGGGGGCCTATCATCGCCACGGCGGACGGCGAGTGTGCCCCGCTGGATACTCTGGAGATTTCTCTCCAGCCTTTGGCAGCCCGGATCCTGCTGCCCGGGCCGGTTCATGACCGGTTTGAGGCCCAGAAAACTGCCCCCACCAAGTCCTGAGCGCAGGATTGTTCTATTACGCCCCGCTGTTTTTACGGCCGGGCGTTTTTTCATTCCCGGAGCGCACAGCCCGGGGGAATTTGTGGTGGGCGGAAGGTATATTGAACGGCATCGGAACCCATACTTTTTTTGGACCAAGGAAACGGAAAAGGGGGATTTTATGTCGGTACGGCGGATTGCCGTTCTCTATGCGGGGCTGCTGCTGGGCTTTGTGGTGGTAGCCTGCCGGCTCTACCTGACGGCGGGGAACTCTGCCTATGCAGCCCGGGCCGCAGATCAGAGCCAGGTCACTTTGACGCTGCCGGCGAATCGGGGGAACTTTTACGACTGCGAGGGCCTGCTTTTGACCGGAATTCAGGAGGATTACTATGCCCTCTGCCTGCCCGGGGAGGGCAGTTACACCCGGCTGTATGATATCGCCTCGGCCGAAGGGCAGGCCCGTCTTTACGAAAAACGCAACTCGGCGGCGCCCTTTTTGCTCCGGGTGGGACGGGACGTGAGCGATCTGGGGGTGTATACCCTGACCGAGCCCCGGCGATACTGTACCATTCCTCTCTGCCAGCACCTGATCGGTTATCTGGACGGGGAGGGCAGGGGGGTAGCCGGGCTGGAAGCGGCCCTGGATGAACTGCTGGCGGGGGATGGCAGCCGGGACACCCTGCAATGTGCGGTCACCGGCCAGGGGCGGCTGGTGGAGGGGACCGCGCCGGTGTATACCCAGGCGGAAACCACCGGTACCGGCGTCCAGCTGACCATCTCCCGGGCCATCCAGCGGGGGGTGGAGGCGGTGGCGGGCCAGACCATGACCACCGGCTGCATCCTGGTTTTGGATGTGGCCACCGCCCAGGTGCGGGCCAGCGTCAGCCTGCCCGGCTATGACCCCGAGAACATTTCGGCAAGCCTGGATGCCGAAAACAGCCCTTTGCTGGACCGTACCCTCTGCGCCTATGCGGTGGGGTCGGTGTTCAAACCGGTGCTGGCCGCCGCTGCATTGGAGCAGGGTAAAACCGATCTGGTGATCCAGTGCCCGGGATATACGGTTCTGGATGGGCAGGTCTATCGCTGCGCCTCCGGCACCGCCCACGGGGAAACGGATCTGGCCGCCGCCCTGGAAAAAAGCTGCAACGGGTATTTTATCCAGTTGGGGCAGATGCTGGGGGCGGATTCGGTGCGGGAGATGGCAGCGCAGCTGGGCTTCGGCCAGGCGGTCTATCTGGCGGGCAGTCTGCGGGCCGCGGCCGGGGTTTTGCCTGAGATGGAGGCTCTGGCCAGCAGCGGCCAGCTGGCGAACTTCAGTTTTGGTCAGGGGCAGCTGCTGGCCACCCCGGTCCAGATTGCAGGGATGATGAACGCCATCGCCGCCGACGGGGTTTACCGCACCCCGAGTTTTCTGCTGGGGACGGTGCGGGAGTCAGACGGGGCCCGGCTGGAGGCCGCGGCGGCCCCGGCAGAGCGCCAGGTTTTTTCGGCCCAGACGGCCCAGACCCTGCGGACCCTGCTCCAAGGGGTAGTGGAGCAGGGCACCGGCCACGACGCCGCTCCCCTCTACGAGACCGCCGGGGGTAAGACCGGCACCGCCCAGACCGGGCAGTTTGAGGACGGCCAGGAGAAGATGAACCTCTGGTTTGCGGGTTTTTACCCGGCAGACGACCCTCAGTATACCATTGTGGTCCTTCAGGACGGGCAGAACGACCCGGAATACTCCAGCGCAAAAATCTTCTCCCAGGTCTGTGAGGTGCTGTATTTGCTCCGCCGCTGAGGGGAAAAGCCCTTGCTTTTTGGTCCGGATTGTGCTACTATATAGTCGTATTTCTATGTGCGATCCCCGAATCGGTTGAAGGAGCATGAAAACGTATGACTGTTTATGAAATCGTTGGCGGCGTGGTTTTGATGGTCGTCGCTGTGATCATTGTTGTGCTCACCCTGCTGCAGCACACCCATGGCCAGGGCCTGTCCGGCGCCATCAACGGCGGCGCCCAGGGTGCAAACGCCAGCCGGCTGACCCCCGCGGATCAGATGCTGGCCAAGATCACCAAGGTCGCCGGCGTCATTTTCTTCGTGGTGGCAATCGCCGCCTGCATTCTGTCCAGCCGTCTGGGCTGAGCCGATCTGTGATAGCCCCGTCGCTTGTACGGGGCTGTTTTTGTGTCCGGGCGGCGGCTGCCCGGCGTGGGAAGGGCCGCGCTCCGATGGAGAGCGCGGTTAAGTTGGAAGGAGAAACTATCAATTATGGCAATTCGAGATAAAATCGAGCATGCGATCCAGCAGCAGCCCTGCACTGTCCGGGATCTGAAAGCCAAGTTCGGCGGCGACCGGGGCGCAGACCGCAAGGTGATGGAGGCGCTGGACGAGCTGGTGCGGGAGGCTGTGGTCTGCCAGCGCCAGGGGGTGTTCTTCACGGTTCGCTCCGGCCGGGCCGACAAAGCACTGGTCTGCAACCTGGTCAAGCTGGGCAAGAACTTCGGCTTTGCCATGCTGGAGGACGGCACCAGCGATATCTTCATCCCGGGGCGGTTTCTGCGGGGCGCTATGCCCGGCGATAAGGTCCTGGTGGAAAAGCTGGCCCACCCCCGGGTGGAGGGCAGCGACGAGGGCGAGATCCTGGCGGTTCTGGAGCAGAAGAACAACCTGGTGGGCACCACCCGCCGGGTGGACGGCAAGCTGGTCTTTGTGCCGGACGACTGCCCGGCCATGACCATGACCATCATGCGGGACTGCGGCGGCGGCGCCAAGGACGGCGACAAGGTTGCCGTGGAGATCCTCTCCCGCGGGGCCCGGCACGACGAGCACCGGGTGGGGGTGGCCATGCGATTCGGCAGCTCGGACGAGGCCAAGCGCTGCGCCAAGGCCCTGCTCTACGCCCAGGACATCCGCAGCCGCTTCCCCGATAAAGTCCGGGACGAGGCCAAGAAGCTGGACGGCGCCACCGTCCGGGAAGAGGACACCCAGGGCCGGATGGACCTGCGGGCCCTGCCCATCTTCACCATCGACAGCGCCGAGACCAAGGACATCGACGACGCCATCAGCCTCAAGCAGACCGCCGACGGTTTCGAGCTGGGGGTCCACATCGCGGACGTCTCCCACTATGTCAAGCCGGGCACCGAGCTGGACAACGAGGCGTTCAACCGGGCCACCAGCGTCTACTATGCAGACCAGGTGGTGCCAATGCTGCCCAAGCAGCTCTCCAACGGCATCTGCAGCTTGAACGAGAAAGAAGTCCGTCTGGCCTTCTCCTGCCTGATGCACCTGGACAAGGGCGGCAATCTGGTGGATTATCGCTTTGTCAAATCGGTGATTTGCAGCCGGGTCAAGGGCGTTTACAGCGAGATCAACGCCCTGCTGGCAGGCACCGCCGACTCCGAGATCCAGGCCAAGTATGTGGAGGTGGCCGACCAGCTGCCCGCCATGCGCAATCTTTACAGCCTGCGGGCCGGCCTGCGCCGGGAGCGGGGCTGCCTGGACATCGAGAGTGGGGAAGTCAAACTGATCCTGGACGAGGACGGCCACTGCATTGATGTGAAAAAGCGGGTCCAGGGCGAGAGTGAGGCCATGATCGAAGAGTTCATGCTGCTGGCCAACCAGTGCGCCGCCCACTTCGCCCGGGTCAAGCAGATTCCCTTTGTCTACCGCGTCCACGAGGAACCCAACAGTGAGAAACTGGAGCGGCTGCACAACCTGCTCCAGGCCTGCGGCATCAACGACCACTTCGCCAAGGATGTGCCGGTGCCCAAAGAGCTGAGCGCTATCCTGGAGGGCGCCCGGGGGACTGCTTATGAGAAGATCATCCATACCGGCATGCTCCGCTGCATGTCCAAGGCGGAATATAAGGCCGAGCCCAAGGGACACTATGGCCTGGTGCTGAAGGATTATGCCCACTTCACCAGCCCCATCCGCCGTTACCCGGACCTGGCCATCCATCGGATTCTCACCGATCTGCTGGCCGGCGGCGACAAGGAGACCCTGACCGTGCGGTATGCCGACTTTGCCGAGCAGGTCAGCAAACAGGCCAGCCAGCGGGAAGTGGTGGCCATGCAGATTGAGCGCCGCGCCGAGGACTGCTACAAGGCCGAGTATGCCCGCCGTCATCTGGGCGAGTGCTACGAGGGCACTATTTCGGGTGTCACCCAGCGGGGGCTCTTTGTGGAGCTGTCCAACGGTGTGGAGGGCTTTGTGCCCGCTTCCAGCCTGACCCCCAGCGGCACCATGCTCACCGAGGGCATCCGTCTGTCCGACCCTGTCTCGGGCAAGAACTGGAACCTGGGCGACGCCATGATGATCACCATTGTCCGGGCCGATGTCAACCTGGGCAAGGTGGACTTCGAAGTGGCCCCTGCCAAAGCCTGAAAATAATATGCGGAACAAAACAGCCCCGCCGGGTTCGCCCCGGCGGGGCTGTTTTTCTGCTGCGGGGCAGGGGAGTGGGCTCTGTGCTGAAAAAGCGAAAAAAATATGCGCGAAAACAGGCGGAATTTCCAAATCCCCCCTTGCCGGAATGGCCTGCCTGTGCTATTACTAAACTAGTGGTTTGTGCGGATTTTACTCCGCCCGTCTCTGGTTACAGTTTCCAATGGTTTGGTTCTGAAAAAAGGAGGTCCATTTATGAAACACTATGTATCCCGCCGAAGCTTTATGAAGGCGGCCGGCGTTTCTGCCGCCGCCATGGCTATGGCCGCCAGTTTCGGCACGCAGCGTGCGGATGCCTGCCTGCCCTTCCTCAAGAAGTCGCCGGTCACCATCCTCTACACCAACGATGCGCATACCTACATTGACAAAGAATCCCCTGAGCTGAGCTATGCTTCCATTGCAGCGCTCAAACAGAGCTATGTTTCCGCCGGTCAGGATGTCCTGCTGGTGGATGCCGGCGACCATGTCCAGGGCACTGCCTACGGCTCCATGGACGAGGGCGCTTCCATCATCCAGCTGATGAATGCCGCCGGTTATGACCTGGCCACCCTGGGCAACCATGAGTTCGACTACGGCATGGCCCGCGCCCAGGAAATTATGAAGGAAGCAGACTTCCCCTATATTTCCTGCAACTTCATCGATCTGCGCACCAACCGCAAGGTTCTGCCCGCCGTCAAGCGGTTCTATCTGGGCGGCCTGTCCATTGCCTTTGTGGGTGTCACCACCCCTGAGACTTTCACCAAGTCCACCCCGGCCTACTTTATGGACGAGACCCAGAGCAAGTACATCTATAATATCTCCGGCGGCGCCGATGGCCAGGAGCTGTATGACGCTGTGCAGAAGGCCATCGACCAGGCCAAGATCCTCTCAGACTACGTCATTGGTCTGGGCCATCTGGGCGTAGATCCCTCCTCCTCGCCCTGGACCAGCCGCGAGGTGATCGCCCACACCGTCGGCTTCGATGCGTTCATTGACGGCCACTCCCACACCGAGATCCCCTACGAGGAGGTCAAGGACGCCGCGGGCAACACCGTTGTTCTGACCCAGACGGGCAACTATCTGGACAATGTGGGCCGGATGACCCTGGGCACCGACGGCACCATCACCACCGAGCTGATCTCCAGCTACGAGGGCAGGGACGGCAATGTGGACGCCATCCAGGCCGCCTGGATCAACAGCGTGGACGATATGCTGGGCGAGAAGATCGCTTACAGCGATATCAACTTCTACATCAGCGACCCCAACAGCGGCAAGCGTCTGATCCGCTCCGAGGAGACCAACATGGGCGACTTCGTGGCAGACGGCATTTACAGCTACTTTAACGAGATCGAGGAGCTGAACTGCGACATCGCCATTATGAACGGCGGCGGTATTCGTGCCGACGAGTATGCGGGCTACTGGTCCTTCAAGACCTGCAAAGAGGTCAGCCCCTTCGGCAACGTGGCCTGCCTGATGGAGGTTACCGGCCAGCAGATCCAGGATGCCCTGGAGTTTGGCGCCCGGTATGCGGGTTCCGGCCAGGAGAACGGCGGCTTTTTGCAGGTGGCAGGCGCCAGCTACGAGATCCATACCTCGCTGCCCAACACCGTGCAGACCGACGACAAGGGCGTCTGGACCGGCAGCGCTACCGGCACCCCGCGGGTTCAGAATGTCAAGATCTACAACAAGCAGACCGGCACCTATGAGCCGCTGGATCCGAACCGCACCTACGCCATGGCCGGCATGAACTACACCCTCCGCAACCTGGGCGACGGCTTTGCCATGTTCGACGGCGCCAAGCTGATCAAGGACTACGTCTCGGAGGACTACCTGGTGATGGCCAGCTACGCCATGATGTTCGGCGGCGTGGATGCCGAGGGCCTGGGCCATCTGAACACCAACAACAGCCCCCTGGCCGATTACCCCGGCTACCTGATCCACTACGAGAATCCCCGTGGTGCAGGCCGCATTGTGCTGCGCTGAGGGCCGGCGTTAACCTGGTACAAGAGACTGTTTATCCACAACCAACGGCAGGAGTCGGGGCGCGGCCGCGTCCCGGCTCCTTTTTGTGTGCGAGTACCCCGAAAAGGACGGTAAACCCAAATGACAAATCCCTATACCAAAACCATACGCGCCTGTTTTGTGGGCTATATTGTGCAGGCGATTGTAAACAATTTTGTGCCGCTGTTGTTTCTGACCTTTCAGAACAGCTCCCAGATCCCGCTTTCCCAGATCACCCTGCTGGTGACCTTTAACTTTGGCGTTCAGCTGCTGGTGGACCTGGTCTCGGTTAAATTTGTGGACCGGATCGGCTACCGCGCCGCCATGATTCTGGCTCATCTGACCGCGGCCGCTGGTCTGCTGCTTCTGACCATCCTGCCCGAGCTGCTGCCCTCGCCCTTTCTGGGGATTCTGGCGTCGGTTATGGTCTACGCCATCGGGGGCGGCCTGCTGGAAGTGGTGGTGAGCCCGGTGGTGGAGGCCTGCCCCTCGGACAACAAAGAAAAGGCCATGAGCCTGCTCCACTCCTTTTACTGCTGGGGCCATGTGGGGGTGGTGCTCATTTCCACCCTGTTTTTCCAGCTGGCCGGGATCCAAAACTGGAAGATTCTGGCGCTGCTCTGGGCGGTGGTCCCTCTGGGCAATGCCCTGGTGTTTACCCGGGTGCCCATTGCGCCCCTGATTGAAGAAGGGCAGCAGGGGATGACCCTGAAAGAGCTGTTCGGCAAAAAGCTGTTCTGGCTCTTTGTGGTCATGATGATCTGTGCCGGGGCCAGCGAACAGGCGGTGAGCCAGTGGGCCTCCATCTTCGCTGAAAAAGGTCTGGGCATCTCCAAGACAGCGGGGGACCTGGCGGGGCCCATGTCTTTCGCGGTGCTGATGGGGCTTTCCCGGGCGTTCTATGGCAAGTACGGCGACCGGGTTCCCCTGGACCGGTTCATGGCATACAGCAGTGTGCTCTGCATCCTGTCGTATCTTGGGATCTCGCTGCTGCCGCTGCCCCAGCTGAATCTGGTCTGCTGCGCTCTCTGCGGGCTCTCGGTGGGCATTATGTGGCCCGGCACTTTCAGCAAGGCGGCGGCTGCGCTGCCCGGCGGGGGAACGGCCATGTTCGCCCTCTTCGCTCTGGCAGGGGATGTGGGCTGCTCGTCCGGCCCCACCGTTGTGGGCTTTGTCTCCGGTCTGTTCGGGGATAATTTGAAAATCGGGGTGCTGGCGGGGATTGTGTTCCCGGCGCTGCTGTTGGCGGGGGTGTTGCTTTCCAGACGAAAATCCAAAGAGGGCTGAGCTTGCCCTGTGAAAAATACCGCCCGGCGGGGGATAACTGAACTGCACCCCATTTGTTAGACAGTATGGTATACTGGATAACAAGTGGGGTGTTTTATTATGCCAAAAGGAATACCGAACAAACGCTACACGCCGGAATTTAAGCAACTGGTAGTAGAGACAATGCGAAAGGAACACATAAGTG
>NZ_BQKV01000040.1 GCF_022180365.1 Faecalibacterium gallinarum
GCGGCTGGTCCGCCCCCTTGCTTTGTTGTATGGAATCTGCCAGGGCGGTGGGAGTTCAGGGAGGATACCCACCCGCCCGGGCGGCAGATTGTTTCGGGAACGCCCGATCAGCCCGCAAACTCCACCTGAATGTCGCCGTTGTCGGTCTGGAACCGGATGGACTTCTTCGCCCCGGCCAGGGTGCGGCTGGAGAGGTTGCTGCTGCCGTTTTTCTTGGATACCTGGATGGAATACTCCTCAGCGCTGCCGTTCAGGGTGCCGGTAATGCTGCCGTTGTCGGTTTCGCAATCGTAGACATCGGCGGTGGTGCGCTCCAGAATGATCTCGCCGTTGTCGGACTGGGCTTCCAGGTACTGGGCGGTGGTGTCGGTGAGCCGGGCTGTGCCGTTGTCCGTCTCGGCGGAAAGGCTCTGGGCGGTGACGTTTTTGGTCTCGATATCGCCGTTGTCGCTGCCCAGCTCCATCTGGCGGGCGGAGAGGTTCTCCACCTTCAGGCTGCCGTTGTCGGTATCGGCCTCGATGGAGGCATACTCCTTCTCGGGCAGGGTGATCACCAGGGTGTCATCCCCGGTGAGCCGGACCCCGCCCAGCTTCCGTTCCAGGCGCTCCACCGACAGGGTGCCGCCCCGCACCGAGATGGTATAAAAGCTCTGGTCCTCGGGCTCGCCGTACTCCACCGTGACCTTGTCCCCCGTACCGGTGCGGATCTCGATGGGGGCGTTGTTGTCCTCCACCTCTACCCGGGTGATGGTTTCGGCGGTGGTGTAGGTCCGCCGGACCAGTTCCACCGTCTCCACAGATTCGGCGTTCTCGGCATACTCCACCATCTTCCGAGCGAAAGCGTCTGCCATGCTCTCGAAGAAATTGGATTCCCGCAGGGTGGAGTCTGCCATCTGAAGGGGCACGCAGCCGCAGAGCAGCGCCAGCGCAGCCGAAGCACAGCCCAGAGATAACAGTTTCCGTTTCATCGTTTTGTCCTCCTGTCTTATTTATAAATGAATCGATCTCCGCTCAGGCGAGGTTGAGACGGTTTTTCAGGAAATACGCCGTAATGCAGTAATACACAGCGCCCACCACGACGCACCCCGCGATGACCACCCACATCAGCAGATGGATGGGGCCGGGGGCGAGGAGCCCGACCTCGTCAAAGTCGATGTCAAAATCCAAAATACTGGTCACCACCGACGAAACCATGCTCAGCAGCAGGAACGCCCCCACCGACCAGAGGGTTTTATGGGAAGAAAAGCTGTATCCCACCGCCATGGAGGCGTAAAACTGCAGGCAGAGGGTGAAGCTGCTCACAAAACCCAGCACCACCAGCTCCAGCAGGAAGGTGTAGAAGTTCGCCCACTCCCCGGGGGAAAGCTGCATCCGGCCAAACTCCCGGAAAAACTCCAGCAATTCCCGCTGGCCTGAGACGGACAGCATCGCCGCCAGGATCACCGCCAGCAGGCTGGCGGCAAACCAGACCGCCGAGACGATCATCTTGGCCCAGAGGTGATGGTGGACCGAAACCGGCAGGGTGAACATGAGATAGCCCTCGTCCCCCAAAAGGTTCTGCCGGAACCGCTGGGCCATAATGACCACGCTCATAATGAACACCGCCAGGATAGCCAGAGCAAACGCCAGAACCAGCAGGGTGCCCAGATCCCCCATGCCCCGGGTGGACAGGTTGGCCCCCAGGGCGGTGGCCAGCAGAATCAGATAGAGGGGGAGCATCACCCGCGCGGTGGCGCGGAACTCGTACTTTAATAGTTTGGTCAGCATCTGAACACCTCCCGGAAGAGCGCGTCCACGCTCTTCCCCTTTTCTTCCCGGAGGGCGTCGACCTCCTGGTGGAGCAGCAGCTGCCCCTCCCGCAGAAAGACCACTTCGTCCAGGATTTTTTCCACATCTGCGATCAAATGGGTGGAAATCACCACCGTAGCCTCCGGGTTATAGTTGGCGATAATGGTGGAGAGGATATAGTCCCGGGTAGCCGGGTCCACCCCGCCGATGGGTTCGTCCAGGAGATAGAGCTTTGCCGCCCGGCTCATGGTCAGGATCAGCTGGGCTTTCTCCCGGTTGCCCTTGCTCATCTGGCGGATCTGCTGTTTGGGCTCCAGATGGAGGTCCGCCAGCATCTGCTCGGCGGCATCCCGGCGGAAGTCGGCGTAAAAGTCCTGGTAAAAACCCAGCAGCTCTTTCACCGACATCCAGCCCGGCACCGCCATCCGCTCGGGCAGGTAGCTCACCTGGGCACAGCTGGCCGGCCCCGGAGCCCCGCCGCAGACCCGGATCGCTCCGGCGGTGGGGGTCAAAAGCCCGCAGGTCAGTTTGATGAGGGTGGATTTGCCGCTGCCGTTGGGCCCCAGCAGCCCTACAATCCGCCCCGGTTCCAGCGCCAGATTCACGCTCTCCAGAGCCCTTTTGGGGCCGTAGCTCTTGGATAAATTCGTACATTCCAAAACAGGCATCTTACCCGTCTCCTTTCCCTTGCTGTTCCATCAGCTGCAAAATCTCCGCCCGGGTATACCCCAGCTGTTCCATCTTTTCCAGAAAAGTCTGGATCTGCTCCTCGGCGCACTGGCGCTTGGCCTGCTGGATCCGGGCCCGGTCCTCGGTGACAAACCGCCCCGCCGTCCGCTGGCTGTGGACCAGACCCTCCCGCTCCAGCTCGGCCATGGCCCGCTGCATGGTGTTGGGGTTGACCCCCGCCTCGGCGGCAAACTCCCGCACCGAGGGCAGACGCTCCCCCGGGGGCAGCGCCCCCGAGACAATGTACATCTGGATCTGAGCCACCAGCTGGGTATAGATCGGCGCATCCGCAGAAAACTGCCATTTCATAGGCCGCCTCCTCTTTGGTGACGTGTTATTGTACTAAGATAATAATACAGTTTACCCGGTTTGTCAAGCCCCCCTCCGGCGCGGGCCGGGCTGGGAACCTCCAATTTCCGGGGCCGGTGTTTAAGCATTTTCGGCGGTTCTGCGCATGGACTTTTTGGGCGGGTGCGCTATAATAAGCGGGATAATTTTGTAAACAATTTATTAAGGAAGGTGTATTTGCCCCTATGCTTCCCCAGCTTTTGCTCTTCGGCCTGACGGCGGCGGCCGTGATCCTCTGCGTTGTGACCAACGCTCCCGGCTCCTTCCGCGGGCACAAGTTCTCCCTTTACTGGGTGGCCGCCCTGGCCGGGGCCCTGCTGGCCGTGGCGGCCGGCTTTGTCTCCCCCGAGGCCATCGGCCAGTCTTTTTTCACCAACACGGCGGTGAACCCCCTGAAAATCCTGATCCTCTTCTTCTCCATGACCGCGATCTCGGTTTTCCTGGATGAGGCGGGCTTTTACAATCACCTGGCCTCCGGCGTGGTGGAGATGGCGGGCACCAGCCAGCTGAAATGCTTCTTCATCCTGTTCGGGGTGGTGTCGGTGCTGACGGTCTTTACTTCCAACGACATCATCATCCTGACCTTCACCCCCTTCATCCTCTATTTCGCCCGGCGGACCGGCATCAACCCCATCCCCTACATCTTCGGCGAGTTTGTGGCGGCCAATACCTGGAGTATGTTCTTCATCTTCGGCAACCCCACCAACATCTATATTTCCACCGCCTTCGGCATCGACTTCTTCGACTACGCCTATCACATGGTTCCGGTAACCCTGGCGGCGGGGCTGGCCTCCCTGGCGGTGCTGTTCCTGGTGTTCCGCAAGAGTTTGGCCATGCCCATCCAGGTCCAGCCTATGGAGCAGCTCCAGTGGAACAAATCCCTCTCCTCCATCGGCCTGGTGTTCCTGGGCCTGAGCATTGTGGCCATGGCCATCGCCTCCTACGCCGGGTTTGAGATGTGGGCCGCCGCCCTGGCTTTCGCTCTGGGCTGCATGGCCTGCGCCGCCGTCTATCTGAAGCACACCGGCCGGGATTTCAGCGTCCTGAGCCACACCCTGAAAAAGCTGCCCTGGGCCCTGACCCCCTTCCTTCTGTCCATGTTTGTCCTGATCCTGGCCCTGAACCAGGCGGGCGTCACCGAGACCCTGGCCCACAGCCTGCCGGATAACCCCTTCGCCTATGGCCTGGCCTCCTTTGCGGCCTCCAACGTCATCAACAACATCCCCATGAGCGTGCTGTTCACCTCGATTCTGGGCAGCTGCCAGGCCACCCCCGCCATGGTCTACGCCGTGATTCTGGGCAGCAACCTGGGGGCGCTGCTCACCCCGGTGGGCGCTCTGGCCGGCATCATGTGGCTGAGCATCATCAAGGAACACTCCATCAACTTCTCCTTCCTGACCTTTGTGAAATACGGCGAAATCATCTCCATCCCCGCCGTCCTGACTGCCCTGGGCTGTCTGTGCATCCTGTAATTTGATCATAAATAAAAAAACCGCACCCTCCCAAAAGTGAACTGCACCCCATTTGTTAGACAGTATGGTATACTGGATAACAAGTGGGGTGTTTTATTATGCCAAAAGGAATACCGAACAAACGCTACACGCCGGAATTTAAGCAACTGGTAGTAGAGACAATGCGAAAGGAACACATAAGTGTTC
>NZ_BQKV01000041.1 GCF_022180365.1 Faecalibacterium gallinarum
CTTCTCTCCAATCTGACGCAGAGTCATTCCCTGGCTGCGAAGCTCTATTATTTCCTTCTCGTGTTCCTGAATGTGGCTGTATTTTCTGGGCATAGCAAAGACCTCCTGTAGTAGTTTTATTCTACCACAGGAGGCCTTCTTTTTTCATTTTCTACTTTTACTGGAGCGGTTCATGCCGCGGAGGCGTTTTTCTGTATATTTTCCCCGAAATATTGCAATTTGTAAATCATTCTCCCGCAAAACCGCAGAATGCGGTTTTGGAGAAAAAAGCTTTTTGCGCCGCTTTTTCTCGAAAAAGCGGCAAACCTCAAGTCCGGGCCGGGACCTTGCCGGTGTTGAGCCGCCAGACGATCCGGTCGATGAGGAAACTGCCCCCCAGCAGGACCACCGCCCATAGGCAGGACACCCAGACCGGCTGCTCATAGATCTTGAAGAAGGGATAGGGCCCTTCCAGCACCCGGGCCAGGTTCATGGCCAGAGCCGCCGCGCCATAGAGGAGGGTGGGCACCAGGTCATACAGGGCCGCCCGGCGGGGCAGCCGGGGCGCCCGCTCAAAGAGCACCAGGGAGAAAAAGGACACCACCGGGTTCAGGAAATGATGATAGAGCATGGAGCCGGTGAGCAGCAGCACATAATACCCGCCGGGGCCGTAGATGGGCGCCAGGACAAAGACCACCGTCAGGAAGGTGAGCATCAGACAGCAGGTGGACATGTACTTGAGGGTTTTCACCCAGCGGGGCACCTCGCCCCCGGTGAGGAGGGCGCCGATCTGGGCCGCCGCCATCAGGGCACAGGCCAGAGTGGAAAAGAGATTGCTGTTCTCGGTGTAAAAGGTAAACATTTCCATCCCCACTCCCTCCCAGCTGATGGGCAGGGCAATACTCTCCCAATAGAGGATGAGCAGGTTGCAGAAGATGGAGAGCAGTTTTTGCAGTTTGGTCGTTCTCATGGGTCGATTCTACGGTACTCCTAATGGGGGCCGAAAGGGCAAAAGCGGGCGAAACCGCCCGCTTTCCGCCCCGGCCCTGTATGGCTGGGATTATTTTGCTGTGTTGATAAAGCTGCGGTTGTCCCACAGATACTTGATGCCCGACAGGGCGGTGACCAGGGCCACCAGCCAGCAGAGGACCATGCTGATGGTCCCCACCGCCAGCGGGTCGCTGGGCCCCGAGAGGGCTGCCGCAAAGTAATAGAAGATGATGGTCAGCATCTGGAGCACGGTCTTGACCTTGCCCCACATGTTGGCGGCGATCACCTTGCCGTCCTTGGCGCCGGCGGCCACCATCCGCAGGCCGGACACCGCAAACTCCCGGGCCAGGATGATGGCCAGCACAATGGGCGAGCAGATGCCGTCCCGCATCATGTAGAGGAACGCCACCGTGGTCAGCAGCTTGTCGGCCAGGGGGTCGGCGAATTTGCCGAAATCGGTGACCATATGCCACTTGCGGGCCAGATGGCCGTCCAGAAAATCGGTGAAGCTGGCCAGGGCAAAAACGACGCCCGCCACTAGATACCAGCTGGAATTAAAGTTGGATGTGCCGTACTGGGACAGGGACGCAAAGACCATGAACACCGGCACCAGCAAAATCCGCGCCAGGGTGAGCTTGTTCGGCAGATTCATAGAGTCCTCCTTGTTTTCCGTTCCGGCATATTTTGATATTATATGCCGGTTTGTAGTTTATTTTTCCTCCACGACGCCGTACAAATCGTACAGATCGCTTTCTTCTACACGGATGGTATAAAATTCGCCAGGATAGAGGGGGGTCTCGCTGGAAACGCAGACGCAGCCGTCCACCTCGGGGGCGTCCCCTGCCGTCCGGCAGAGGTAGAGCCCGCTCTCCTCGTCGATGCCGTCGCAGAGGGCCCGCACCGTCTGGCCCACCTTGGCGGCCTGCTTCTGGGACATGATGCCGGTCTGAATCTGCATCACCAGTTCGGCCCGGCGGTCTTTGGTCTCCTGGTCCAGCTGGCCCTCCATCCGGGCGGCCAGGGTGTTCTCCTCGGCCGAGTAGGCAAAGCAGCCCAGGCGGTCGAACTGGACCTCCTTGACAAACTGGCACAGCTCCTCGAACTGCGCCTCGGTCTCACCGGGGAAGCCCGCGATCAGGGTGGTCCGCAGGGTGATGCCGGGGATGGCGGCCCGCAGGCGGCCGATGACTTCCAGCAGCTCGGCCCGGGTGCTGCGGCGGTTCATGTTGTGGAGGATCTCGTCGTTGCAGTGCTGGATGGGCAGGTCCAGATAGGGCACCACCTTTTTGTTCCGCTGCATGGCGGCGATGAATTTATCGGTGATCCGCTCGGGGTAGGCGTACATAATCCGGATCCACTCAATCCCCTCGATCTCGTTGATCCGGTCCAGCAGCTCGCAGATGCTGCCGGGCTGGCCCCAGTCCTCGCCGTAGGCGGTGGGGTCCTGGGCCACCACAATCAGCTCCTTGACCCCCTCAGAGGCCAGCCAGCGGGCCTCGGCCAAACAGTCCTCCAGGGGGCGGCTGCGGAGCGGGCCCCGGATCAGGGGAATGGCGCAGTAATGGCAGCGGTTGTTGCAGCCTTCGGCGATCTTTAAGTACGCATAGTGGGCCGGGGTACCGATCACCCGCTTGCCTCCCAGGGGGAACTCCTTCTTGGGGCCGTAGCTCTCCAGCTGCTCGCCGCCGGTCACCCGGGCGACGATGGAATCGATCACACCGTTGGAGGCACAGCCCACCACGGCATCCACCTCGGGGATCTCCTCCCGGATCTGACTGCGGTACCGCTCGGCCAGGCAACCGGTGACCACCACCTTCAAATTGGGGTTCTGCTCCTTGCAGGCGCAGGCCTCGAGGATGTTCTCGATGGCTTCGGCTTTGGCGCTCTCGATGAAGCCGCAGGTGTTCACCAGGGCCACATCCGCCTCGCTGAGGTCAGCCACCGTCTCGTGGCCGGCGGCCAGCAGGGTGTGGACCATGCAGTCCAGGTCCACCTGGTTTTTGGGGCAGCCAAGGGATATACAGGCAATTTTCATAGGCTTTTAACCTTCCTTTGTCGTTGTTGTCAAGTTACAGATCGGAGGTTTGTTCCACCTCGGCCAGGGCACGGCGCACCACCGGATAGCCGAAGCCCCGCCGCAGCAGAGCCGCAGCCACCAGATCCCGCCGGCCGGCGGCCAGCTTGGCCTGGTAGCGCCCCTGCACCAGGGCTATGGCAGCGGCCAGCTCGGGGTCCTCCCCCTCTTCGGGAGCGGCGTAGACTTCCTCCAGGGCCTGCTGGACCTGTTGGTTGGTCAGGCCCTTGCCCCGCAGGACGTGGGCCGCAGCGCGGCGGCTTTTGCGGGCGTAGAGCAGGCTCTGGGCCCGCATCAGGGCGTACCGGGTATCGTCCAGCCAGCCCTGCTCCACCAGGTCGGCGATGGCCTGGGCCGCGGCGGCCTCGGTATATCGGCGGCAGAGCCGGTCGTAGAGCTCAGCGGCCGAGTGCTCCCGGGCCGCCAGATATTCCAGCCCGGTGGCCCGGGCTTTGGCCGGATCGGCCGATTTTTCCGCCTCGGGGCGGCGGCGTCTTGCCCAGGCCATGGGTTAATCCTCCACCATGATATCCAGTTCGCTCTCGTTGCTGGGAGCCGGGGCCTTGACCACCGGCTCACGACCGGCACGGGGCTTCTCCTCCCCTGCTGGGGCCGCCGGAGCTGCGGCGGCGCGGGGGCCGGGGCGGCGGGTAGCGTAGAGCTTGTCGGCGTTGGCCCGGATCTGGCCCTCGATGTCGTCGGCAATCTCGGGATTCTCTTTCAGGAACTGTTTGGCGTTGTCCCGGCCCTGGCCCAGGCGGATATCGCCGTAGTTGAACCAGGCGCCGCTCTTCTGGACGATGCCCAGCTTGACGCCCACATCCACCAGCTCGCTCATCTTGGAGATGCCCTCGCCGAACATGATGTCGAACTCCGCCTCACGGAAGGGGGGCGCCACCTTGTTCTTAACCACCTTGGCGCGGGTGTGGTTGCCGATGAACTGGCCGGAAGAATCCTTCAGGCCCTCCACCCGGCGGACGTCGATCCGCACCGAGGAATAATACTTCAGAGCCCGGCCGCCGGTGGTGACCTCCGGGTTGCCGTACATGACGCCCACCTTCTCGCGCAGCTGGTTGATAAAGACACAGACGGTGTTGGTCTTGCCGATGACCGAGGTCAGCTTCCGCATGGCCTGGCTCATGAGGCGGGCCTGGAGGCCCACATGGCTGTCGCCCATCTCGCCCTCGATCTCGGCCCGGGGCACCATGGCGGCCACCGAGTCGATGACAATGGCGTCAATGGCGCCGGAGCGGACCAGGGCCTCGCAGATTTCCATGGCCTGTTCTCCGGTGTCCGGCTGGCTCACCAGCAGGCTGTTGATATCCACCCCCAGGGCCTCGGCATAGGTGGGGTCCAGAGCGTGTTCAACGTCGATGAAGGCCACCTCGCCGCCCTTCTTCTGGGCCTCAGCCAGGATGTGGAGGGCCAGGGTGGTTTTACCGCTGGATTCGGGTCCATAGATCTCGATGATACGGCCGCGGGGCACACCGCCCACACCCAGGGCCAGATCCAGCCCCAGGCTGCCGGTGGAGATGGCCTCCACCTGCATGGCGGCATTATCTCCCAGTTTCATGATGGCGCCTTTGCCGAACTGCTTCTCGATCTGGGAGAGGGCAGTGGCCAGGGCGTCCTTTTTTGCGTTGGGCTCGGTCTTCTGTACGGCCGTGGAGACCGCGTTATTCTGATTTTTTGCCATAGTGTTTTCTCCTTTGTCTTGGCTTTGGCCCCGGATTTCAGGGCCATCGCGGGGGATCATTTTATGTCCGCTTCCAGTATACCACAAAGAAAAAATATTACAACAAGAAGTTGTTGATTTATTTCATTTTTTGAGGGCGCCGGGCCGTGACGCACCGGTCGTTTCCACCGTAATCTTTCCGGCAGGCGATTTCAACCCAGCCGGACCGGGCCAGCAGTTCTTCCACCGCCTGACGCTGCTGCCAGCCGATTTCCAGAGCCAGGGCACCGCCGGGGCGAAGGGCTCTCTGGTAGTGTTCCGCAATGGCCCGGTAAAATTCCAGGCCATCCTCCCCTGCCGCCAGAGCCATGGCAGGTTCCCGGGCGGTTTCGGGCTGGAGATCTTTCATCTCCTCGGCGGTCAGATAGGGGGGATTGGAGACGATGAGGTCCAGCTCCCCCTCCGGCAGGGTCTGCCAGTAGGTGAAAAGATCCCCCGCCACCGGCTCCACCGCCGGGGCCGCAATTCCCTGCCCGGCCAGGGCCTGGGCCGCGTTCTCGGCGAGATAGCGGAAAGCCTCGGGGCTTTTTTCGAGGCATACTACCCGGGCCCCGGGGCAGAACATCTTGACCCCCAGCCCCAGGCAACCGGTGCCGGCGCAAAGATCCAGCACCCGGGGGGCCGAAATGCCCGCCAGCATCCCTGCGGCAGTCTCGGCCACCACCTCGGTATCCCCCCGGGGGCAAAGCACTCCCGGCCCCACCGCCAGCTCAAAATTCAAAAAAGGCCACCGCCCATAGAGGTATTGCAGGGGTTCCCGTTCCGCCCGCCGGGCGGCCAGGGTTTCCAGCGTGGCCGCCTCTGCCTCGGTCAAAGGCGCTTCGGTCAGGCGAGGGTTCCGCCCGGTGGCCAGCCGGAACAGCTCCCCGGCGTCAAAATCGGCGTCCGGACAGCCCACCGCGGCCAGCTGGGCCTCCACCTGCTCCACCGCCTGGCGGGGGGTGAGACCCGGCCTTACCATTGGCCATCCTCCCGGCGCTCGGGCAGAACAGGGGTCACGGCGGCAATGGCCACCTCGATCATACTGTCGTCCGGCTCGAATACGGTCAGCCGCTGGACCCAGAGACCGGGCTGACGGACCAAATTGGTGATCAGGTTATCCGACCGGCCGCACCATTTCAGCAGCTCGTAGCTGATCCCCATGACCAAGGGCAGCAAAAGCAGCTTGAACAGCACCCGCAGCCCCACGCTGCCCCAGGGCAGCACGCTGTACAGAAAGACGCTGACGATTACCACCAGGATCAAAAAGCTGGTGCCGCAGCGGGGATGGAACCGGGTATATTTCCGGATATTCGCTACGGTCAGCTCCTCCCCCGCCTCGTAGCAGGCGATGGTCTTGTGCTCGGCGCCATGGTACTCAAACACCCGGTGTATCTCCTTCATGTGGGAGATCAGAACCATATAACCCAGGAAGATGGTCACTTTAAACAGAGCTTCCAGAATCACCCGGGGCCACCGGCCCAGCTCCACAAAATAGCCCACGCCCCCCACCAGAAGGGTGGGCAGCACCGTAAAGATCAGGATGGCGCCCAGGCCGCCGACCACCGCCGCTGCCGCCAGAACCAGGTCCTCGGCCTTTTTGCCCAGGTGTTCCCCGATCCACTTTTCAAAGGCGGTCTCCTCGGCGGCTTCGTCGTACTCCTCGCCCATACTCACCTGGGCCGAGTACATCATATAGCGGTAGCCCATCACCAGGCTCTCGATCATGGAGACCACGCCCCGGACCAGGGGCAGCCGGGCCAGCCCCGTATGCCGGGGGGTGGGCTCGAGCTTGGTCTCGATGGTGCCGTCGGGCTTGCGGACCGCGCAGCAGATCCGCTCCGGGCCCCGCATCATGATGCCTTCCAGCAGGGCTTGGCCGCCCACACTGGTTTTAAAACATTCCGGTTTTTTCATAGATTGTGTGTTTCTCCTGTTGATGATATCCCCTCAAAAGGGGCTCGCCCTTTTTCAAGAAAAGCGGCGCAAAAAGCAAAAGGGGGCTTACTTCCGGTAGATGGGCAGCCCCAGGGTGACCACAGTCCCCCGGCCCAGGGTGCTCCGCAGATCCAGCGTACCATCCAGAGCGGTCATAATGGATTCCACCAGCGCCAGGCCGATGCCACTGCCCCGGACCGCATTTTTTCCCTTGAAGAACTTGGCCTTGACATTGCCCAGATCCTCGGGGGGGATGCCCCGGCCCTGATCGATGATCTCGATAAAGGCCTTGTATTCCCCGGCCCAGATCTTGACGGTAATCCGCCCGCCGGGGGCCGAGTATTTGATGGCGTTGTCCAGAATATTGATGAACACCTGGCGCAGGCGGTCCGGGTCGGCGTGGACCGGGATCATCTCCTCCGGCTCGGCGTAGGAGAGCACCAGCCCCGCCTGGCGGATCCGCGGCTCGCAGAAGAGCACCGCGTCGGTGAGCTCGGCCACCAGGTCCAGGGGGCGGCATTCCATCTTGATGCCGCCGTTTTGCAGCCGGCTGAAATCCAAAAGTTCCTCCACCATGTTGTAAAGGCGGGTGGTCTCGCTGCTGATGATCTGGAGGCCCTTGCGGTAGTTTTCGTCGGAGGGGTCGTCCAGGGTGTTCAGGGTTTCCACCCATCCCCGAATGGAGGTCAGAGGGGTGCGCAGCTCGTGGGAAACCGAGCTGATGAACTCGTTTTTCATCCGCTCGGTCTCGGCCAGGCCTTCAGCCATCCGGTTGATGGTGCTCCGCAGACGGTCCATCTCGTCCCGGGGAACCACGGCCTCGGGCAGCCGGACGTCCAGGTCCCCCCGGGCGATGTCGGCGGCGATCCGCTCCACCTGGCCCAGAGGGGCCACAATGCTCCGCACGAAATACAGCCCCGAAGCCACCGTAAAGGCCAGGGCCACCAGCACCACCAGCGCGCTGAGCAGAAAGGCGTTTTTGATCTGGGTCTGAATCAGGGTCATACTGGTGACCAGCCGCATGGCCACCACGTCCTCGGCGGCATAGGGAACCAGGCAGCAGACCGACATCACCGGCTCCCCGGAGGAAGTCTCATAGAGTGCCACCCCCATGCCGTCGGGGGCAGTCTGGGCCTGTTCAAAGTCCTCCCAGGTGACGATGCCCTCGGCTCCGGTGCCGCTGGTGGAGGCGATGACCTCGCCGTAGCTGTCCAGCAGCATAAACTCGTATTTGTCCTTGTCGGAGAACTGTTCCACCATCCGGCGCAGGGCTACGCTGCGGTTGGCCGCGGCCTTCTGGGAGGTATCGCCGCTGTACACCTTGAGCTGGCCGGTAATGGAGGAGAACCGCTGGTACATGCTCTGCTGCACCCCGTCGTAGTAGCTCTCGGTGTAGTTGTAGAGGAACATCCCCTCCACCACCAGCATCAGCAGCACCGTGATCAGCAGGTTGCCCCGCAGCCAGCGGGCGGTGATGCCATTTTTCAGGCCAGGGTTTTTCTGTTTTCTTGCCATCTTTCGGTGCGGTTCACTCCTCCCAGCGGTAGCCGTAGCCCCAGACCGTCAGGATGTGGGCGGGGTGGGAGGGCTCGTCCTCCACCTTCATCCGCAGACGGCGGATGTTGACATCCACAATTTTGACGTCGCCGAAATAATTCTCGCCCCAAACCCCTTTCAGGATCTTTTCCCGCACCAGGGCGGTGCCCGGGTTGCGGAAGAACAGCTCCATGATCTGGAATTCCACCTGGGTCAGCTCGATGGGCTGGCCCCGCTTGAGCAGCACCCGGCGGTTCTGGTCCAGCACAAATTCGCCGCTCACCAGGACGGTGGGGTTCTCTTCCGGTTCCTGGGCCGGGGCGGTGCGTCCCACCCGACGGCAGAGTGCCCCCACCCGGGCCAGCAGCTCGCTGACGCTGAACGGCTTGGTCATATAATCGTCCGCCCCGATGGAAAGGCCCCGGATCTTGTCCTGTTCCTGGCCCTTGGCGCTCAGGATGATGATGCCGATCTGCTGGTCGGTGCGGCGGATGGTCTCGCAGAGGGAAAATCCGTTCATCCCGGGCAGCATCACATCCAGAATCGCCGCGCTGCAGCCGGGCTGCTGTTCCAGCAGCGCCAGGGCCTCTTCGGCGCTGGCGGCTTCCAGGGCTTCCATCCCGGCCATCCGCAGGTTAAGGGCAATCATCTCCCGGATGCTGGCCTCGTCTTCCACGATGAGCACTTTCACCATAGGGGTTTCCTCCGTTTTCCGCGTTTTACAGGATATACAGGGACCGCGACAGCCGGTAGAGCGGGTCTTCAATCACCGCATCCGGCTCCAGCCGGGCCTGGATCTGGCGGGAGGCAATGACCCCCAGCCGGGTCCAGCCGACGGAGGACTCCGCCGTCCCGGCGATCCGTACCGTCATATACAGCTGCTCACCGTCCAGGCTCCGCAGTTCCACAGCATTTTCGTATTCGGTGCTGTCGGTCAGCAGAAGGTTGCCCTCCCACTCCATCGGCAGCTCCAGGTAATAGCCCATCTCCTCATCCAAAAGGCCAAAGCTCTTTTGGGGCTGGGGGCTGGTGTAATCCATCCAGACGATAAAATCCATCCGGCGGCCCTGGCTCATATTCAGCAGGCCCGCTTCCTCCGGCTGGGTGGGGATCTCGACCACCCCATCCCCGTCCAGGTCCTGGCTGATCAGGGTGGAGACGTTGCGGAACGAGGCCTCATACAGCTCATTGGTGCCAATCTGCTGGGCCGGTTCCATCTGCTGGGTTTCCTCGTTGAACCGCAACAACACCGAGGCCAGATTGGTGCCCGAGACGCCGGTCCAGCCGTCCAGCACCAGATACTGGCCGCCGTCGGCCCCCACTCCCGCCGCCAGAGAGGCACAGCCCACAAACCGGTCGGGGAAAAGCCCCATCACCGCCACCTGACGGAAGCCTCCCTCCCGGTCGGAGGTCAACAGCTCGATCTGGACGCCCCCTTCTTCACTGGTGCCCATCAGAATCAAATCTTCGCAGCTTTTGCTGGTGATCTGCTCGATGAGGTACTGCTCACAGGGCTGTTCCAGAATGGAGAGGATCTGTCCGTCCGCATAGGAATAGACCGCCAGGTAATACTCCTCCGGGGAGGCTGCATACCCCAGCACAATCTGGTCGGCGCCGCCCTCCTGCAAGTGGGCGAACCGGACGCTGTCCACCGACTCGGTCAGCCCCTCGATGGCGTCCTTCACCTTCCATTTTCCCTCGGTGTCCCGCTGGAGCAGGGCCAGGCAGACATTGGGGGTACCGCTGGTGGTGTAAAGAACCGCCGCGTCCTGGACCCCATCGCCGTCGTAGTCGCTCATGAGAAAGGGGGAAACCAGTTCCCCGCTGAGAGGATATTTGAGCTGGGCGCTCTCCCCCAGCCACTCATTCAGGGCCGACTGGATCATGCCGTAATCGCCCGCCAGCTGAGGCGCCCGGAGCAGTTCCTCCATCGAGGCGCGGCTGCCCAGGAACCCATTGCATCCTGCCAGCATGAGACAGGCCAAAAGCCCCGCCAGAATTCTTGCACGCCGCTTCATCCGTCGCCCCCCTTTCTCCCCCCGGCCAGGGCAGCCCCGGCGGAAGGGTGTATCGAACAGATACAGTATATCACGCTAGGATGGCGATTCCAAGTGTCATTCCACAGACTCCCACCGCAAACCCCGCTGCAGCGTCGGCTTTCTGTCCCAGGGAAAAGCCGTTGACCAACAGCTCGGCCACGCTGACCCAGCACATCACCCCAGCAGCCAGGAGGGACATTCCCTGCAAGAGCATTTCGTTCAAAAAGGGGGCCAGCACCAGATAGGCCAGCACCGCCCCCACCGGCTCGGCCAGGCCCGAGGCGAAGGCCGCCCCGGCGCTCTTGACCCGGTTGCCGGTGGCGTACCAGAGGGGGGCGGCGGTGCTGATCCCCTCGGGCAGGTTGTGGAGGGCGATGGCCAGAGAGAGCCGCAGCCCGGCCCGAGGGTCCTGCACCCCGCTGAAGAGGGTCAGAATCCCCTCCGGCAGGTTGTGGAGCACCAGAGCCAGCCCCACCGCAATGCCGCAGTGAAGCGCCCGGCTGCGGGAAAGAGCGATGTCCCCCACCTCCGGTTCCCCGGCCAGCTGAGTCATCAGCCGGCCTTCATCGGGCAGCAGCTCCCCCATCAGGGCGGCCAGGGCCATCCCCGCCGCCAGCAGCAGCCCCACAGCGGCCCCGGCCCCAGCGGACGAAAGCCGGGTCTCAAAAAAAGCAAGGCTCCCCGGCAAAAGATCCCCCAGACTCACCGAGAGCATTACCCCCGCCGCAAAACCCAGGCTGCGGGCCAGCATCCGGCCGGTGGGCACAAACCAGAGCACCGTCAGCCCGCCCAGCCCGGTGGACAGCCCCGCCAATATGGTCATACAGAGCGCTGCCAGAAACGGATTTTGTTCCATTCGATTTTCCCCCTTGCTGGTTTTTTCAAACAAAGGGCTTTGCAGCCCTTCTCTTAGGGTATCTATGCAGGGGGGCGGTCTTTTTTGCCTGAAAAACACAAAAAGCCCCTCCCCCATCGCTGGGGGAAGGGCTTCGGTTCAAGAATTTATTGGCAGCGGTTCGGCCCTGTTAAGGCTTAGACCAGCTCCAGGATCGCCATCTCGGCAGCGTCGCCGCGGCGAACGCCAATCTTGATGATGCGGGTGTAGCCGCCGTTGCGGTCAGCGTACTTGGGGCTGATCTCGTCAAACAGCTTCTTGGCCACATCCTCCTTGGTAACGTAGCTGTAAACCTGACGCTTGGTGTGCAGGTCGCTGCTCTTACCCAGGGTAATCATCTTCTCGGCCATGGAACGAACGTCCTTGGCACGGGTAACGGTGGTTTCGATCTTGCCATTCTCTAACAGGTAGGTAACCATAGCGCGCATCATTGCCTTGCGGCTGTCGCTGGTTCTACCGAGCTTTCTGGTACCGGGCATCCCGTTTCACTCCTTAAAATATTTTAATTAGTCATCGTCTGTGTTCAGCTTGAAGCCCAGGGAGTCCAGCTTTGCCATGACTTCCTCAAGGCTCTTGCGGCCGAGGTTGCGAACCTTCATCATTTCGTCCTCGCTCTTGCTGACCAGGTCCTCAACCGTGTTGATGCCTGCGCGCTTCAGGCAGTTGAAGGAACGAACGCTCAGGTCCAGCTCTTCGATGGTCATCTCGAGAGCCTTCTCCTTGTCGTCGTTGGTCTTCTCCACCATGATTTCGGCGCCGGCGGCCTCATCCGACAGGTTGACAAAGAGGTTCAGGTGCTCGGTCAGGACGCGGGCGGCCAGACTGACGGCCTCCTGCGCGTTGATCGTACCATCCGTCCAGACCTCGATGGTCAGCTTGTCGTAGTCGGTGATCTGCCCAACGCGGGTGTTGTCCACGCTGTAGTTCACCTTCAGCACGGGGGTATAAATACTATCAACGGGGAGAGTGTTGATATCGTTCTTCTCGATGATAGCCTGTTTGTTGCGCTCCGCGGGCACATAGCCGCGGCCCTTGTCGAAGGTCAGCTCCATGACGAGCCGGGCGCCCTCGCCCAAGGTGGCGATGTGCCATTCGGGATTCAGGATCTCGATCTCATCGCCCTGATTGATGTTGTCGGCGGTGACCTCACAGGGGCCCACTGCCTCAACACGCACTGTTTTAGGCCCGTCAGAGTAGAGCTTTGCAGCAACACCCTTCAGGTTCAGGACAATTTCGGTAACGTCTTCCTTGACGCCCTCAATGGTGGAGAACTCGTGGACCACGCCGTCGATCTTGACGCTGGTCACGGCGACACCAGGCAGAGACGAAAGAAGTACACGACGCAGGCTGTTGCCCAGTGTGATGCCAAAGCCCCGCTCCAGCGGCTCTGCCACGAATTTGCCGTAGCGGCCATCCGGCGAAAGGCTTGCCGTTTCGATTTTGGGACGTTCAATCTCCATCATATCTATGCCCTCCTTGTACAACCGATGTCTCCATCGGCCCATTTATGAAATTCTTTCAGAAAAGAACGTGAGTTGGCAGGCGCCCATGCGGGGAGCCTGTCCCCCCAAAAATGGTTTTACTTGGAGTACAGCTCGACGATGAGGTGCTCTGCGACTTCGTAGTCGATGTCGCTGCGCTCGGGCAGACGAGTGACGGTGCCCTTCAGGGTGCCGGCCTCGCGCTCCAGCCATGCGGGCAGAGCAACGACAGGGGCCTCGGGGCCAACCAGCTTAGCAAACTTAGCGGAAGAGCGGCTGCTCTCGCGCACTTCGATCACATCGCCGGCCTTGATCTGGTAAGAGGGGATGTTGACCTTCTTGCCATTGACGGTGAAGTGAGCGTGGGAGACCAGCTGACGGGCGTCGCGGCGGGTCTGAGCGTAGCCCAGGCGGAACACGACGTTGTCCAGACGGCACTCCATCATCTGCAGCAGGTTCTCACCGGCCTGGCCGGGACGAGAAGCTGCCTTCTCGAAGGCGTTGCGGAACTGCTTCTCCAGAACGCCGTAGATGAACTTAACCTTCTGCTTCTCCTTCAGCTGCATCGCATACTCGGACTGCTTCTTGCGCATGTTGTTGCCGGAGTTGCGGGTGGTATTCTTCTTCGCATAGCCCATGACTGCAGGAGAAATGCCCAGGGCCTTGCAACGCTTTGCGATAGGCTGCGTATTCTTTGCCATAATTTAGTTTCCTCCTTCAATCAGACACGGCGGCGCTTCGGGGGACGGCAGCCGTTGTGGGGGATGGGGGTCACGTCCTTAATCAGAGTGACCTCCAGGCCAGTCGCCTGAAGTGCGCGGATAGCGGACTCACGGCCAGCGCCGGGGCCCTTGACGTAGACCTCAACGGTCTTCATGCCGTGCTCGATTGCGGTCTTGGCTGCGGTCTCGGCAGCAGACTGGGCTGCAAACGGGGTGCTCTTGCGGCTGCCACGGAAGTTCAGGCTGCCGGAGGAGCACCAAGACACTGCGTTGCCCTGCAGGTCGGTGATGGTCACGACCGTGTTGTTGAACGTAGACTGGATATGAGCCTGACCGGCTGCGATATTCTTACGCTCCTTCCGCTTGGTGCGGACGGCGCCTTTTTTGGCGTTATTCACATTAGCCATTTCTCAAATCCTCCTTACTTCTTCTTGTTGGCAACAGTGCGCTTCGGGCCCTTGCGGGTACGAGCATTGGTCTTGGTGCGCTGGCCACGGCAGGGCAGATTCTTGCGATGGCGAATGCCGCGATAGGACTGGATCTCAACCAGGCGCTTGATGTCCAGAGCAACGTTGCGGCGCAGGTCGCCCTCAACGATGATGTTAGCCTGATCGATGTAGTCACGGATCTTAGCCTCTTCCTCGAGGGTCAGGTCCTTGACGCGGGTGTCGGGGTTGATGCCAGTAGCTGCCAGGATCTTGTTGGCAGTGGTCTGACCGATACCGTAAACATAGGTGAGACCCACCTGGATCCGCTTCTCGCGGGGCAGGTCAACGCCGGCAATACGTGCCATAATAAATTTCCTCCAAATCATCCCATGTCAGTGTCGGGGTCTGCGCCGGGACTCTACGCACTCGACCCCCAGGCGCCTGGAATTAGCCCTGGCGCTGCTTATGCTTGGGGTTCTGGCAGATGACCATCACGCGGCCTTTGCGGCGGATGACCTTGCACTTTTCGCAGATGGGCTTCACGGAAGGTTTAACCTTCATGATGATGAACCTCCTTTTGATAGTTCCCCTGGCACTTATTTAGAGCGCCAGGTGATGCGGCCCTTCGTCAGATCGTAGGGCGACATTTCGACTGTGACCTTGTCTCCGGGCAGGATGCGGATGAAGTTGGTCCGCAGTTTGCCGGAGATGTGCGCTAAGAGGACGTGGCCACTGGGCGTGAGCTTCCCGGTTGCCTTATCCTCGCTCAACATTTCCACCTTAAAGATGGCGTTGGGCATGGCCTCGCGCACAATGCCTTCGATTTCGATGACATCTTCTTTAGACAAGCTAATTGCCTCCTTATTGGATCTGCTCAGTTTGCCTTGTGCGGACGGGCGGCAGTGAACGCCACATACTTTTTCTCCGCGGCACGAAATCCGCCAACAGGCAGAATGACCCTGCCTGCCGAGAAAGCATCTGGCTCCCACAGCCATTATCAGATTATACACCTTTTCTGCAAGATTTGCAAGAGTTTTTTCCGTCTTTCCGATAAAAATTTCCGCCTTTGAGACAAAGGCGGAAATTCTCTCTGCCTTCGGGTGTTTTGCACCCTTTGGGCAAAAATGTGAAGATTTTTTTGGCGAATCCTCCGACACACACCTTATTAAAGGGTGAAGTCGGGGTCCTCCCAGCCGCGGGTCATGACCTCGGTGTGATCTTTCAGGATGGCCACCGAGTGCTCGAAGTGAGCCGCCAGACCACCGTCCCGGGTTTTGACCGTCCAGCCATCGGAGAGAGTCTTGATCTTGTAGTCATACTGACAGATCATCGGCTCGATGGCAATGGTCATGCCGGGCACCAGCCGGGGGCCACGGCCGGGGTTGCCGTAGTTGGGCACCTCAGGGTCCTCGTGGAGCTCCTTGCCGGTGCCGTGGCCCACAAAGTCCCGCACCACCGAGAAGCCCGCTGCCTCGCAGTAGCTCTGGACCGCGTGGCCGATGTCGCCGATCCGGTTGCCTGCCACGGCCTGGGCGATGCCCAGATGCAGGGCCTCTTTGGTGACGTCCAGCAGACGCTGGGCCTCCAGGTCGATCTTGCCGCAGGCATAGGTGCAGGCGTTGTCGCCGTTGAAGCCGTCCACCTTGGCGCCGGTATCAATGCTGATGATATCGCCCGGGCGGATGACCACATCATGGGAGGGAATGCCGTGGATGACGGTATCGTTCAGGCTGATGCAGGCCGAGCCGGGGAACCCATACAGGCCCTTGAAGTTGGGCTTGCCGCCGTGCTTGATGATAAAGTCATAGATCAGCTTATCCAGCTCCCAGGTGGTCATGCCGGCCTCGATGTGCTCGCCGCCGTACTTGAGCGCCGCGGCACTCAGGGCGTTGGCGCGCCGCATGCCGTCCAGTTCTTTTGCGTTTTTAATTTGGATCAATGTACCTTACGCCTCCAAAGCCTTCATGACCTCGGCCGTGGTGTCTGCGATGGACTCGCAGGGGGGGATTACCGCCAGCTTGCCCCGCTCGCGGTAGAATGCCACCAGCGGCTCGGTCTGTTCGTGATATGCCTTGAGCCGGTCCAGAACGGTGGCGGGCTCGTCGTCCTTGCGGATCACCAGCTTGCCGCCGCAGAGGTCACAAACCCCTTCGACCTTGCTCTTCTTGGACTGGATGTGGTAGCTGGCGCCGCACTTCTCGCAGACGCGGCGGCCGCTCATCCGGTCGATGATGGTCTGATCGGCCACCGACAGCTCCAGGACCTTGTCGATCCGGATGCCCATGGCCTCGATGGCCTCGGCCTGGGCGATGGTGCGGGGCACGCCGTCCAGGATGAAACCCTTGGCGCAGTCGTCCGCCGCCAGCCGCTCTTTCAGGATGCCGATGATCACCTCATCGGGCACCAGAGCGCCTGCGTCCATGTAGCTCTTGGCTTTCAGGCCCATCTCGGTGCCGTCCTTAACGGCGGCACGCAGGATGTTGCCGGTGCTGATGGCCGGGATGTCCAGCTTTGCGCAGAGGATCTCGGCCTGGGTGCCCTTGCCTGCACCCGGGGCGCCTAAAAGAATCAGATTCATAGTGCATATCCCCTTTTCTTTTTTTAAACACGATGCAAAAAAGCACTGAAAAATCGAGGGACCTCTCTTTTCCAGTGCTTTCTCACAACAGTGCTTATTCTGTTTTAACGATCAGCCCAGGAAGCCCTTGTGGTTGCGCATCATCATAAAGCTGTCGAGGCTGCGGGTGGTGTCCAGCGCCACACCAACCACGATCAGCATACTGGTACCGCCCAGCTGAATGCTCATGCCGGTGAGGTTGCCCAGAATGATCGGCAGTACAGCCACCGCAGCCAGGAACAGAGCGCCAACCATGGTGATCTTGTTCAGGGTGCGGGTGATGAAATCGCTGGTGGGCTTGCCGGGACGGAAGCCGGGAATCGAGCCGTTGTTGCGGCGCAGATTGTTGGCGATTTCAACGGGGTTGTACTGGATGGTAACGTAGAAGAAGTTAAACAACAGGATCAGCAGCAGGTAAATGACGATATAGGCGAAGGACGTGTAGTTGAACGTGTTGAAGAACGCCGACCAAATCGGGTGCTCCGCCGGATCGAGATTCAAGAAGCTGCCGATGGTTCCCGGGATGGAGACCAGCGCACTCGCGAAGATGATCGGCATGACGCCGCTCATGTTCAGCTTGAGGGGCAGGTAGGTGTTCTGGCCGCCCATCTGCTTCCGGCCCACCACGCGCTTGGCGTACTGGATGGTGATGCGGCGCTCTGCATTGGTCATAATGACAATGAAGACGATCACCGCCAGAGCCAGGACAACCAGCAGAGGCAGGTAGAAGTAGAACTGGGGCTCCCCGGCCGCGGCACGGGTCAGCATACCGGTCACGGTGCTGTACAGGGAAGACCAGTGGGAGACGACCGAGGCAAAGATCAGCAGGGACAAGCCGTTGCCGATGCCCTTGTCGTCAATCTGCTCACCACACCAGGTGATCAGCTGCGCGCCGGCCGTAAAGCTCAGGATGATGACCAGAGCACAGAAGATCCCAGCGGCGCCGGAAGTGTACTTCAGAGCGCCCATGCTGCGGACCACGAAGTAGTAGCCGATGGACATCACCAGAGCGATGCCGCCGCCCACATACCGGGTGATCTGCTGGATCTTCTGCTGGCCGTCGGGCTCTTTGGCCATGGCTTCCAGGCTGGGGATCGCCACGCACAGCAGTTGCACAATAATGGATGCGTTGATATAGGGTGTCACACCTAACGCGAAAATCGTACACCGGGACAGCGCGCCGCCGCTCATCATATCGAGATAGGTGAGCATGTTGCCGTTCGAGAACATCTGCGTCAGTGCAGAGCCGGTCACGAACGGTACCGGAATGGCACAGCCCAGCCGATAGACCACGAGGATCGCCAGCGTGAACAGGAGACGATTTCTAAGCTCGGGGATTTTCCATGCGTTTCGGAATGTTTGGAACACCTTACATCACCTCAGCCTTTCCGCCTGCCTTCTCGATTTTCTCTTTGGCAGAAGCAGAAAAGGCTGCGGCCTTGACGGTCAGAGCCTTGGTCAGCTCGCCGTTGCCCAGGATCTTGACGCCGTCCAGGGTCTTCTTGACCAGGCCCTTTGCCTTCAGGGCCTCGGTGTCGACCACAGCGCCGGCCTCGAAAACCTTCTCCAGGTCAGCCACGTTGACGATGGCGTACCGGGTAGCAAAGATGTTATTGAAGCCAACCTTGGGCAGGCGGCGCTGCAGCGGCATCTGGCCGCCCTCGAAACCGGCGCGCTTGACGCCGGAGCGGGCCTTCTGGCCCTTGCTGCCGAAGCCGGCAGTCTTGCCATTGCCGGAGCCAATGCCGCGGCCCTTGCGGGTCACAGCCTTGTTAGCGCCGGGAATCGCGTGTAATTCATGAAGTTTCATTGCGTGTACCCCCTGCTCTGTTACGCTTCGGTGACGCTCAGCATGAAGGCGATCTTAGCGATCTTGCCCTGCGTTGCGGCATTGTCAGGCTGAACGGTAACGTCGCCCGGCTTCTTCAGGCCCAGAGCGGCGGCGGTGGCGATCTGCTTCTCGCCGCGGCCGATCAGGCTCTTCTTCAGCTCGATTTTGAGCATCTTCTCTGCCATGGTGTGTTACCTCCTTAACCCAGAATTTCTTTGACGGTCTTGCCGCGCTTCTCAGCGACAGACTCGGCGCTGACCAGGCCGCACAGGCCCGCGAAGGTTGCAGACACAACGTTGATGGGGTTGTTGGAACGCATGGACTTCGCACGGATGTCCTTGATGCCAGCAGCCTCGATGACGGCACGCACAGGGCCGCCGGCGATCATGCCGGTACCGGGGGCAGCGGGCTTCAGCAGGACGGAGCCTGCGCCGTACTTGCCCACGATCTCGTGAGGAATGGTGGTGCCCTTCATGGCAACCTTGTGCATGTTCTTCTTGGCAGCAGCCTCGCCCTTGCGGATAGCCTCGGGGACTTCGCCGGACTTGCCGATGCCGTAGCCGATGGTGCCCTTGCCGTCGCCGACAACCACCAGAGCGGCAAACTTCATGATACGACCGCCCTTAACGGTCTTGGATACGCGGTTGATGGAGACCACCTTGGTGATCATGCCGTCATCTTCACGGTTTCTCATAGCCATAATGTGTTTCCTCCTCTCATTACAGCTTCAGGCCGCCCTCGCGGGCACCCTCAGCCAGGGCCTTAACACGGCCATGATACACGAAACCGCCACGGTCGAACACGACCTCGGTGATGCCCTTCTCCAGGGCCTTGGCGGCGATCTTCTTGCCGATCGCGGTAGCAGCCTCAACGTTGCCGCCGAAGCCTTCAAAGTCCTTGTCCATAGTGGACGCCGACACCAGGGTCACGCCCTGCTCATCGTCGATGATCTGAGCGTAAATGTGCTTGGCGGAGCGGAAAACATCCAGGCGAGGACGAGCGGCAGTGCCGCTGATCTTGCCGCGAACGCGGCGATGACGACGAAGACGAGCTTCGTTCTTGTCGATCTGCTTAACCATTGTCTTTCACTCCTTACCTTATTTCTTGCCCTTGCCGGCTTTGCCTTCCTTGTGCTTGACAACCTCGCCCTTGTAGCGGATGCCCTTGCCCTTGTACGGCTCGGGCGGCTTCTTGGCGCGGACCTCGGCGGCAAACTGGCCGACCTTCTGCTTGTCAATACCGGTAATGGTGAAGTTGTTGGGATCCTGCCAGGTAATCTTGATGTCATCGGTATCCGAGACGACCACCTGGTGAGAGAAGCCCAGGTTCATGACCAGGTCAGAACCCTGCTTCTGGCAGCGCAGGCCGACGCCCACGATCTCCATCTGCTTCTCGTAGCCGTTGACAACACCGTTCACCATGTTGGCGATGTTGGTGCGGGTCAGGCCGTGCAGGCTCTTGGACAGGTTCTCGTCATTGGGGCGGGTAACCAAAACCTCATTGCCCTCGACCTTGACGGTCATGAGGGGATGATAGTTGGAATTCAGGCTGCCCTTGGGGCCCTTCACGGCGACGGTGTGAGCTGCCTCATCGACAGTGACAGTGACGCCGGCAGGAATGACGATGGGTTTTCTTCCAATTCTCGACATTGTCTTTTACCCCTTTCTTACCACACAAAGGCCAGGACCTCGCCGCCAACGTGCGCAGCACGAGCAGCCTTGTCGGTCATGATGCCCTTAGAGGTGGAAATGATCGCGGTGCCCAGGCCCTTCATGACCTTGGGCATATCCTCGCAGTTGGTGTAGATGCGCAGGCCGGGCTTGGACACACGGCGCAGGCCGGCGATCACGGGCTCACCGTTCGCCTGATACTTCAGGGTGACCACGATGGTGCCCTGGACAGTGTCGTTCTTAACCTGCATACCCTTGATGTAGCCCTCGTCCACCAGAATCTGGCAGATAGCCTTCTTCATGTTAGAAGCGGGGATCTCCACAGAAGGGTGTTTGGCAGTGCTAGCGTTGCGGATGCGAGTCAGCAGGTCCGCGATAGGATCAGTAATCTGCATGCCACTAACCTCCTTAGATTAGCTCTTGTATTGTTTGTTTTTATAATGATACCGCCCCGAAACCATTTGCCCCGGGGCGGGTATCCGACACAGTTGCCCCCGGTTAATTACCAGGAAGCCTTCTTCACGCCCGGGATCTCGCCCTTGTAGGCCAGCTCACGGAAGCACACACGGCACACGCCGTACTTGCGCAGCACGGAGTGGGGGCGGCCGCAGATGCGGCAGCGGGTGTATGCGCGGGTGGAGAACTTGGCAGGACGGGCCTGCTTGAGCTTCATAGACAGTTTAGCCATTGTACCAATCTCCTCCCTTAGTTGTTCTCGAACGGAGCGCCCAGAGCCTTCAGCAGCTCCTTGGCCTCTTCGTCGGTCTTGGCGGTGGTGACGAAGCACACATCCATGCCGCGGACGGCGTCGACCTTGTCGAAGTCGATCTCGGGGAAGATGATCTGCTCCTTGATGCCGCAGGCGAAGTTGCCGCGGCCGTCGAAGGCGTTGCCGTTGATGCCGCGGAAGTCACGGACGCGGGGCAGTGCGATGTTGAAGAAACGATCCACAAACTCGTACATACGCTCGCCACGCAGGGTGACCTTGCAGCCGATGGGGGTGCCAGCGCGCAGCTTGAAGTTAGCGACGCTCTTCTTGGCGCGGCAGACAACCGCCTTCTGGCCAGTGATCTGGCCCAGATCCTTCATGACAGCCTCCAGGATCTTCTCGTTGTCCTTGGCCTCGCCGCAGGCAACGTTGATGACGACCTTGTTCAGCTTGGGGATCTGCATAACGCTCTTGTAACCGAACTTCTTGTTCAGAGCAGGAGCAATTTCATTGACGTACTGTTCTTTCAAACGAGCCATTGTTCCTTACTCCTTTCTTACAGCTCAGCGCCGCACTTCTTGCAGACGCGAACCATCTTGCCGTCCTTCTCGACGTGGCCGACGCGGACAGCCTTGCCGCACTTGGGGCAGATGGGCATGACCTTGGAGGCGTACATAGCGCCTTCGGCCTTGACGATGCCGCCCTGCTCGCCCTGACGGCGGGGCTTGACGTGCTTAGTAACCATGTTCTGGCCTTCAACAATGACCTTGCCTTCGGCGGGGCTGACCTGCAGAACCTTGCCGGTGTGGCCCTTGTCCTTGCCGCTGATGATCATAACGTTGTCGCCGGTTTTAACATGAAGATTATTCATAATTTAAAACCTCCTTACAGCGATTCCGGAGCCAGGCTCAGGATCTTGGTGTAGCCGGCCTCACGCAGCTCACGGGCAACGGGTCCAAAGATACGGGTGCCCTTGGGGCTCTTGTCGGCCATGACGATGACGGCGGCGTTCTCGTCGAAACGGATGTAGGAGCCGTCGTCACGGCGGACGCCGTGCTTGCTGCGCACGATAACGGCCTTCACGACGTCGCCCTTCTTAACGGTGCCGCCGGGGGCTGCCTTCTTGACAGAGCAGACCACGACGTCGCCAATATTTGCGTATCTCTTGCGGGTACCGCCCAGCACACGGAAGCACATCAGTTCTTTGGCACCGGTGTTGTCGGCAACTTTGAGATAAGTTTGCATCTGAATCATATCAGATATCTCCTTTCAAACTGTTCAAAGCAGCGGGCTAAAATTACTTAGCCTTCTCAACGATACGGACCAGGCGCCAGCGCACATCCTTGCTCAGGGGGCGGCACTCCATGATCTCAACACGGTCGCCGATACCACACTCGTTCTTCTCGTCACGAGCCTTGAACTTAGCGGTACGCTTCAGGATCTTCTTGTACAGGGGGTGCTGCACGCTGTCCTTCACGGCAACCACGATGGTCTTATCCATCTTGTCGGATACAACGATACCGACGCGGGTCTTTCTCAGATTACGTTCTTCCATCGTTTAACCTCCTTACTGCTTCTCAGCCAGAACGGTCATCACGCGGGCGATGTCCTTCTTGACTGCTTCGATGCGGCCGGGGTTCTCCAGCTGGTTGATGGCATGCTGGAAACGCAGGTTAAACAGCTCAGCCTTCAGGTCTGCCAGCTTGCTGGTCAGCTCTGCAGACTGCATCTCGCGGAGTTCATTAGCCTTCATTGGTGCCATCCTCCTTCACGGAGTCCTCACGGACAACAAATTTGCACTTGATGGGCAGCTTGTGCATAGCCAGGCGCAGAGCCTCGCGGGCAGTTGCCTCATCGACATCAGCCAGCTCGAACAGGACACGGCCGGGCTTCACGACTGCAACCCAGTACTCGGGAGAGCCTTTACCGGAACCCATTCGGGTCTCAGCGGGCTTCTCGGTGACGGGCTTGTCGGGGAAGATCTTGATCCAGACCTTGCCGCCACGCTTGATATAACGGGTCATGGCGACACGGGCGGCCTCGATCTGCTTGGAGGAGATCCAGGCCGGCTCCAGGGCAACAAGGCCGTACTGGCCCTGGCACACCACGTTGCCGCGGGTAGCCTTGCCGGTCATGCGGCCGCGCTGAACGCGGCGGTACTTAACACGCTTAGGCAGTAACATTACTTGTTGCCTCCTTCCTTCTTCTGAGCGTTCTTAGCGCTCTTGAGGACCTCGCCCTTGTAGATCCACACCTTGACGCCGATGCGGCCGTAGGTGGTGGCAGCCTCTGCAAAGCCGTAGTCGATGTCGGCGCGCAGGGTCTGCAGGGGGATGGTGCCCTCGTGGTAGCTCTCGGTGCGGGCGATGTCAGCGCCGCCCAGACGGCCGGAGCACATAGCCTTGATGCCCTTAGCGGGGACAGTGCTGCGGTCACGGGGGCTCATGGCATTGCGCATGCACTGCTTCATGGCACGACGGAAGGTGACGCGGTTCTCCAGCTGACGAGCGATGTCCTCGGCAACCAGCTGAGCGTTGGTAGCAGCGCTCTTAACCTCGATAACGTTGACGACGATGTTCTTGCCGTACTTCTTGGAGAGCTTGTTCTGCAGCGCGACGCGCTCCTCACCGCCCTTGCCGATCACCATACCGGGCTTAGCGCAGTAGATGCTGACGGTCACGCGGGGAGCGGAGGTGGAGGGGTCCACGCTGCGCTCGATCTCGATCTTGGGGACACCAGCGTCCTTGAGCTGAGCCTTCAGCTCAGTGCGGATCTTGTGGTCCTCCATCAGGTTATCGCTGAAGTCCTTCTTGGAAGCAAACCAGCGGCTGTCCCAGTCTTTAATCACACCGACACGAATACCGTGCGGATTAACTTTCTGGCCCATTTGTTTACCTCCTTACTCTTTCTCTTTCAGAACAACGGTCATGTGGCTGGTGCGCTTCAGGATGCGGTAGCCGCGGCCCTGTGCACGAGGCATCATGCGCTTCAGCGTGGGGCCGGGGCAGACGAAGCACTCGGCCACGTAGAGGTTGTTCTTGTCCATATTGAAGTTGTTTTCCGCATTCGCGGCTGCAGACTTCACCAGCTTGAGAAGGGGCTCGCAAGCGGCCTTCGGGGTGTACTGCAGGATTGCCAGCGCTTCGTCCAGGGGCTTGTTCCGGATCAGATCCATGACGATCGAAACCTTCCGGGGACTAATGCGGGCATAACGAAGAATTGCCCGAGCTTCCATGTTTGCGTTCCTCCTTCTCTTACTTCGAATTGCCGGTGTGACCCTTGAAGGTACGGGTGGGCACGAACTCGCCGAGCTTGTGGCCAACCATGTCCTCAGTCACATACACGGGCACATGCTTACGACCGTCGTGGACGGCGAAGGTGTGGCCGACGAACTCGGGGAAGATGGTGGAGGCACGAGACCAGGTCTTAATGACCTGCTTCTTGCCGGAAGCGTTCATCGCTTCAACGTGCTTCATAAGAGCAGCCTGGACGAAAGGTCCTTTTTTAATACTTCTACCCATTGTCGTAAACTCCTCTCTTACTTACCTGCACGCTTCACGATCAGCTTATCGGAGCGCTTGTGGTGCTTACGGGTCTTGAGGCCCAGAGCGGGCTTGCCCCACGGAGTCATAGGCCCAGAGTGGCCGATCGGAGCGCGGCCCTCGCCACCGCCGTGCGGGTGGTCGTTCGGGTTCATGACGGTACCACGGCTGCCGGGACGGACGCCCATGTGGCGCTTGCGGCCGGCCTTGCCCAGGTTGACGTTCTCGTGGTCGATGTTGGAGACCTGGCCGATGACTGCGGTGCAGTTCAGGGGCACATTGCGCATCTCGCCGGAGGGCAGACGGATCAGGGCGTAGCCGTTCTCCTTAGCCATCAGCTGAGCCATGTTGCCAGCGGAACGAACCAGCTGAGCGCCGCGGCCGGGGTAGAGCTCGATGTTGTGGATGATGGTACCAACGGGGATGTTCTCAAAGGGCAGGCAGTTGCCGGGCTTGATGTCGGCGCCGGCGCCGCTGACGATCACATCGCCGACCTTCAGGCCTTCGGGGCAGATGATGTAGCTCTTCACGCCGTCGGTGTACTCCACCAGGCAGATGAAGGCGCTACGGTTCGGATCGTACTCGATGGTCTTGACGGTAGCGGGCATATCGGTCTTCTGACGCTTGAAGTCGATGACACGATACTTGGTGCGGTTGCCGCCGCCGTGGTGGCGGACGGTGATGCGGCCGGTGTTGTTGCGGCCGCTGTGCTTCTTCATGGGCTCCAGCAGGCTGCGCTCGGGAGCGACCTTAGACAGGACACTGTAGTCCGTGACGGTCATGCCGCGGCGGCCCGGGGTAGTGGGGCCATACTTTTTGATAGCCATTGTGCTATTCTCCTTTTGTTATCTTATGAATTATTATCGGGGTCATATCCCCATAGAGGGACCCTCGGCGGGTCCGATCAAACCATGCTGTTGAAGAACTCGATTTCCTTGGAGTCCTTGGTCAGGGTGACAATCGCCTTCTTGGAAGCGGCGGTGTAACCAGCATGCATGCCCTGGCGGCGGAAGCGGCCACGCACCGAGATGGTGTTGACCTTGGCAACCTTAGCGCCGGGGAACAGGGTCTCGACAGCCTGAGCGATCTCGATCTTGGTAGCGTCGGTGGCGACCTTGAAGGTGTACTTCTTGTCGGCGATGCCAGCCATGGAGTTCTCGGTGATGACCGGCTTCAGGATGATGTCATGTGCGGTTTTCATTAGCCAAGCACCTCCTCGAGCTTCTTCGCTGCGCCCTCGCTGATGATCAGCTTGTCGGCGTTCAGCACATCGTAGGTGTTCACGCTGCCAGCGAAGGTGGTCTTGACGCCCTGGATGTTAGCGGCGCTCTTGACGAACTTCGCATCGACAGTCTCGTTGACCAGCAGGTTCTTCTTGCCGGCGCCGACAGCGTTCAGCATTGCAACAACCGCCTTGGTCTTGTACTCCTCGACAGCCATCTTGTCAACCACGATCATGTTGCCGTTGGCAGCCTTGTCGGACAGAACGCTCAGCAGAGCCAGGCGCTTGACCTTGTTGTTGATGTGGTAGTTGTAGCTGCGGGGCTTGGGGCCCAGAGCGACGCCGCCGTGAGTCCACTGGGGAGCACGGATGGAGCCCTGACGAGCGTGGCCGGTGCCCTTCTGGCGCCAGGGCTTCTTGCCGCCGCCGGAGACTTCCTTGCGGATCTTGGTGTTCTGGGTGCCCTGGCGCTGGTTGGCCAGGAAGTTCACAACTGCAATGTGAACAGCCTTCTCGTTCGGGGTAATGCCGAACACGGCGTCGGAAAGCTCGATCTCGCTGACCTTTTTGCCGTTCATATCGACTACGTCAAATTTTGCCATTGTAGCTTTCCTCCTTACGCCTTCACGCTGTTGGCCAGGGTAACGATGGTGCCCTTGGTACCGGGGATCGCACCCTTGACAGCGATCAGATTGTTCTCGGTGTCAACCTTGACAACCGTCAGGTTCTGCACGGTGACCCGCACAAAGCCCATGTGGCCGGGCAGACGCTTGCCGGGGAACACGCGGGACGGGGTGGAAGTGGAGCCGTTGGAACCGGCATGCCGTGCGACGGGGCCGGTGCCGTGGCTCTCGCGCAGACGGTGCTGACCGTAGCGCTTGATAACGCCCTGGTAACCCTTGCCCTTGGAGATGCCTGCGACGTCAACCTTATCGCCAGCGGCGAAGACGTCAGCCTTCAGGACATCGCCCACGTTCAGGCCGGAGACATCCTCCAGACGGAACTCGCGCAGGGTCTTCTTGGGGGCGACATTGGCCTTCTTGAAGTGGCCAGCGGCTGCCTTGTTGACCTTCTTGGCGGAAACCTCGCCGAAGCCCAGCTGAACAGCCTGATAGCCGTCGCTCTCGACGGTCTTCTTCTGCACGACGGTGCAGGGACCTGCCTCGATGACGGTCACGGGAATGACCTTGCCGTTCTCGTCGAACAGCTGAGTCATACCGACTTTTTTGCCGATAATGCCTTTAACCATTTTCTTTTCCTCCTGTAAAGGTTATTGGTTGGCGGCGCACGTCACCGCCAACATGACCCCTCGGGAAACGAGGGCATCGATTGTTCGCCAAGCCCTTACAGCTTGATCTCGATGTCCACGCCAGCGGGGAGCTGGAGGCTCATCAGAGCCTCGACCGTCTTGTTGGACGGCTTCAGAATGTCGATCAGACGCTTGTGGGTGCGGCTCTCAAACTGCTCGCGGCTGTCCTTGTACTTGTGGGTCGCGCGCAGGATGGTGACCACCTCGCGATCGGTGGGCAGGGGGATGGGGCCGGACACGCGGGCGCCGGTGCGCTTTGCGGTCTCCACGATCTTCTCTGCTGCGGCATCGATCAGCTGAGCATCATAGCTCTGCAGACGAATTCTGATTTTCTCTTTGACTGCCATTGCTTACGCCTCCTGAAAAATGTTTTTGCCCTAGGCGAGCCGATAAATTGCTCTACACAGTTCCGGGTGTCTCACGGTTTTGCATTAGAAAAGCCGGTGAACCGTCGCGCAGTTCTCCCGGAAAACCTATTAGCAAATCAAACCCGGACATTGGTTCACGCGGGCAGGGAGTAACTTGCCTGCCTTGCGGGAACATATCCCATCGCTGTCAGTAATTTTTTCGCCCGGTTCTTAGATCGGACATACTCCGCGGAAAAACCCGACTCGGCTATAGCCGGCCGGCAACCTCCCGCATCAACGCATATCGTGGCCTGCACGACTTGTATCATCGCACAAGCCCTTTGCAGCCGAGAGATATTTTATCACATCTTCGATGATTATGCAAGCCTTTTTAGTGAAAAAACAGAATTTTATCTTTTATTTTTCTCCCTTTCGCCAAAAGCCATACTTTCTGTATAAAATGCACAATTCAGCGTCCAATCGCTGGAAAAAGCGGCAGCGGGCAGGGCCCAAAAACGGCCTGCCCGCTGCTGAGTATGCCCGACCCTTGGCCGGGTTATGCACCCGGCAGGGAAAAGGCGGTTTTATTTTTTCCGGAGCTGTTCCGGCAGCTCCTCCCGCGGGGTGATATACACGGTGGTGTAGACCTCATAGAGGACCATGCCCGGCTTTGCGCCGGCGGCTTTCCAGATGTTCTTCACCTCGGTGGTATCCACCGCCACCTTGGCCCCCGCCCCGGCCTTGAAGGCACTGGAGTAGAGCACCGCCAGTTCGGCGGCCTCCTGGCGGGTGGAGTCGGGAATCTCCTGGCCCCGGCTCATCGCCACCACATGGCTGCCGGGGGCTTTCTGGACATGGAACCAGAGATCCTTGCCCCGGGCAGTGTGGAGGGTCAGCCGGTCGTTCTGGGCGTTGTTCCGGCCCACCAGAACCTCAAAGCCGTCCGAGGAGGTAAACCGCAAAAAGTCGGCGGGTTTTGCTTTTTTATCCCGGGGCTTGTAGTATTTCAGGTAGCCCTGGCTCTTGAGCTCGGCCCGGATCTCGTTGAGAGCGGCCTCGCCGGAGGCGGTCTCCACCTCATAGAGGACGGTTTCCAGGTAGGCGATCTCCTTTTCGCCCTCTTCCAGCAGCTCGGCCAGCATCCGGGCGGCGGTCTGCTTCTTCTTGTAGTTCTTGAAGTAGTTCTGGGCGTTCTGACTGGGGGAATACCGCAGGTCCAGGGGGATGGTGACCTCCTTGCCCTCGTCGTACCAGTTGGAGACGGTGATGCTCTTCATCCCCTTTTGAGCCAGGTAGAGGTTGGCCGAGAGGAGTTCGCCGTACAGCCGGAGGGTCTCGCTCTTTTCGGTGGCGGCCAGCTCTTCCTTCCGGGCAGCCTGTTTGCGGACCGCCCGCTCGTACATATTATGCACCGCCTTGTGGAGCTCCTTGCTCTTGGTGCGGAGCCGCTCCACCCGGTCCTTCTCGGCGTAGTAGCCCTCCAGCATTCCGCCGAAGGAGGGCCACTCCTTTATAATATAGCTCTCGCCGTACTGCCGGGGCCGGAAGAAGGTGAACTCCACCGGTTTCCCCTCGGGGGTCAGGACGCTGCAGGGGCAGCCCCCGGCGACGTGTTCCTCTTTCAGGCCGTCGATGGCCTCCATCAGCTGAACCCGCTGGGCCTGGGTCAGCTCACTGGCCAGCAGGTGTTCTCCCCCAAAGGCGCGCCAGGCGGCTTCCCGGCAGACCACCGGGCCCACCCCGGCCACCGTCTTGTTGAGAGCGTCGGCCACCGGCAGCTCCCGCTGGCAGGCCAGCGACACGATGGAAGCCGCGCTCACCGCCAAAAAGTCGGGCCGGGCGGGTTTGGGGGGCACAGTGTAGGCCAGCCCAGGCAGCAGTTGGCGGATCTCGCTGTCCTCAAAATCCACCCGTTTCAACGCGTCGATGATCTTGCCAGACTGTACCAATACCAGGTTGGAATACCGGCCCATCAGCTCGGCGCAGAGGGTGTTCTGGACCAGGTCCCCCATCTCGTTGGTACAGAGGAAATCAAAGTAGACGATCCGGTCCCCCGGCTCCATGTGGACCCCCAGCAGCCGCCCGCCGGTGAGGTGCTTCCGCATCAGCATGCAGAAGGAGGGCGGGGTCTCGGGGTTCTCGAAACTTTCCTGGGTCAGACAGACCCGGGCCGAGCCGCTGCGGGCCGACAGCAGAAGACTGAAGGTCTCGGTCCGGGTGCGGAGGGTAATTACCAGCTCGTCCCGGGTGGGCTCAAATATTTTTGCGATCTTTGCGTCGGTGAGCTTGGCGTTCAGCTCGGCGGTCACCAGCGCCAGGGTCGCAGCATCCAATGCCATAGTTTTCTGTCTCCCTTATAATACCTATTATAAATATGTAAAGGGGTCGCGGTTCTCCCGGCTGGGAAGAACCTCCAGCCCCGGCAGCTCTTGGCGCAGCCGGGCCGCTACCGCCTCCACCACCGGGAACTCGGTGGCGTAGTGCCCCGCCGCCACCAGCGAAAGCCCCAGCCGCTTGGCGTCGCAGGCGGCGTGGTGGCTGGCCTCACCAGTCAGCAGGCAGTCGGCCCCCTGGGCCAGCGCCTCCTCAAAGAGGCTGCCGCCCCCGCCGCTGATGACGGCCAGGCGCTTCACCACTCGGCCGGTGTCGGCGTACTTCACCTGAACGGCAGGGGTATCCCCCACCGGCGGGACGCAATAAGGCCCCAGCTTTTCCTGGCAGAGGGCCGCCAGCTGAGGGACGGTGCAGGGGTCGATCTCCCCCACCCGGCCGCAGCCATTGGCAAAGGGAACCGGGTCCCGCATCCCGAAGATGCCGGCCAATACGTCGTTGACGCCCCCTTCTGCCGCATCCAGATTGGTGTGCATGGAGATGGCGGAGATCCCCGCCCGGATCAGCTGAAGGGGTACATCCTGGAGGCCCAGCCGCTTGAGGGGGGAGAAGATCACCGGGTGATGGGAGACGATCAGCCCACACTGCCGGGCCACCGCTTCTTCTACCACCTCGGGGGTGATGTCCAGGCAGACCAGGGCCCGCTCCACCGAGCCGCCGCAGTCCACCAAAAGGCCCACATTGTCCCAGCTCTCAGCCAGCTCAGGCGGGGCCATCCGGGCCAGGGCCTCATAAATTTCCGATACGGTTCTCATCTGCAATCGCTCCCTTCATCCCGGGCCAGCAGGCCGTCGATCTCGGCGGCCAGGGGGCTGCCCTCCGGCACGCCCAGCCGGTATTTTTTCAGTTTTCCCCGTTCCAGCGCCCGGTAGGGCTCGCTGTCCGGCCACTCGGCCGTCCGGCCATAAATGCACTGTTCCAGAGTGGGTTCCACCGGCTGGCCGGTGTACTCGGCAGCCATCACCGCATACCAGCGGCCCGCCGCCTGGACCGGCCGGTCACAGACCAGGGTAAAACCCTTTTGGAGCAGCCACCGCCGCAGTTCGGCATGGCGTGTGGCGGGGATCAGGATCAGCCGGGGCCCGCCCACCTGGAACACCCAGGGGGCAGCCTCCAGAATTTCCCAGGTGGTGCGGGCCGACACCCCCGCCAGGACGATGGTGCCCACCTCCCCCGGGGCCAACACAGAAAGACCGTCGCCCAGCCGAAGCTCGACGCGGTCTTGACAGTGCATCTGTTGGATGGTCTGCCTGGCCTTGGCCAGGGGGCCGGGCCGCAGGTCCGACCCGATCACCTTGGGGTAGCGGCCCGACATGGCCAGCGCCGCCGTCAGTTTGCCGTGGTCACAGCCCACGTCGGCCACCGCCAGCCCCGGCCGTGCCAGTTCGGCGGCGGCAGCCAGCCGCTCATCCAGCCCGGCCAAGGGCTCAGCCCTTCGCCGCGAAGTGGGCGTTCAGCTTCTCGATCAGCTCGTCACAGTTCACGCCGTGGACCGCGCAGGCCTCCTCGATGCTCTCGCCCCGGGAGGCGGGGCAGCCCAGGCAGTGCATCCCGATCTCCATGAAATAGGGGGCAGTGGTGTTGTCCATATCCAGCACGTCGCCGATGATGGTCTCCCGGGTTACCTTGAACTCGCCGGGCTTGGTCTCATCCTTCTTGAGCATATTAAAAAGATCAAACATGGTCGGTTTCCTTTCTTTATTCCGGTTATCTGTTATGGGGCGGCGCGGCGGCCGCCTGTACCTACTAATATACCCCAAACCCTGCCGCTTTTGCAAGCCCCCAGGCAGGGCAAAACAAAAGGCCCCTCCCGCCGAAAAGCGGAAAGGGCCGTGCGTCTGTTACAGGGTCTGGCGCTTAGTTCTGCTTGATGCGAGCGAAGCAATCAGAGCAGTAAACGGGACGATCCTCGCGGGGCTGGAAGGGGACCTTGCAGGCCTTGCCGCAGGAAGCGCAGACAGCGTCGAACATCTGGCGCTCGGTGCCGGTGCTGCCGCCGCGCAGGTTGTTCTTGCGGGCATCACGGCAGGGCTTGCAGCGCTGGGGCTGGTTCTCGAAGCCGCGGGATGCATAGAACTCCTGCTCGCCAGCAGTCCAAACAAACTCCTTGCCGCAGTCTTTGCAAACTAAAGTCTTGTCTTCGAACATAGTAGTATCTCCTCTTGTTTAGTTCTTGCCCACGGAAGGATTGTAACCACACCTTTGGTTCTTCGGGACCATCGCGCTGATCGTAAGCTTACCAGGGGCTTGAATGATAATAATCCTCTGGCTGAGGACTCATCCATTGTACCCTGCTTTACAGCATTTGTCAACCGAAAAACCGTTTTATCTCCTGCAAATTGGAATTCCGACCGGATAAGACGGACTTTGCTTTGGATACAAAAGGGCCGCACGCCCCGGCGGGGTGTGCGGCCCGGTGCAGCGCCTCAAACAGCGCGGCAAAACTTACAGATTTTCGAGCACTTCCTTGGTGTCGCGGGCGATCATCAGCTCCTCGTCGGTAGCGATGACCAGGGTGCGAACCTTGGCGCCCCAGGCAGTGATCTCGCAGACATCGCCCTGGATGTGCTTGTTCTTCTCGGTGTCGATCCGGATGCCCAGCCAGTCCATGTGGTGGCAGATCTTGGCGCGGGCCACAGCGTCGTGCTCGCCGATGCCGCCGGTGAAGACGATGGCGTCCACGCCGCCCATGGCTGCGATATAGCCGCCCACCAGCTTCTTGATCTGGTAGTTGAGCATATCGGAAGCCAGCTTGGCGCGCTCGTTGCCCGCCTCGGCAGCGGCCTCCACGTCGCGCTTGTCGCTGGAGACGCCGGAGATGCCCAGCAGGCCGGACTTCTTGTTCAGGATCTCATCCAGCTCGTGGCCGGTGATGTTCAGGGTGTACTTCAGGTAGTTGACCACAGAGGGGTCCAGGTCGCCGCAGCGGGTGCCCATCATCAGGCCGGCCAGCGGGGTCATGCCCATGGAGGTATCCACAACCTTGCCCTGGTCCACCGCAGCAATGGAAGAGCCGTTGCCCAGGTGGCAGGTGATCAGCTTCAGGCGGGTGATGGGCTCCTCCAGGTACTCAGCGGCCTTGTAGCTGACGTACTTGTGGCTGGTGCCGTGGAAGCCGTAGCGGCGGACGCCGTACTTCTCATAGTACTCGTAGGGGATGGCGTACATATAAGCCTTGGGGGGCATGGTGCTGTGGAAAGCGGTGTCGAAGACAGCCACCTGGGGCACCTCCATGCCAAAGACCTTGCGGGCTGCCTCGATGCCCAGGATGCCGGCGGGGTTGTGCAGCGGAGCCAGGGGGCTCAGCTCCCGCAGGGTCTGGATCACCTCGTCGGTGATCAGGCAGCTGGACTGGAACTTCTCGCCGCCGTGGACCACGCGGTGGCCGATGGCGCCGATCTCCTTGACATCCTCAATGCACTTGCCCTCGCCGGTGGTCATCTTCTTGACGACCTCGGCAAAAGCCTCGGTGTGGGTGGGCAGAATGGCCGGGGTGGTGGCCTTCTTGCCGTTGGCCTCGTGGGTGACCATGCTACTCTCCATGCCAATGCGCTCGCACAGGCCCTTGCAGAGCACCTTCTCGCCGTCCATATCAATCAGCTGATATTTGAGGGACGAGGAACCGCAGTTGATAACGAGAACCTTCATCTTCTGTATCCTCCTGTATCAAAAATTTCCCACCCATTCGGCACAGATTCCGGCCCAAACGGTGGATTTTACAGACTTCTAAGTTTATTATATAATAGAAAAAAACGCTTTTCAAGCCAAAACGGGCAGAAAGTCCAAAACTTGTGTACAAGATTTTCCCCGTCCGGTCCAGGAGTATCCCATGAAATTTGCTGGAATCATCGCAGAATACAATCCCTTCCACGCCGGACACGCCTGGCAGCTGGCCCGGGCCCGGGCTCTGGGGGCCCAGCGGGTGGCGGTGGCCCTCAGCTGCGGGCTGACCCAGCGGGGCAGTCTACCCCTTTTGCCCGAGCCGGTGCGGGTGCGGGCGGCGCTGGAAGCTGGGGCGGATTTGGTCTTTGCCCTGCCGGCCCCCTTCGCCTGCGCCGGGGCCGAGACCTTCGCCCGGGCGGGGGTGCGGCTGCTGGCCGCCGCCGGGTGCGATACCCTGATTTTCGGGGCCGAAACCCCCGACCCTGCCCTTCTGATGGAAGCAGCCCGCCTTCTGCTCAGTGAGGAATACCGGGCTGCCCTCAAAATCCAGCTGGCGGGCCCGGCCCGGAACTTCGCCGCCGCCCGGCAGGCCGCAGTGGAAACCCTCTGCCCCGGGGCCGGGTTGGCCGATCTGCTGGACCGGCCCAACAACAACCTGGCGGCGGAATACTGCAAGGCCATCCTGGAACAGGGGGCAGCGCTGGAGATTCTCCCCCTGCCCCGCCAGGGGGCCGACCACGGCGCCGAGACCCCTGGTCCCGTCTACGCCAGCGCCAGCGCTCTCCGTAATCTCTGGGCCCGGCAGGGCCCCGAGGCCCTGGCCCCTTATGTCCCCGCCGAGGCCCTGGCTCTTTATCGGGAAGCCCATGCTCAGGGGCTGGACACCGACCCCCGGGCCGAAAGCCTGGCGGTCCTCTCCCGGCTGCGGGCCCGGGCGGGGCTGCCCGGGGGCTTTTCGGGGGTGCGAGGCCTCTCCGAAGGGCTGGAACACCGGCTGACCGAAGCAATCCGCACCGCCACCACCCTGGAAGGGCTCTGGGATCAGCTGACCACCGTCCGTTATCCTCGCGCCCGGATGCGCCGCCTCTGCACGGATGCCGCCCTGAACTACGGCGGCCCCGGGGCGGCGGAGGGGTGGCTGGCTTTCCCCGAGCTGCCGCCTTATCTCCATCTGCTGGGCGGGCGGCGGGAGGCTCTCCCCCTTCTGAAAAATGCCGCCCTGCCTGCCGGGCACTCTCTGGCCCGGCTGGCCCGAGTGAACGCCGCCTGCGGGGAGATGGCCGCGGCCCAGGCTGCCGCCGCCGATCTGGGGGCTCTCTGCCGCCGGGCCCCCGGCCCTATGGGGCTGGCCTGGACCCAGCCGCCCCTTTTGCTCTGAACAGACCGCCGCGTTTTTACCCAAGAATACAGAAAACCGGCCCGAAATTCGGCGGTTTGGCCAGTGCACTTCCGGCCGCGTTCGCGGTATCATGTAAAGAGAATCTGGGATACAACAGAAATCTTTCTATCCCCCATCATTATACAAAGGAGGAACCCCAACTATGGCCCTGCACGTCATGGACGAGGCCAACCGCTGCCTCGGCTGCAAAAAGCCCCTCTGCCAGGAGGGCTGCCCCATCCACACCAACATCCCCGAAGTGATCCGGCTGCTGAAATCCGGCAACCTCAACGCCGCGGGGCGGATGCTCTTTGAGAACAACCCCCTGACCACCGTGTGCAGCCTGGTCTGCAACCACGAGAAACAGTGCGAGGGTCACTGCATCCGCAACCGGATGCCCTCCCACGACCCGGTCCACTTCTCCATCATCGAGGACTATATCTCCACCACCTACGCCAACCAGATGGTGGCCGGCCCCGCCCCCAAAAACGGGATGAAGGCCGCTGTGGTGGGCTCAGGCCCGGCGGGTCTGACCATTGCGGTGCTGCTGGCCCGCTGGGGTTACGACATCACCATCTTCGAGTCCCAGGATAAAATCGGCGGCGTGATGCGGTACGGCATCCCCAACTACCGGCTGCCCGACAGCGTGCTGGACGACTTCCAGTACCGGCACCTGGAGCTGAAAGGCATCCGGGTGCGGCCCAACACCGCCATTGGCCGGACGCTCACCATTGACGACCTCTTCCGGGACGGCTACAAGAGTGTCTTCATCGGCGCGGGCCTCTGGAAGGCCAACGCCATGCACATTAAGGGCGAATCCCTGGGGAACGTGGCTTTTGGCATCGACTACCTGGCCAACTCCAAGGGGTTCAACCTGGGGGACAACATCGCCGTGATCGGCGTGGGCAACTCGGCCATGGACTGCGCCCGCACCGCCATCCGGAACGGAGCCCGGCACGTCACCTGCTATGCCCGCCGGGATGAGAGCTGCATCAGCGCCTCGGCCTATGAGGTCAGCTACGCAAAGCTCGAGGGAGTGGGCTTCCGGTTTTGCAAAGCCCCGGTGGAGATCCGGGAAGAGGGCCTGGTCTGCCGGGACACCGTCAAAACCGAGGACGGCAGTTTCGTCCAGGTGGAGGGCAGCGAAAAGCTCTACCCCCACACCGGCGTGATTGTCTCGGTGAGCCAGGGCTCCGAGAGCGCCCTTATTGAGACCACCACCGGCATCGACACCAACCATAAGGGCCTTTTGACCGTGGGCCCCGACGGCCGTACCACCCGTCCAGGGGTGTTCGCCGGCGGCGACGCGGTCAAGGGCGCCCGCACTGTGGTGGAGGCCGTCGCCATGGCCAAGGAGGTGGCGGTGGCCATGGACGAGTATATGAAGTCCCTGCCCGCCGACACCACTCCCGACCCCTACGCCAGTCTTCCGGTGGAAGACACTCTGGGGCCGGACGCTCTGGCCGAACAGCAGCGGTAAGGCTCCGGCCCGTCCGCCCATCAAAATTCCCCGGCGCATGACAGCCGGGCCAAGGAGGTTCACCCCATGACCCAACCCCACAACCGCAAAGCGGCTCTGCTTTCTGCCTCGGCCATCCTGCTGGGCAACATTCTGTTCGCTCTAACCCTGAAACTGTTCGTGATGCCCTCCGGGCTGATTATGGGCGGCGCCACCGGTGTCGCCCTGGCGGTCAACCGCGCCTTCGGGCTGTCAGTATCCGGGGTACTGCTGGTTTTCAACGTCAGCATGCTGATCCTGGGCTGGCTGGTGCTGGGGCGGACCTTTGCCATCTCCACCCTGGCCAGTACCTTCCTGAGCCCCGTTGCCCTGGAATTTTGGGAGCGGCTGTTGGGGGACTATGTTCTGACCGACGACCTGCTGCTCTGCACCGTCTTCGCGGGGCTGGGCATCGGCGTCTCTCTGGGTATGGTGATCCGGGCGGGGGCCTCCACCGGCGGCATGGATATCCCGCCCCTGGTGCTGAACAAGCTCTGCCGCCTGCCGGTGTCGGTGAGTATGTTTTTCTTCGACCTTTTGATCCTGCTGACGCAGGCCATGTCCACCCCCGCCGACCAGATCCTCTATGGTATTCTGGTGGTGCTGATTTCCACCACCGTTCTGGATAAAGTGATTATGGTGGGCACCACCCGCACCGAGGTCAAGATCATCAGCAGCAAGGCCGACGAGATCCGCGCCGCTATCCTCTCCCAGATCGACCGGGGCGTCACCATCCTCCACGGCGAGGGCGGCTATCTGCACCAGCCCACCCAGCTTTTGCTCTGCGTCGTCTCCAACCGGGAGCTGCCGAGGCTGGAAAAACTGATCCACTCCATCGACCCGGCCAGCTTTGTGATTGTGGGCCACGTCAGCGAGGTCAGCGGACGGGGCTTCTCGCTGAGCAAGCATTACACCAATCAGGAACACGACCAGGATTAACCGCCCCGAGGCAGATTGATATTTTTTTGGCATTCCAGGCAACCGTTTGTTGTCGAACCTCCCAAAAAGGAGCCGCCAGGGTTGCGAAACAGTAAAATCATGGTATAATTATAGTGACCTACTAGCAGCCACAGGCTGCTATATGAGGTAATTTGGTCTTTTGCGCGAGTTTTTGACTTATGGAGGGAATACCCATGGAAACTTATGGTATCGAAAAATTCGGTATCCTGGCTCCTAAGGCCGTTTACCGTAACCTGACCCCCGCCCAGCTGACCGAGGCCGCCCTGCGCCGCGGCGAAGGCTCTCTGAGCAACACCGGCGCTCTGGTCGTCACCACCGGCAAGTACACCGGCCGCTCGCCCAACGATAAGTTCATCGTTGACAGCGAGGGCGTCCACAACGACATCGCCTGGGGCAAAGTCAACCGCCCCATCAGCCGCGAGAAGTTTGACGCCATCAAGGGCAAAGTCGCCGCTTACCTGCAGGGCCGCGAGATCTTCATCTTCGACGGTTTCGCAGGCGCAGACCCCAAGTACACCAAGAAGTTCCGCATCATCAACGAGCTGGCCAGCCAGAACCTGTTCATCCATCAGCTGCTGATCCGGCCCACCGCTGAGGAGCTGGCAAACTACGGCGAGCCCGACTACACCATGCTGGTGGCCCCCGGCTTCAAGTGCGATCCCGAGGTGGACGGCGTCAACAGCGAGGCCGCCATCATGATCGACTACGAGGCTCACACCATCGTGATCTGCGGCAGCCAGTACAGCGGCGAGATCAAGAAGAGCGTCTTCTCCACCATGAACTACGTCATGACCAAGGAGAACGTCCTGCCCATGCACTGCTCCGCCAACATGGACCCCGTCACCCACGAGACCGCTGTCTTCTTCGGCCTGTCCGGCACCGGCAAGACCACCCTGTCCGCTGACCCCGGCCGCAAGCTGATCGGCGACGACGAGCACGGCTGGAGCCCCGACGGCGTGTTCAACTTTGAGGGCGGCTGCTACGCCAAGTGCATCAACCTCAAGGAAGAGAACGAGCCCGAGATCTACCACGCCATCAAGTTCGGCTCTCTGGTGGAGAACGTGGTCATGGACCCCGAGACCCGCGAGTTCAACTTTGACGACGACAGCCTGACCGAGAACACCCGCGTCGGCTACCCCGTCGATTACATCTCCAACGCCCAGATCCCCGGCGAGGGCGGCATCCCCAAGGTTGTCATCTTCCTGACCGCCGACGCTTTCGGCGTTCTGCCCCCGATCAGCCGCCTGAGCAAGGAAGCTGCTATGTACCACTTCGTCACCGGCTTCACCTCCAAGCTGGCCGGCACCGAGCGTGGCGTTACTGAGCCGCAGCCCACCTTCTCCACCCTGTTCGGCGAGCCCTTCATGCCCATGGATCCCCAGGTCTACGCCAAGATGCTGGGCGACAAGCTGGATCAGTACGGCACCAAGGTCTACCTGGTGAACACCGGCTGGGCCGGCGGCAGCGCAGCCTCCGGCGCAAAGCGGATGAAGCTGAGCTACACCCGCGCCATGGTCACCGCCGCTCTGAACGGCAGCTTCGATAACATCGAGTTCAAGCATCACGATGTCTTCAACGTGGACTACCCCACCAGCTGCCCCGGCGTGCCCGACGAGAAGCTGGATGCCCGCGGCATGTGGGAAGACAAGGCTGCTTACGACGAGCAGGCCAACAAGCTGGCCAAGATGTTCGAGGATAACTTCGCCAAGAAGTACCCCAACATGGCCGCTGAGATCGTCAATGCAGGCCCCAAGGCAAAGTAATTTTGCCCAGAGTTAACCTGAACTGACAAACAGAACACCCCCGAGAGCTTCGGCTCCCGGGGGTGTTTTTTGTTTTATTGGCTGCAGAAGGAGGGCGGCTCTCAGCCCTCGGTGCCGCCGAGGGTGTTCTCGGCGTCCTGGAGCAGCGCCCGCTGGCGGATCTTTTCCAGGGTCTGCTCGCTGAGGATATGCTCGGCCTTGCAGGCGTCCTCGGCGGCGGTCTTTTCGTCCACCCCCAGCTGCATGAAGAAGTGCTGTAATAGCCGGTGGCGGCTGTAAATCCGCTCGGCAATCTCCCGGCCCGGGGGCAGCAGGGTCAGGTTCCCCTCGCCGTCCACGGCGATATAGCCGTTCTCCCGCAGTTTGCGCATGGCGATGCTGACGCTGGCTTTGGTATAGCCCAGCTCGCGCACCACGTCGATGGAGCGCACCTTGCCCAGCCGTTCGGTCAGCATCAGGATGGTTTCCAGATAATCTTCGGCGGATTGATGGATCATCATGGTTTGTTCGGCCTCCCGTTTCCTGCCCGGCCGTAGGGCGGCGGGGCGTTTTCTCCTAGAGTATCACATCCGGCGGCCCAGCGCAAGCGGTCCAGCGGCCTCCGGGGGTTTTATTCTCCCGACGGGCAGGCGGCGCGGTAGGCTGCCGGGCCCGACTCGTACAGGTCCCCGCCCACCGGGTCCAGAATCACCGTCAGGGGCATATTTTCCACCGTCAGCCGGCGGACCGCCTCGCAGCCCAGATCCGGCCAGGCGATGACTTCCAGGCTCTGGACGCTCTGGGCCATCAGGGCCCCAGCGCCCCCCAGGGCCGCCAGATAAACGGCGCCGTTGCGGACCACGGCCTCTTTGACGGCGGCATCCCGCTTGCCCTTGCCGATCATGATTTTGTTCCCCAGATCCAAGAGCCGGGGGGACATGGCATCCATCCGGCCCGAGGTGGTGGGCCCGGCGGAACCGATCACCTGGCCCGGGCGCTCGGGAGTGGGGCCGACGTAATAAATAGCGCTGCCCTCCAGATCAAAGGGCAGGGCCTGGCCTGCATCCAGGGCCTCGATCATTCGTTTATGAGCCTGGTCCCGGGCGGTGTAGATCACCCCCGAGAGCAGAACCGTATCCCCGGCCCGCAGCGGCGCCAGATCGACGGCGGTGCAGGGGGCTGTCAGTTTGTATTCCATGGGTTATGCCTCCCCTCTCACAGCTCTGCGGTGGCCCGGCGGGTCACATGGCAGGACACGTTGACGGCGGCGGGCAGGCCCGCCACATGGGTGGGCATCTGCTCAATGGCCAGGCCCAGGCAGGTGGTCTTGCCGCCGAACCCTTGCGGCCCAATGCCGATCTCGTTGACGGCCTCCAGCAGTTCCCGCTCCAGGGCCGCATAGTAGGGGTCCGGGTTGGGGACGTCCAGGGGGCGGAGCAGGGCTTTCTTGGCCAGGTAGGCCACCTTGTCAAAGCTGCCACCCACGCCGATGCCCAGCACAATGGGGGGGCAGGGGTTGGAGCCCGCCAGCTTGACCGTCTCCAGAACAAACTTCTTGAAGCCCTCAACGCCGTCGGCGGGTTTCAGCATCTGAATCCGGCTCATGTTCTCGCTGCCGAAGCCCTTGGGGGCCACGGTGATCTTGCAGCCGTCCCCATCCACCAGATGGACGGTGATGGCCGCGGGGGTGTTGTCGCCGGTGTTGCCCCGGCGGAGGGGGTCGGCCACAATGCTCTTGCGCAGATAACCCGCGCCGTAACCCTGGCGGACGCCCTCGTGGATGGCCTGTTCAAAGCTGCCCTCGATGTGGACATCGGTGCCCAGCTCCACAAAGACGCAGGCCATGCCGGTGTCCTGGCAGATGGGCAGGTTGGCGGCCTCAGCGGCCCCCAGGTTGTCCCAGAGCAGATTCAGGGTGGTTTTGGCCAGGGGCCAGGGCTCCGAGGCCCGGGCCGCATCCAGGGCCGCCTGCACGTCGGCGGGCAGATGGGTGTTGGCCTCGATGCAGAGCCGGGCCACCGCGGCGGTGATCTCCTGTGTGGAAATGGTTCTCATGGGCAGTCCCCCTTACAGCCGGGCCGCGCCGGTCTCCTGGGCAGCCTTGGCCACGGCATCGGCCACGGCCTGGGGCACCCGGGGATCAAAGGGGCCGGGGATGATGTAGTCGTCGCTCCGCTGCTCGTCGGTGATCAGGTCGGCGATGGCGTAGGCGGCGGCCAGCTTCATCTGGTCGTTGATGTCCCGGGCCCGGACGGACAGAGCGCCCTTGAACAGGCCAGGGAAGCAGAGGACGTTGTTCACCTGGTTGGGGAAGTCGCTGCGGCCGGTGGCAATGACCCGCACGCCGCCCGCCTTGGCCTCGTCGGGCATGATTTCGGGGGTGGGGTTGGCCATGGCAAAGACGATGGCGTCCTTGTTCATGGTCTTGCACATCTCAGCGGTCAGGCAGCCGGGCTTGGACACGCCGATAAAGACGTCCGCCCCAACCAGGGCCTCGGCCAGGCCGCCCTTGATCTGGCGGGGGTTGGTCACCTCGCCCAGCCAGTTCTTGTGGGCCTCGGCGCTGTTGCAGCCCTTATACAGGGTACCGAACTGGTCCACCGCGATGATGTCTTTTGCACCGGCGGTCATCAGCATCTTGATGATGGCGGTGCCCGCAGCGCCGGGGCCGTTCAGGACGATGTGAACATCCTCCATCTTCTTGCCCACCACCCGCAGGGCGTTGATGAGGGCCGCCGTCACCACGATGGCGGTGCCGTGCTGGTCGTCGTGGAAGACCGGGATATCCAGCTCCCGCTCCAGGGTTTCTTCGATCTCAAAGCACTCGGGGCTCTTGATGTCCTCCAGGTTGATGCCGCCGAAGGTGGGGGCGATGGCCTTGCAGGCAGCAATGACGCTGGCGGCGTCGTGGGCGTCGATGCAGATGGGGAAGGCGTCCACCCCGCCGAACTCCTTGAAGAGGACGGCTTTGCCCTCCATCACCGGCAGGCCGGCCGCCGGGCCGATGTCCCCCAGGCCCAGAACTGCGGTGCCGTTGGAGACCACCGCCACCATGTTCCCTTTAAAGGTATATTTATAGACGTCCTCGGGGTTGGCCGCAATCTTGCGGCAAGGCTCGGCCACGCCGGGGGTGTAGGCGGTGGCCAGCTCGTCCCGGTTGGTCACCTCCACCTTGCTGACAATGCCCACCTTGCCCTTGTGGGCCTCGTGCATGGCAAGAGCTGCTTTATTATAATCCATGGTATTGTATCCTCCTGCTCTTTCGCGCTGGATGCGCCGGAATGGTTTCGTCCTCTTTATTGTAACAGAACCGCCCGGGGATTTCCACCGCTCCGGGCGCCTTTCGGCCCCCGGCAAAGCCAAAACCAACTGCCGCAGGCCGGGGCATTTGTGGCAATTTCGTTAAAACGCTTTCTTTTTGGTCGGATCAACGGTATAATATAGCGGCAAAGGCAGACCTTCGGGCTGCCATCCCATCAGACAACAAACCGAACAACAGGAGGATATTCTTTTGAATCATAAATCGTTTGCCGCGCTCTGCCTGGCCGCAGCCTTGGGGCTGAGCGCCGTTCTGGGCGGGTGCAGCTTTTTCAAGGGGGATGCGTCCTCCCAGGCTGCGGGGGTGTCCAGCTTCGGCTCCGCCGCCGACTACGATTACGAGAACTTCCAGTTCAGCCAGGGCCTGACTGCCGACGGCTACTGGGAGGGGGTCAAGGCTCTGGACTATGTCACCCTGCCGGAGGATTTCGCGGCCATCTCCCTGCCCAAGGCTGAGGTGGAGCCCACCGAGGAGGCCATCTCCAACCAGTGGGATTACTTGCTGAGCATGTACAGCACCACCCAGCCCGTCACCGACCGGGCCGCCCAGAACGGCGACGTGGCCAACATTGACTACGCCGGCACCGTGGACGGGGTGGCCTTTACCGGCGGCACTTCCACCGGCTTCGACCTGACCCTGGGCAGCGGGATGTTCATCGATGGTTTCGAGGAGCAGATCGTGGGCCACATGCCCGGGGACCAGTTCGACGTGGTGGTCACCTTCCCCGAGGGGTACAACGACTCCACCGACGCCGAGGGCAATACGGTGCCCCTGAGCGGCCGGGAGGCGGTCTTTGCCGTCACCCTGAACAGTCTGTCCGAGTCTGTCCTGCCCGAGGCCACCGACGCCTGGGTGGATGAGAACTTCGGCGAGAGCGATGACGTTCACACCGTGGAGGAGCTGAACCAGTATTTCTACGACCTGATCTACGAGGACAACCTGGACAACGCCATCCGCTCCTATCTGCTGGAGTCCTCCCAGTTTGACGGCTGCCCCGATGTCATCGCCGACTACCAGGTCACCAGCTGCCTGAACTACTATTACCAGATGGCCTCCTACTACGGCTACACCCTGGACGAGTTCCTCACCACCTACGCCGGGTTCAGCTCCGCCGACGAGATGCTGGCCAGCTACGACGAGGATCTGCGCAGCTACTGCGACGAAGCTCTGGTCTACCAGGCGGTGGCCGAGTCCCTGGGCCTGACCCCCAGCGAAGCCAGCTGCGAAAAGTACGCCGACTACAACGCCAGCTACGGCGAAAACTACGTCAAGATGCTGGCCCTGATCGACGACGTGACCGCTGCTCTGCGGGACGGGGTCCAGCTGGTCTAAGCGCCCAAAGCCCTAAATCCAAACCATCTGCCCGCCCGGGCCGCCCCTCTTGCAGGGTGCACCCGGGCGGGTTTTTGCATATCTGCGAACTTTCTGTTAACTTTTTGGTTTTTGGGCCCGCCCTCTTGACAAGGGCGATGGTTTGCGGTATATTTTTAGCAGTCGAGCAGCTAGAGTGCTAAACAAACTCGACCAACCCGCACAAGGAGGTGCGAATCCCCATGAAACGACCTGTTTTTCCGACATATCCCCCCTGTTCGCATCTCCGCGTGCGGGGCGGTTAGCAGCAGCGCCCCCTGTCCGCCAGCCCGGCGGTGTTGCGCCACACCGGGCCATATTAAAAATCTACGGTATGAATGGAGGCAAACTTTATGAATACCAATCAATATACCCAGAAAACCCTGGAAGCGCTCCAAGCCGCCCAGCAGCTGGCGGTGGAGTACCAGCACAACGCCCTGGAGCCGGAACACCTGCTCCACGCTCTGGCCGCCCAGGAAAACGGCCTGATCCCCCAGCTGCTCCAGAAACTGAACGTGGACCCCGGCAGTTTTACCGCCGCTGTGGCCGAAAAGCTGGCCGCCCTGCCCCGGGTGTCCGGCTCGGGCCGTGACCCCGACAAAGTCTATATCTCCCAGGCCACCGACAAAGTCCTGTCCGCTGCCGCCCGGGAGGCCAAGGCCATGAAGGATGACTTCATCAGCGTAGAACACCTGATGCTGGGCCTGCTGGCCGAAACCAATCAGAATACCTCCGAGCTGTTCCGCGCCTTCGGCATCACCAAGGATAAATTCCTCAAGGAGCTGAGCGGGGTACGGGGCAACCAGCGGGTCACCACCGACAACCCCGAGGACACCTACAACGCCCTGGAGAAATACGGCCAGAACCTGGTGGATCTGGCCCGGAAGCAGAAACTGGACCCCGTCATCGGCCGGGATCAGGAGATTCGGAACGTGATCCGCATCCTGTCCCGTAAAACCAAGAACAACCCCTGCCTGATCGGCGAGCCCGGCGTCGGCAAGACCGCCATCGCCGAGGGTCTGGCCCAGCGGATCGTCCGGGGCGATGTGCCCGAAAACCTGAAGGACCGCACCGTGTTCAGCCTGGACATGGGCGCCCTGGTGGCCGGTGCCAAGTATCGGGGCGAGTTTGAGGAGCGTCTCAAGAGCGTCCTGAACGAAGTCAAGAAGAGCGAGGGGCAGATCATCCTCTTCATTGATGAGCTGCACACCATCGTGGGTACCGGCAAGTCCGACGGCGCCATGGACGCAGGCAACCTGCTCAAGCCCATGCTGGCCCGGGGTGAGCTGCACTGCATCGGCGCCACCACCCTGGACGAGTACCGCCAGTATATCGAGAAAGACCCCGCCCTGGAGCGCCGGTTCCAGCCGGTCCAGGTGGATGAGCCCACTGTGGAGGACACCATCTCCATCCTGCGTGGCCTGAAAGAGCGGTACGAGGTGTTCCACGGCGTCAAGATCAACGACAACGCCCTGATCGCCGCCGCCACCCTCTCCAACCGGTATATCACCGACCGGTTCCTGCCCGACAAGGCCATCGACCTGGTGGACGAGGCCTGCGCCATGATCAAGACCGAGATGGACAGCATGCCCAGCGAGATGGACGACCTGGCCCACCGGATCACCCAGCTGCAGATCGAGCAGGTCAGCCTGAAAAAGGAGACCGACGCTCTCAGCCAGAGCCGCCTCCACGAGCTGGAGAAAGAGCTGGCCGAATTGCAGGATAAGTTCCGCAGCATGAAAGCTCAGTGGGAGAACGAAAAGAACGCCATCGGCAAGGTACAGAGCCTGCGGGAGCAGATCGAGCAGACCAATGCCGCCATTGAGAAGGCCCAGCGGGAGTACGACCTGAACAAGGCCGCCGAGCTGAAATACGGCCGCCTGCCCGAGCTGCAGAAGCAGCTGGCCGAACAGGAGAAGCTGGCCGCCGAGAAGAAGGAGTCCAGCCTGCTGCGGGACCGGGTCACCGAAGAGGAGATCGCCCGGATCGTGGCCCGCTGGACCGGCATCCCGGTGGAGAAGCTGGTGGAAGGCGAGCGGGAGAAGCTGCTCCATCTGGACGAGGTGCTCCACCGCCGTGTGATCGGCCAGGACGAGGCCGTCACCAAGGTGAGCGAGGCCATTCTCCGCAGCCGGGCCGGCATCGCCAACCCCAACCGGCCCATCGGCAGCTTCCTCTTCCTGGGCCCCACCGGCGTCGGCAAGACCGAGCTGGCCAAGGCCCTGGCCCAGAGCCTGTTCGATGACGAGAAGAACATTGTTCGGATCGATATGACCGAATATATGGAGAAGTTCAGCGTCAGCCGCCTGATCGGCGCGCCTCCGGGATACGTGGGTTACGAGGAGGGCGGCCAGCTGACCGAGGCCGTCCGCCGCAAACCTTACAGCGTGGTGCTGTTCGATGAGGTGGAGAAGGCCCACCCCGACGTCTTCAACATCCTCTTGCAGGTGCTGGACGACGGCCGGATCACCGACAGCCAGGGCCGGACGGTGGACTTCAAGAACACCATCATCATCCTGACCTCCAACCTGGGCAGCGACATCATCCTGAACGACCTGGAGAACAGCCGCGCCTCCGGCTCCAACGAGCTGAGCGCCGAGGCCCGCAGCGCCATCGACCAGCTGCTCCGCTCCAAGTTCCGGCCCGAGTTCCTCAACCGGCTGGATGAGATCGTCTACTACAAGAGCCTGACCAAGGAAGAAGCCCGCCAGATCGTGGATCTGCAGCTGGCCGACCTGCGCCATCGGATGGACGAGGGCCGCCATATGAGCCTGGCCATCACCGACGCTGCCAAGGACTATATCATTGATTCCGCCTATGACAGCGTCTACGGCGCCCGGCCCATCAAGCGGTTCATCCAGAGCCACGTCGAGACCCTGATCGCCAAAGCCCTGATCCGGGGCGACTACCCCGAGGGTGCGGCCCTGACGGTGGACTACGACGGCACAGCTCTGACTCTCCGCTGAAAAACCACTGTTTCCCGCCTGTTTTGGGCCTGGGCGCAGCCCTCCGCGCTTGCGTCCGGGTCCAAAATATGATATGATATCTTTTGTCAAGTGCTTTTCATCGTTGAAGGCCTGCGATGGAAAGCACTTTCTTTTTGATTTTTTAAGGCCAACCAAAGAAAGTTGAGTTGATATTTTCCCTTATGGACGATGGCAGTATTACGATGATCGCAGCGCTGGCCGTACTGGTGGCGCTGTCCGCCTTCTTCTCCGCTTCGGAGACCGCGTTTTCCTCCCTGAACCAGATCCGGGTCAAGAGCCGGGCCGAGGACGGTGACCCCTCCGCCAAACGGGTGCTGGCAATGTCGCAGCAGTACGATAAACTGCTCTCCACCATTTTGATTGGCAACAACATTGTCAACATCGCCTCCGCCTCTCTGGGCACCCTGCTCTTTACCGCCCATTTCGGGCCGGAATACGGCGCCACCCTTTCCACCATTGTGATGACGGTGGTGGTGCTGATCTTCGGTGAGATCACCCCCAAGAGCCTGGCCAAAGAGGTGCCCGAGCGGCTGGCCTCGGCGGTTGCACCCGCTCTTCAGCTGCTGATGACGGTGCTGACCCCCCTGAACTGGCTGTTCGCCCAGTGGAAAAAGCTGGTGGGCCGGGGTTTCCACGGCGGAGAGGCCGACACCATCACCGAGGGTGAGCTGATGACCATGGTCAACGAGGCCGAGAGCGACGGCGAACTGACCGACCGGGAGGGCCGCCTGATCCGCAGCGCCATTGAGTTCGACGACGTGGAAGTAGAGGAGATCCTCACCCCCCGCGTGGACGTAGTGGCTGTGGAGGACACCATCTCGGTGGAGGAGCTGACCCAGATCTTCGCAGAGTCGGGTTACTCCCGTCTGCCGGTCTACCACGACACCATCGACAATATCATCGGCGTGGTCCATGAGAAGGACTTCTACCGCGGGCGGCTGAAAAAGCTCACCTCCATCGAGGAGATGATCTCCCCCGCCCTCTACACCACCGGCTCCACCAAGATCTCGGAGCTGATGCGCACCCTGCGCGAAGAACACCATCACCTGGCGGTGGTGGTGGACGAATACGGCGGCACCGAAGGCATCATCACCCTGGAGGACATCCTCGAGGAACTGGTGGGCGAGATCTGGGACGAACACGACGAAGCCACCGAAGATTTCCGCCAGCAGTCGGACGGCAGCTGGCTGGTCTCGGGCACGGCCAACGTGGACGATCTGTTCGAGGTTCTGGGCCTGCCGGAGGACGATGAGATCGACTCCAATACCGTCAACGGCCTGGTCCAGGAAAAGACCGGCCATCTGCCCAAGGTGGGCGACCACTTTACCCTGAACGGTTTCGAGGGCGTTGTAACACGCACAGCCCGCCGCCGGGTAGCCGAGATCCGGCTGACCCCGGTGCCGGCAGAGCCCGCCCCCAGCCACCACTCCTCCCGGGGGTAAGGTCAGCCCGTAACACAACCATCCATAAAAACCTATACAGCAAATAAATCCCCCGCCGGGCGTTCGGAACGGAACGCCCGGCGGGGGATTTTCAGTATGTATCAAAGGCTCTGGCTCGGCGGCGGCATAGACTTATCGTGACGCATCATTGCCTCATGGCGGGCAATGTTATCTTTGGCCTTTGGCAGAAGGCTGACCAGCAGGAAATGATAGATCACCTCCACAATGGCAATAGCCGAGATCCGCGAGAAAGCAAAATCCGCCGTTGTCAAAAGCTGTTCGCGGTTGGAGGAAATCAGCAGATAATCCGCCAGCTCGGCCAAAGGCGACCGGCGATCGCAGGTAATCAGGATGATCGGCACGCAGTTTTTCCGAGCCGCCTGTGCAATCTGATACAGCCGCCGGGACTTGCCCGAGTTCGAGATCAGAAGCAGCGCATCCTGCCGGGTCAGGGTGAGGGCAAAGGCAGCGTTTTTCTCCGAGATTTCTCCCGTGACGCAGCGCAGCCCCAGCTGGTTGAGCTTGAACGCCGCATCCAGCGCCACCGGAATGGTATTGCCCACTGCGGCAATCTGAATGATCTGGGCGTTTTGCAGCACAGCCAGAACCTTTTTCAAATTTTCCGGCTCAATGGCTCCAATGGTGGCCTGCAGTTCCCCGATCTTGTTGGCAAGAATGTTCTGCAAAGACTGTTCAATGTTGTCCAGCCGCACCTCATAGGAAATTTCCGCGGTCTGGCGCTCCCCCACAATATCCCGTGCCAGCGTCAGCTGAAACATACGGTAATTTTCAAACCCCAGCTTTTTGCAAAAACGGGTCACGGTCGCCTCAGAGGTAGAGCTGGCGTGGGCCAGCTCCGCCGAAGTCATATCCACCACCCGCTTAGGGTCTTCCAGAATATAATCTGCAATCCGTTTTTCTGCGTTGAAAAAATGAATGCCTGAGCACAGCAGCGTCAACACGCTGACGGGCGGCTCTGTCATATAAGTTCCTCCCTACATTCGGCATTTTCGGCTCCGTAGATTCTATAACTTAGTTTAACAGGTTACTAAAAAAAAATCAAATATTATGCATACCACACACAAATATGTCAAAACCAACAAATATTTTGTGGATATTTTGTCGTTATGAAAGGAACTTTCTTCTTGTTATTTATTTACAAAAGAAAATCGTCATGCTATAATTTGGTCAAACAAAGCGTCCCAACGCTATCATTCAAGAGAACAAGGAGGAAGTGTATCATGGCAAAAGTTTCAAAAGCGGAACTGCCTTTGATGGCTGAACAGATCGTCCAGTGCCTCGGCGGCAAAGACAACATCGCCCGCATCAACCATTGCGCCACTCGTCTGCGGGTTAATCCCGTAGACTCAAGCAAGGTGGACAAAGACGGCCTGAAAAAGATCAAGGGCGTGATCGGCATCGACGCCAGTACGGGGGAAATTCAGGTCATTGTCGGCGCCATCATCGAGGATCTCTACCTTGCCGTGGAGAAAATCACCGGCAACGGGGGCGGCAAAGTAGCCGATGTACCTTTCTACAAGAAAAAGCCCCAGGAGATGTTCAGCAGTTTCCTGCTGCTGATGGCGGGGTGCCTGAGCCCGGTTATCCCTGCGCTGATCGCCTCGGGCCTGCTGAGCACCGTTCTGACCATCATGACACTGGTGCTTAAGGTAGATGCCGCCACCAGCCCCACCTATGCCATCCTCTACAATCTGTCTCAGACCGTCTTTTACTTCCTTCCTGTGCTGGTCGCTTACACCTCCGCCAAAAAGTTCGGCACCGAGCCGGTGCTGGCGATGGTTCTGGCCTGTTTCCTGCTGTACCCGGATTGGGTTTCGGCTGCGGCAGAGGGCGGTTACACCAGCTACTTTGGTCTGCCCGTTCTGCGCACTACTTATAACGGCGCAGTGATCCAGATCATTCTCTCCATCTTTGTAATGGCCCAGCTCGACAAACTGCTCAAAAAAATCATTCCGGAAGCTGCCCGCCACTTCGTCAAACCTTTTGCGCTGCTGCTCATCATGTCGGTTGTTACCCTGACCGTCACGGGTCCTCTGGGCGGGTTGCTGACCAACTATATCTACGCTGGTGTCAGCGCCATCCGTGAAGTGGCACCCTGGGCCGGCGTCCCCGCCATTGTCCTGCTGAGCACCACCATCGGTCTGGTGGCCCCCGGCTTCCATCTGGCACTGATCCCCATTGCCACCGCCAGCCTGGCCTCGGTGGGGTATGACGACCTGATCAACATCTGGTTCTTCTGCTGCACCATCACCCCGGGCTTCATCGCTCTGGCAGTCGGCCTGCGCACCCGGAAAGGCACCCTCCGTCAAACCGCTTTTGCAGCCTGTCTGTCGGCTCTGCTGGGCGGTATCTCTGAGCCCACCACCTACGGCATCACCTATAAACTGGTGAAACCCTACTATGCCTACCTGATTACCGCCCTGTCCACCGCCGTTCTGGCCGGCCTGCTTCACCTGAAGTGCTACGCCTTTGGCGGGTATTCGCTGACCAACATTCTGCTTTACCTCGGCCCCGATCTGGATTACACCAACTTCCGCAATGCCCTGCTGTTGGTGGGTTATATGGCCGTCATGTCCTTTGTTACCGTCAACCTGATCGGCTTTGACGACTCCAGCTTTGACAACGAAGAAAAAGACCCGGCCTTCGCGCTGAACTGATGGAAGAAGGGACCCGACATGCGTTTTTACGACAAAGCCCTGGTGGATGCCATCCGGGCAAAACAATACACCAAAACCATTGATGGGGTGGAGATTCTGTTTAAACCGGTGCCGGACGCTCCTCCTGCACACTTGGACCCTCGCCTGCGGAACATCATCGAAAAAAAGAAGAGCATGTTCGCCGGCCGTGCCAAAAGCGGCTGGCGGCTCTCCAACGAGCGCTATCGCCCGGACAAAGTCACCTATGATTTAACCGAAACCGAGGTTGAATGTACCGAACAGCTGATTTCCATCCGTGGCGATCACATGATTGATCTCTATATCTACCGCACCCCCAATGCAAAACCCGGCCGGCCGATTCTGGTCTACCTCCACGGCGGCGGCTTTACCGCCGGCGACATCCACCTGTTTGGCTGCCAGATGAAGTACATTGCCGAGCAGTCCGGGGCTGTCGTTCTCTTTCCCGAATACCGCCTGGCCCCGGAATGTCCCTTTCCCGGGCCGATCGAGGATGCCTGGGGCACCGTCCAATGGGCATACGCCCACGCCGCAGAGCTGGGCGCCGATCCCTCCCGGCTGATGGTTGCCGGTGACAGCGCCGGCGGTTCGCTGACCAACGCCTGTGTTCTGCTGGACCAGAACGGGATCATCCGCAAGATCATGGACATCTACCCTTCCTGGGACAGCAGCGACTACCGTATCCAGACCGCCTACACCTGGTCTTATGATGCCTATGAGGTGGTGGAGGAAGACCGCGAACTGGCATACAGCCGGATCGACCGGATCAAAGGCAGCATCGACCATCCGGCCCATTCTCTGGGCAACCTCTATCTCCAGGGCAAAACCACCCCCGAAGATCCGCTGGTTTCCGCCATTTTCGCCAGTGACGAACAGCTTCGCCGGTTCCCCGAGACAGTCATCGTATCCGCTGAATACGACTACCTGCGATTGGGCAGCGATTACGCGGTCCGGCGCCTGACCCAGCTGGGCGTTCCCTGCCGCTCGATCCGCTACTGCGGCACCGACCATGGTTTCCTGGATATGATCGGCACCATCGTTCAATCGGAAGAGCTCTGTCTGACCATCGCCGACGAACTCAACGCCCTTTAACCTTTGCTTTGCGCCAGCCCTTGATTTTCCCTTTTGGGACAAGACCCCATGCAAATTGCATGGGGTCTTGTCCATGTAAAAGTCAAACAAAGCCCCCGCCGGGCGTTCCGTTCCGAACGCCCGGCGGGGGCTTTTCTCTTGGGATTTTGGCTTATTTCTGGGGAGCGGGGGCGGCGATCCGGCCGTAGCAATCGGGCCGACGATCCCGGAAGATCCCCCAGCTGAGCCGGTTTTCCTCCACGGCATCCAGGTCAAAGGTAGCGGTCAGCACCTGCTCGGTGTCCCGGCCGGCCTCGGCCACCAGGGCGCCGGTCTCGTCCGCGATGAAGGAGGAGCCATAGAACTGGAGGGCCGACTTCTGGCCGCCGTTGGCCTCGCAGGGCTCCACCGTCTCCAGGCCGATCCGGTTGGCGGCCGCCAGGGGCACCAGGTTGCTGCCCGCGTGGCCCTGCATGCACCGACGCCAGTGGGGCATGCTGTCGCAATCCAGGATGGGTTCGCTGCCGATGGCAGTGGGATAGAGCAGAATCTCCGCCCCCTCCAGGGCCATGCAGCGGGCCGTCTCGGGGAACCACTGGTCCCAGCAGATGCCCACGCCCACCCGGCCCCAGCGGGTATTCCAGACCTTGAATCCGGTGTCCCCCGGGGTGAAGTAGAATTTCTCCTGATAATAGTGGTCGTCAGGGATGTGGGTCTTGCGGTATATCCCCATCAGGGTGCCGTCGGCGTCGATCATAGCCACCGTATTAAAGAGCTGGGTCCCCGCCCGCTCGTAAAAGCTGACCGGCAGCACCACGTTCAATTCTTTGGCCACCGCCTGGAAGTGCTGCACCGCCGGGTTTTCGGCGGTGGGCAGGGCGTAGCGGTAATATTCATACCGGCGCTCCTGGCAGAAGTAGGGCCGCTCGAACAGCTCGGGCAGCAGGATGATGTTGGCCCCCTGGGCGGCGGCCTGCCGCACCAGGGCGTCGGCCTTGGCGATATTTTCCTCCACAGAGGAGGTGCAGCGCATCTGTACGGCGCCGATGGTTACCTTTCTCATGGTTCCTCCTTGGTCTTTGGGGGTTCAGCGCCCCGCCGGAATCTGCTGGGTGATGCAGTGGATGTTGCCCCCGCCCACGATGATGGGCCGGGCCGGGATGGGCCAGACCTTCCGCCCGGGGAAGAGCCGCCCCAAAAGCTCCACGGCCACGGCGTCGTTTTCGTCCCCGAACTGGGGCAGGATCACTCCGCCGTTGGAAATGTAGAAGTTCACATAGCTGGCCGCCAGACGCTCCCCAGCGGCCCGCTGATCCTCCCCTTCCTCAAAGACAAAGCCGTCCAGCTCCTGCTGGGTGATGCAGACCGGCTTTTTGGGGATGGGCAGTTTGTGGACGGTAAAAGGCCGGCCCTTGGCGTCGGTCTCCGTTTCCAGCACCCGGAAGCTGGCGTTGCTCAGCTCCCACTGGGGGTCGGTCTCGTCATCGGTCCAGGCCAGCACCACCTCGGCGGGGCCCACAAAGGCGCAGATATTGTCCACGTGCTCGTTGGTCTCGTCCCCCCAGATGCCCCTGGGCAGCCAGATGACCTTTTCGACACCAAGATACTGTTTCAGCTGGGCCTCGATTTCCTCTTTGGTCAGCTGGGGGTTCCGCCCGCCGCTCAACAGGCAGGCCTCGGTCACCAGCAGGGTGCCCTCGCCGTCCGAGTGGATGGAACCTCCCTCCAGCACAAAGTGCTGTGCGTCGTAGCAGTCCAGCCCCAGGGCCTCGCAGATGGCCCGGGCGGCGGCGTTGTCCTGCTCCCAGTGGGCGTACAGACCATCGAAGCTGCCGCCCCAGGCGTTGAACTGCCAGTCGATTCCCCGCACCTGGCCCGCCTCGTTCACCACGCAGGTGGGGCCCACATCCCGGGCCCAGGCGTCGTCGGTGGGGATGGACAGCACATGAATCTTTTCATCTTGGGCGAAAGCCGCCTGGGCCTGGGCCAGGTGCTCCGGCCCCGCCAGCATCCAGACTTCCTCGCTGTCGGCGATGGCCTGGGCCACCTGGATAAAGGCCCCCTGGGCCTCGGCCCCGCCATAAGGCCAGGAGCCCGGCCGCACCGGCCAGATCATCATACAGCCCCGGTGGGGCTCATACTCCGCCGGCATCCGGAACCCCTCTGCCGCCGGAATGGTGGAACGAATTTGCATGGTTTCCTCCTGCTGCGGCGCCCATCAGGGCTTGCAGCCGCAGTCGATCTCTGTTATAGTGTGGTTACGCCGTGTGTCCGGTGCAGACCTGGACGATGTGACGGAACATCTGCTCCACTGCCGGGGCCATGGCCGCCGGGCGGGGCACCGTGATCCCCACCACCCGGTATTCCGCCGGTTCGATGGGGTAGACCCGAATGTCCGCCGTGCACCGCTTGAGGGTCAGCTCGGGCAGGATCGAGATGCCGATCCCGGCCTCCACCATGGCGATGTTGGAGGTATCGTCGATGACATGGCAGCACCGCTGGGTGGCGATCTTATACTTCTTTAAGAACAGCCGCATATCCGCGTCGGTGGCGTCCCCCTGGACCACGAAATTCTGGTTCTGCATCATGGCGGGGGTCATGACGCCCCCCTCGGGGGCGGGCCAGTCCGCCGGAGTGAGGCAGAGCAGGGGCTCCCGCAAAAGCTCGGTAAGGACGAATTCCTCCTGGCAGCTGGAGGCCAGAAAGCCGATGTCCACCTGGCCGCTGCGCAGCCACTCTTTGACGTCATCGTAGGTGCCCTGATAGACCTCCACCTCGATCTGGGGGTACTGGGCCTTGAAGCTCTTGAGGATGTCAGGCAGCAGATAGGCGCAGACCGAGTTGAAGGTGCCCAGCTTGACCTTGCCTTTTTCTAGGCCATTGAGGCGGGCGATGCTCTGCTTGAGAGCCTCGTCGCTGTTCAGCACCGCCCGGATGGCCGGGTAGAGGGAAGCACCGTAGCTGGTCATGGTGACACCGCTTTTGCCCCGGTTAAAGAGGGCAAAGCCCAGCTCCTCCTCCATAACGGCAATAGCATGACTGATGGCGGAGGGGGTCAGATGGAGCTGCTGGGCCGCCTTGTTAAAGCTGCCCTGCCGCGCCACCGCATCAAAAATCTCATAGGAAAACAGCGTCATCTCGAACATTCCTCCCCTGGCCGGCCCCATACGGAGCCCCGGCGCGCGCTGTGAATATTTTTCATCTAATGTGTGAAAACCGTGAATCTTCTTGATTGAAGTGTACTATTCCATCCGCCCTTTGTCAAGCGCCAATCCGCCCAAAAAACAGATTGGCGGGGATGTTTTGACTATGAAAGGAGAATCCCATGACCCAGACCTCCCAAACCCGCCCCAAATTCCGACCCCTGACCGGCACTGCCCTCAAATGGCTGGCCTGCCTCTCCATGCTGGTGGACCACTTCGGCGCCTCCTGCCTGGAGGCGGGGCTGCTGCTGAATCCCACCCGCCTGGCCGCCTCGGGGCTTAACCCGGACCAGGTCTACGCCCTGGACCTTGCCCTCCGGATGTTCGGGCGGCTGGCGTTCCCCATCTACTGCTTTTTATTGGTGGAGGGCTTTCTCCACACCCACAGCGTCTACAATTACGGCAAGCGGCTGTTCTTCTTTGCCCTGATCAGCGAGATTCCCTTTGACTGGGCCTTTTACCGGACACCTTTCTACTGGGCCCACCAGAACGTCTACTGGACTCTCTTCCTCGGGGTGGCAGGGATGGAGTTCCTCCGCCGGTACGGGCCGGAGGGGCCCGCCCCCAGCCACTGGAAAGGTCTGGCCGGGGCGGCCTTCTGCCTGCTGGCGGCTGGTTTATTCCAGACCGACTACTCCATGACCGGCGTCACACTGATTCTCGTGCTCTACGCCATGCGCCAGTCCCGGCTGGCCCAGTGCGTTACCGGCGCCGCCATGATGGCTTATGAGCTCACCGGGCCCCTGGCCTTTGTGCCGGTCTGGTTCTACAACGGCCAGCGGGGACGCTGCCCAGCCTGGCTGAGCCGGGTGTTCTACCTCTTCTACCCCGTCCACATCCTAATTTTGGGCTGTGTAACCAATCTGCTGCTGGGCTGAGCCCCAGCCACCTTCCCTGCGGAATGTCCTGACGGACACGCCGCAGGGATTTTTGTTTTCCCCCTTGACACATCTGTTACAACTGTATATACTGTTCATATACAGTTAGGTCATGGAGGCGATGAAGTGACTATTTTGATCGACAACAAAAGCGGCGCGCCAATTTACGACCAGATCTACACCCAGATCAAAAACCAGATCATCAGCGGGGAGCTTTCGCAGGACGAGGCCCTGCCCTCCATCCGCAACCTGGCCAAAGATCTGCGGATCAGCGTCGTGACCACCAAACGTGCCTATGACGAGCTGGAACGGGAGGGGTTCATCTACACCCTGCCGGCCAAGGGCTGTTTTGTGGCCCCGAAAAATGTGGAGCTGCTGCGGGAAGAAACCTTAAAGAAGATCGAGGACCACATCCGGCAGATCGGGCAGTTGGCCGCAGCCTGCGGCCTGACCCGCCAGGAACTGCGGGAAATGATCGAGCTGAATCTGGAGGAAACGGTATGAATGCACTGGAGATTCGCAATCTGTCGAAATCTTACCCCGGCTTCCGGCTGGAAAACCTGAACCTCACCCTGCCCAGCGGCTGCATCCTGGGCCTGGTGGGGGAGAACGGCGCGGGCAAGAGCACCACCATCAAGCTGATTCTGGACATCATCCGCCGGGACGGGGGCAGCATCACAGTCCTGGGCCGGGACAACCGGGAGAACAGCCCCCTGCTCCGGCAGGAAATCGGGGTGGTGCTGGATGAACCGGGGCTGCCCAACTGCCTGAACCCCCTCCAGATCGGCAGAGTGATGGCCGGGATATTCACAAACTGGGACAGCGGCCTCTATGAGCAGTACCTCAAGCAGCTGGATCTGCCCCAGAACAAAGCCTTCGGCACCTTCTCCCGGGGGATGAAGATGAAGCTGAGCATTGCGGTGGCCCTGGCCCACCACCCCAAGCTGCTGATTCTGGACGAACCCACTTCGGGGCTGGACCCGGTGGTCCGGGACGAGGTGGTGGAGCTTTTCATCGAGTTCACCCGGGAGGAGAGCCACGCGGTGCTGATCTCCTCCCACATCGTCAGCGACCTGGAAAAGCTCTGCGATTACATCGCCTTCCTCCATAAAGGGCGGCTGATGCTCTGCGAGGAGAAGGACCTGCTGCTGGAGGAATACGGCCTGGTGCAGTGCAGCGCCCAGGCCCTGGCCGAGCTGGACCCCGACGCCATCAAGGGCCGGAAAACCACCCCCTACGGGGTGCAGGCCCTGGTGCGGCGGGAGGGCATCCCCGCCGGGATGCCCGTCAGCCCGGTGAGCATTGAGGAACTGTTTATCTTTATGGCAAAGGAGGCTGTCTAAACATGATGAAAGCATTGCTTTTAAAAGAATTTTATGTTGCTTCCAGAACCTGCCGTTCTTTTCTCCTGGTCATCGCAGTTTTCTTCGCCCTCTCCTTTTTCGGGCGGAACAGCCAATTCTTTTTCCTCTATCCGCTGACAATGGTCGGCATGATCCCCGTCACTCTGCTGAGCTACGATGAACGGGACGGCTGGGATAAATACAGCTTGACCCTGCCCTGCACCCGGGCCCAGCTGGTCAGTGCAAAGTACCTGATCGGGCTGATCTTTGGCGGGGTGGTCTTTCTTTTAGTGGAACTGCTCCTCCTCATCGGGCTGTCCATGGGCGGGAATTTCGACTTCCTCTCCATGAGCAGCGCGCTCCTCCTGATGGGGCTTTTGGGCCCCAGCATCCTGATGCCCTTTGTCTTTAAGTTCGGAAGCGAAAAGGGGCGAATAGCCTATTATTTTGTGCTCGCCCTCCTCTTCGCCGTCATTGCCTTCCTGATTGGGATGGGGTTCTATGAATATCTGAATGGGTTCTCCTGGCTGGTGATCGGGGCCGCGGTGCTGCTCTATCTGGGTTCCTGGCGGCTGTCCATCCTCTTTTATGAAAAACGGGAGCTGTAACGCCCCCGGCTACTGAAAGCTCAAAAAGGCTGCGGCTCACGTTCTGGCGTGGGCCGCAGCCTTTTCTGTTTGAATCTCTGGAAAAAATCGAAACCCCTGCGTAACTTGTGTTACACAGGGGTTTCGTTGGCGGAGTAAGAGAGATTTGAACTCTCGCGCCGGTTTCCCGACCTACGCCCTTAGCAGGGGCGCCTCTTCGGCCTCTTGAGTATTACTCCAGAGCAAAGTCCTTTTAGACTATTCAATAAAAATGGCGGAGAGAGTGGGATTCGAACCCACGGTGCGTTGCTGCACGGCAGTTTTCAAGACTGCTTCCTTAAACCACTCGGACATCTCTCCTCGTGGGCATTCCAGTGCGCCACCCCGGATGCCTAATTATAATACCAGTTCCAGCGCAGATTGTCAAGCCCATTTTGCACCATTTTGCAAAAGAAATCCAAAAGAGCGGCCCTATGCCAGGGCGGACGCCCATCTGATCAAGCGATCCGCAGAGGTTTTTCCGATTCAGCGGGCTGGGGCTCCGGGCTGCGCCGCGGGGCCCGGCGAGGCTGCCGGGGCTGCTCCCACTCCAGCACCTTGGCACAGGCCCACTGGATGCCGCAGACCGTCGAAAGCCCATACAGCCCCAGCGCTACAATGCCGATGGTTCCCTCTGCAAAGGCGCCTGCCGTCAACAACATAGTAAGCGCAATGGCCAGCACACAAAACTTCCAGAAGAACTGTTTCATCATCCCGTACCTCCTGCGACGCATTTTACAACCACGTGAACAACCGTTCGTTGTTCTGCATTTCTATAATACCCCCAGCTCTCGGGATTGTCAAGAGGATTTTTACAACTTAATTTCGATTTCCTCACAACTTGCTCTTTACACGAACACTTTTTAGTTGTATAATAAATTCAAAGGCAACCCAAGTTTACAGTAAAGGGGCGTTTGGATATGTCGTTTTCGGAGCTTTTGAAGCAGTGCCGCAAAAAGCAGGGGATGAGCCAGGCTGATCTGGCCTCCCATCTGGGGGTCACGCAGCAGGCCGTCGGCAAATGGGAGAGCGGGAAATCCTCCCCCGATCCCGCTACGGTGGCCCGGATCGCTGCTCTGCTGGGCACCACCGCAGATTATCTGCTGGGGCTGTACCGCCCCATGGCTCACCTCTCGGAGACGGAGGGGCGGTTCTTCGGCGGGTATGCCGAAAGCCTGATCCCGGTGATCGGGGTCGTAAAAGCGGGCTATGGCGCCCTGGCCTTTGAGGAGGACTACGGGCAGGAGTATGCCCGGGTCAAAGATCCGGCCAACTATTTCTATCTGGTGGTCCGGGGGGACAGTATGGAGCCCCGCATCCAGGACGGCGACCTGGCTTTGGTCCACCGGCAGGACACTCTGGAAAACGGCGATCTTGGGGTTTTGATCTACGGCGACGAGGGCGAGGGCACCCTCAAACGATATATCCAGCGGGGCAACTGCGTGGTTCTCCAGCCCTTCAACCCCAATTACAGCGAGCTGGTTATCAAGGGCGACGACCTGAACCGGCTGCATATCGCGGGCCGTGTGGTGGAGACCAAGGCCAAATGGTAACCCCTTTTCGACTCGTTTTGCAAAAAGCTTTACATTTTACGCCCTTTAAAAGAAAGGCCAAGTATGCTATACTAACCTAAGAGCGGTCTTTTGGGCCGACGGTTTGGCCCGCTGCGCCACAGCGCCGGGCCCTTTTGTGATCCGCCTCCCGACGGAGGCCCAGAAAAGGAGTATCAGAACTTTTATGATTCGTATTACCATGGAAGACGGCGGCGTGATCGAGATCGAGCTGAACGAAGAAGCCGCCCCCATCACCTGCGAGAACTTTAAAAAGCTGGTCGGCCAGGGCTTTTATGACGGGCTGACCTTCCACCGGGTGATCCCCGGCTTCATGATCCAGGGCGGCTGCCCCCTGGGCAACGGCACCGGCGGCCCGGGCTGGAACATCAAGGGCGAGTTCGCCTCCAACGGTGTCGCGAACCCCATCAAGCACACCCGCGGCGTTATCAGCATGGCCCGCGCCATGAATCCCAACAGCGCCGGCAGCCAGTTCTTCATCATGCACCAGGATGCCCCCCACCTGGACGGCCAGTACGCCGCCTTCGGCAAGGTTGTCTCGGGCATGGATGTGGTGGATAAGATCGCCTCGGTCAAGACCGACTGGAACGACAAGCCCACCACCCCCGTTCGGATGAAGACTGTGGAGATCATCGAGGGCTGAGCCCCCGCAGCATCCCCTGAAAAAGTCAAAAAAGGACCCCGATCGAATGGTCGGGGTCCTTTTTTGTTTTGTTTTTTAGTCCATCAGTGCTTTTCCCGCCGGGACAGCCAGCGGCGCACGGCCCAGTAGAGCCCGAAATCCGCCGCCAAAAGCAGTCCAAAAGCCGCAGTACGGACCACCAATCCCACCCACCAGGGGGCGGACTGAATGGCGTAAAAGCCGGGGTCTGCCTGATAATCCCACCAGAGATAGAGGCAGCTGCCCAGCCATCCGCCCACCGTGCCCAGCACCATGGTCTGAAAGACATTTTTCGCCAAATCCAGGTTGGTCATCGGTTTGCGCATCGTCTCAATCCTCCTGCTGGGCCTCGGCGCTCTCGTCCACTGTATCCAGCTCCACAGCGGTGGCCTCCACATCGGCGGGGGCCACGTCGGGTGCGATGATGCCGTCGCCGTTCAGGTCTCGGCCGGCCAGGGCCTCCAGCTGGGACTGGGTTTCGGGGTGGAGCTTATTGAACCGGCGCACCGCCAGGGCGGTATACAGCCCGCCCAGCAGGTTGATGGCGCCCTCCACCACTAGAATCACGCCGATGGCCATGACCAGCAGCTCCATGGTAGCAAAGGGGTTCAGAATCATAACCACGCCCAGTACCACGCTGAGCAGGGCCAGCGCCAGAAAGACCTTCCAGTTGGAGTAGCCGCACCGGCGCAGCTCCAGGGCGTTCTGGACCCGGCCCAGGCTGTCAAAGAGGACAAACAGGCCAAACACCACCGGCAGGATCCGGACCACGATATCGCTGCGAATCAGCAGAAAAACACCCAGACCCAGGCAAACCAGGCCGAAAATCAGGGTGAGCTGGCTCTGGAACAGCCCCCGCTCCGCCGTAAAGTACCGCACCAGCTGGACCGCCGCACAGGCCAGCACCACACCGCCCAGCGCATAGCAGACGATGTTCAGCGCCATTCCGGGCCCCAGCAGCAGGAAGATGCCCAGCCCAATATAGAGCAGGCTCATCAAAATCAGATTCCATTTGAGATTTTTCATAACAGACACTTCCTTTTGTTTGTCCGAGTCCAGCCGGCCGCGGGAGACTGCCCGATTCTCAGGCGGTCTTGCCGTACATGGGCGCGATGACTTTCTTGTTGGTGTAAATCATAAACAGGGTGCTCAGAGTCAAGCTGGCCAGCTCCGCAATCAGGAAAGCCCACCAGACGTTGATCACTTCGCCGGTCTTGCTCAGCAGCCAGGTCGCCGGCAGCAGAACCACCAGCTGACGGGCCACCGAGATGTACAGACTGAACAAACCGTTGCCCAGAGCCTGGAACACCGAGCTGAGGATGACATCGATGCCCGCCAGCAGGAAGTGGAAGGAGATGATCCGCAGCGCCGGCACACCGATGGCCAGCATGGTCTCGCTGGCCGCAAAAATGGCCAGGACCTTGTCGGGCAGCAGCTGGAAGATGGCAAAGCCGATCAGCATAATGCACTCGGCGTAGAAGATGGCAGCCTTGATGGTCTTTTTGACCCGGTCGGGCTTACGGGCGCCATAGTTGTAGCTGATGATGGGCACCATGCCGTTGTTCAGGCCGAAGATGGGCATAAACACAAAGCTCTGGAGCTTGAAGTAGACGCCAAAGACGGCCACTGCCGTGGCAGAGAAGGCCATCAGGATCTGGTTCATCAGGAAGGTCATGATGCTGCCCACGCACTGCATGGCAATGCTGGGGATGCCGACGGCGTAGATCCGCTTGATGGCCCGCAGCTCGGGACGGAAGCCCCGCATGGAAACCTGAATGTCATGGTTCTTGTACTGGTTGAGGTACAGGCCCACGCCCGCGCCGCAGAACTGGCCGATGACGGTGGCCACCGCCGCGCCGGTGGTACCGGAGAGGGCCTCGCCGCAATAGCCGAAGATGAAGATGGGGTCCAGCACAATATTGACCACGGCGCCCACCAGCTGGCTGATCATGCTGTACTGGGTGCGGCCGGTGGAGGCCAGCAGCTTTTCCATCATGGTAGAGATAAACAGGCCCTGGCTGAAGATGCAGCAGACGGCCAGATAGCTCACGCCCTGCTCAATGATAGCCGCATCCTGGGTCTGGGCCTCAAAATAAGGCCGCATGCAGGTAAAGCCGATGACCATAAACACCAGGCAGCTGCAAATCGACAGGAAGATGCCGTTCTCCGCGGTCCGGTTGGCCAGATCCTGATTTTTCTCACCCAGGCACTTGGACAGCAGGGCATTGACGCCCACGCCGGTGCCCACGCCCACCGCAATCATGACGTTCTGGAGCGAGAAAGCCAGCGAGACGGCCGTCAGGGCGTTCTCGCTCACGTGGGAGACGAAGATGGAGTCCACCACGTTGTACAGGGCCTGCACCAGCATGGAGATCATCATCGGGACGCTGAGTTTGATCAGCAGCGGGTTGATGTCCATGGTACCCATAATGTTCTCCTGGGGCTGCTGCCCCAGGGCCTTTTGGTTCTCGTTTGCTTGCACGAAAATTCTCCTTTTACACTCTGTGAATCTATCTGCGCACGGCCAAAACCAGGGGGTTTTGGCCGTATGCCTAAAACATGGGCAGAGCGCAAACGCACCCCACCCATGTAAGCATCGCTTTTTTGACGCCGCAGGGTCGAAAATCAGCCCTCAGCCTTTTCCTTAGCCGCCACAGCCGCCAGGATCATCTCCACGCAGGCCTCCTTGCCCAACTCGGCATTGATGGCCAGATCGTAGTTGTGCGCGTCGCCCCAGCGGTTCTGGGTGTAGTAGTTGTAGTAGGCCGAGCGCTGGCGGTCGGTCTTGTCGATTTCCTCCCGGATGCCCTTCTCGGTGGTCGCCTGGACAAGGGGATTGGTCTTGGCGTACTCACGGCGCCACTCCACCGGCGCATAGATGAAGACCCGCAGAACGTCCTTGCGCTCCCGCAGGACATAGTCGCCGCAGCGGCCCAGGATCACACAGGGGCCCTTTTCGGCCAGGTCCTTAATGATCCGGCTCTGGAGAATGAACACCTGGTCGCTCAGAGGCAGGTCGTTGCCCACGGTGTACAGGTTATACAGCAGGCTGTGGGTGTGCTTTTTCTCGCTGGCAGCAATGGCCTCCTCCGACAGGCCGGAGTGTTTGGCCGCCATGGTGATGAGCTCCTTGTCGTAGAGCTTGATGCCCAGCGCCTTGGCCACATCTTCTGCGATGTAGCGCCCGCCGGTACAATACTCTCGGCCCACAGTAATGATCGTCTTTGCCATAATCCATATCCTCCTATAATCTGAGCTATATGATGGCAGAAGCCCTGCCCGCCCCGTCCGGGGCAGGATCAGACTCCTGTTTCATCGGCAGAAGCTTGGGGTGTGCGGCGGGGCAGCTGAATCTCCGCCACCCGCATTTTGCCGGTCTGGTCCACCGCGTAGACGCTGCACCGGCCGCCGACCTCCAGCTGGTCCGGCGGGAAGAGTATCCCGCCCTCCGGGGTCCGCTCCATCCGGCGGAAAGTCCGGTGGGCGGTGGTGGCGTGAGCCACCCCATCGTGGAGCGCGTAGGCGATCCAGCCGGCGAAAGTCTCCGGCAGAGGGGTCCGCTGGCCGTGCCGGACAAAATAACAGGTGCGCCGGTCCTCGGCCATTTCCAGCTCGCACCGGGTGCGCCAGGGCCGCTGGGCCGCTGCGTCCCGGGGTTTGCGGTGGAGCACCAGGGCCCGCCCGGTGAAATACCGCTGAAAATCGGTCAGGGCCATGGTCCGGGCCACCGCGCCGTCGTTGGGGGCAGTGGGATCGTTGAGCAGAACGTAATCGGCCATCACTGCGTCGTCGTGGCCAAAGCCCCGCAGCCCCATCCAGATCCCCACCGGCTCCCGCTGGTTGGGCAGGCGGTTTTCCACCTGGACCGCCACCGCACAGTTGTCCCGGATCTGGGCCCGCAGATCCCGCAGATCCATCCAGGCCTGCCAGCAGGGATAGCCGCAGCTGCCCGCCGCGGCGGCCGCATAAGCGGTGTTCCGGCCGCTGAGGGTGTCACCGTCCTGCATGGTGTAGGCCAGCTCCTCGGGCAGGATATCCTCCCCCCAGCGGTTCATCAGCCCCGCCAGCACCAGGGCCAAATCCATCTCCCGGCCGAAACTGGGGTCGTGGCTGGCCAGGCAGTATTCCGGCAGATAGAGTTTGCGGTTGATGGGCCGGCCGACCTGTTTGTCCCAGGCCAGGGGCCGCACCGCCGCCGCCAGCAGCTGCACCGCCGGAGTGGCTTTTTCGTCGTTGGTGGAGAGGTTCACCTGGAGCTGAACTCCCACTGCGCCGCCGGGCACCGCCACGGTGACGGTGTCTCCCAGCAGGAAAATCATTCCGTCCTCGCTCTGGGAGCGGACGCTGCACCGGGGATAGTCGGGGGCCCATTTGCCAAAACTCATCCAGCTGCTCCACTCGCCCCCGGCATAGACCCGGCAGCGCACCTCCAACAGAGTGTTGGCCGGGGCCTGGGCGTTCCAGCTGACGTTCAGGTTGCAGAAAGCCGGCATGGCAAACTCCGGGGTCGTATAGCTGCCATAGGGCAGATACCGCCCCGCTGAGCTGTCCAGCACCAGGCAGCCGCCCTCCAGTGCAATATTATCCAGCGCCCCGCGGGAAAAAGTCTCGGTGCCCTGGAGAACCAGGTTGTTTTTTTGTTCCATCCGCAATGATTCCTCCGCTTTGCCCCGCGGGGATCTGCCCTTTGGGAAGGATATCCCCCTCCCCATCCACGGCCCCGCCCGCTGCCGGCCTAGTTCCGGGCCGGTTTTTCTGCCAGAAACGGCCAAAAAGGCGGGGGCAAAGTTGTATATTTTATAGATACTCATCTTAAATATACCCGTGTTGGGCCAATTTTTCAAGGGCAGGCCCCCCGATTTTGTAAAAAAAGTGTTATCTTCACCCTTTTCCGACGTTTTGTTCTCCCCTTTTTTCACAAACTATGTTACAATAAGGTTACAACACATCCGAGGATTCGGCTGGAGGATTTTGACATGAATCTGCTTCGCACCTTGGCATTTTACATCTACCTGTTCGGCTATATGCTCACCCATTACGGCGTCTTGCGCCGGGCCGAACGTGCCCGGGCCGCCGGCGACGATGCCACGGCCGACGAGATTGTACGGCACTTTATCCCCATCTGGTGCAACACTCTGTTCCGGATCGGAGGGATCCGGGTTCTGGTGGAAGGGCGGGAGAATATCCCCGCCGGCGCCCCCTGCGTTTTCGTTGGCAACCACCGCAGCTGTTTTGATATCCCCCTGATGCTCACCAGCCTGGACGCCCCCCACGGCCTTTTGTCCAAAGATGAACTGCGGAACATCCCCCTGCTGAGCCGGTGGATGAACCTTTTGGGCTGTGTCTATGTGGAGCGGGAGGATCTGCGGGCCTCGGTCCGGGCCCTCAACCAGGCAGCCGCCGCCGTCAAATCGGGGCGCAGCTTCATCATCTTCCCCGAGGGCACCCGCTATAAGGGCGAGGAAGGCGGCATCGGGGAGTTTAAGTTCGGGGCATTCCAGATCGCCTTCAAAAACGGGGCCCCGGTGGTTCCGGTGGCCATCTCCGGATCCCGGGGGCGGTACGAGGAGCACCACCACCTGGTTACCCCCGGCACCGTCCGGGTGAAGATCCTGCCCCCCATCCAGACCGCCGGCACCCCCAAGGATCAGCGGAAAGACCTGCCCGAAGCGGTCCGGCAGCAGATCCTGGCCCACCTGGATTAAGATGACCCGCTATCGCTGCAAGGCCCGGCCCCATCCCCGCCCGGCCCGGCCCGCGCCTTCCGCTGAACCGCCCCGGCCCGCACCCCCGGCGCCGGAACTGGAGAACCCCTACGGGCGGTATTACACCCGCCCCCGCACCCTCCAAGACCTGAAACGCAGATAACCGGCCCCGCCTTTCGGCGGGGCTTTTTTCGTCCCGGCAGGCGTATTTTTTCTCTTTTTTCCGGGGTCAATTCTGAAATTTTATCCATTTAAAACCCCGGGGCCTTTGGTTGTCTCCACCGGGCGGTTATGTTATACTAATGGAGATTATCAAAACCAAAAGGATGTGATCTCCCATGGACGCACTGGAACAAGCCCGGCAGGAAATCGACGCCGTGGACAAACAGCTGGCCGCCCTGTTTGAGCGGCGGATGGCCGCCGTGCTGGCCGTGGCTCAGTATAAAAAAGAGCATGATCTGCCCATTCACGACCCCGCCCGGGAAGCCAAAGTCCTGGAAAAGGCCGCCGCCCAGATCCAGAACCCGGATTTGCGCCCCTATTACCTGGACCATGTGCGGAACCGGATGGAGCTGGCCAAGCAATACGAGGCCTGGGCCCTGGGCCGAGGCCGGGCAGCTTATCAGGGGGTGGAGGGGGCTTTCGCCCACATCGCCCTCAAGGCCCTCTACCCCCACGCCGAGGCGGTCAGCTACCCCACCTGGGACGAGGTGTTCGAGGCCGTTTCCCGGGGGGACGCCGCCTGCGGGGTGGTACCCTTTGAGAACAGCCACGCCGGAGACGTCTCGGCGGTGCTGGATCTGTGCTACAATCACCCCGAGCTCTGGGTGGTGAACGTCTACGACCTGCCGGTCCGCCAGAACCTGCTGGCCCTGCCGGGGGTGCAGCTGGGGGAATTGCGGAGCGTCTACAGCCACCAGCAGGCCATCTCCCAGAGCGAGACCTTTTTGAAGCGGCTTCATCTGCCGGCCACCGCCATGCCCAACACCGCCCTGGCCGCCAAGTTCGTGGCGGAATCGGGGGACCGGACCAAGGCCGCCATCGCCAGCCGGGAGACCGCCCAGCTCTATGGGCTGGAGGTGCTGGTGCCCGACATCAACACCGATGGGGACAACACCACCCGGTTCATCGTCCTCAGCCGGGAAAAGCCCACCGCGGGCAACCGGTTCTCCCTCTTGTTCACGGTGGACAACAAACCCGGCAAGCTGGCCGAGGTGATCCAGATAATCGGCGCATCGGGCTTTAACATGGAGTCGATCAAGAGCCGGCCCATGCCCCACATGCCTTTTGAATATTATTTTTACGTCGAGCTGGTGGGCGACCCCGCCCGGGCCGAAACCGAGGCCCTGCTGCGGGAGCTGGACCGCACCTGCCGGACGGTACGGATGTTAGGAGTGTATACAAAATGAGCGAAGGATTTCTCGGCACAAAACTGACCATGAACCTGGGCGAGCGGAGCTACGACATCATCCTCCGGCGGGGGGCGCTCCAGAATCTCTACCAGTTCGCCAATCTGGGCCGCCGGGTGGCCGTGGTCACCGACAGCGGCGTGCCCGCCCTCTACGCCCAGCAGGTGGCCGACCAGTGCAAGGACGCGGTGATTATCACCGTCCCCCAGGGAGAGGCCAGCAAGAGCCTGAAAACCCTCCAGTCGGTGCTGGAACAGATGCTGGCCTTCGGCCTGGGCCGGGGGGATCTGGTGGTCGCCGTGGGCGGCGGCGTGGTGGGGGACCTGGCGGGCTTTGCCGCCGCCGTCTACATGCGGGGGATTGATTTCATCAACTGCCCCACCACCACCCTCTCCATGATCGACTCCTCCATCGGCGGCAAGACCGCCGTGGATCTGGGGGACACCAAGAACATTGTGGGCGCCTTCTGGCAGCCCAAGCTGGTGATCGTGGACCCCGAGACCCTGGCCACCCTGCCCCGCCGCCACTTTGTGAACGGCCTGGCCGAGGCCATCAAGGCCGGTCTGCTGGCCGACCCCGAACTCTTCGCCATCTTTGAAAAAGGGGACGTGGACGCCGAGATCGACACCATCATCTACCGCTGCCTGCGGTTTAAGAAAAAGATCGTGGAGCAGGACGAGACTGAGCACGGCGTTCGGAAGGCCCTGAACTTCGGCCACACCATCGGCCATGGCATCGAGGCCGTCAAGGGGATCAAGGGCCGCCGGACCAACGGCCTTTACCACGGCGAGTGCGTGGCCCTGGGAATGCTGCCCATGATCCAGAGCAATGCCCTGCGCAAGCGGGTGCGGGCCATTTACCGGAACCTTGGGCTTCCCATCCGCACCAGCTACGACAAAGAGAAAGTCCTGGCCGAGATGCTCCACGACAAAAAGGCCCAGGGCGGCCAGATCACCGTCATCCGGGTCCCGGCTCTGGGCTGCTGGCAGGCCGACACCCTGCCCATCGAGGCCCTCCGAACCCTGCTGGGGATGGAGGAGGCCGACGCATGAAAAACACCTTCGGGTCAAACCTCTGCCTGACCATCTTCGGCGAGAGCCACGGCCGGGCCGTGGGGGCCGTATTGGACGGGATGGCCGCCGGCTGCCCGGTGGACGAGGCATTCCTGGCCCGGTGCATGGACGCCCGCCGGGCCCGGGGAGACGGCCTTTCCACCGCCCGGGTGGAGGCCGACGCCATCCAGATCCTCTCGGGCGTGCGGGAGGGCCGGACCACCGGCACCCCCATCACCCTGATGATTGAAAACCAAAATACCCGCAGCGGGGACTACGCCCGCACCGCGGCCCTGCTCCGGCCGGGCCACGCGGATTACACCGCCTATGCCAAATACCACGGCTTTCAGGATGCCCGGGGCGGCGGCCACTTCTCGGGCCGGATCACCGCCGGGCTGGTGGCCGGGGGGGGCATTGTGCTGGCCGCTCTGGAACAGGCCGGGATTCAGATTTCCACCCACATCCGCCGCTGCGCCGGGGTGGAGGATATCCCCTTTGCCCAGGACGATCCCGCCGCCCTGGCCGCCCAGCTGGCGCAGCTGAAACAGAAAACCGAGGGCTTCGCCCTTTTGGACGGCGCCGCCGAGGAGCCCATGAAGGCCGCCATCCGGGCCGCGGGCAGCGAGGGGGACAGCGTGGGCGGTATTCTCGAAACCGCCATCCTGGGCCTGCCCGCCGGGGTGGGAGAGCCCTTCTTCGACAGCGTGGAGAGCGTTTTGGCCCACATGGCTTTCTCGATTCCCGCCGTCAAGGGGATTGAGTTCGGGGCCGGGTTCGGCTTTGCCGATCTGCGGGGCAGCCAGGCCAACGACCCTTTCCGGGTGGACGAGGTCGGGCGGATTACCACCGCCACCAACCAGAATGCCGGAATCAACGGCGGCATTACCAACGGGATGCCGGTACTCTTCCGCACCGTGGTGAAACCCACCCCCAGCATTTATAAAGAACAGCAGACGGTGGACTACCCCGCCCGGGAGAACGCCACCCTCTCCATCCACGGGCGGCACGATCCCTGTATCGTGCCCCGGGCCGCTATCGTCCAGAGCTGCGCCGCGGCTCTGGCCATCGGGGACTTTCTCTGCGCCCGGTACGGCGAGGGGTGGATGACCCTCCCCCACACCTTTTTTCAGGAGGAAGGCTGAATGGAATACGGTCTGATCGGCTCCCGTCTGGGACATTCCTACTCCAAAATCATCCATGAGATGCTCTGCGGCTACCAGTATGAGCTCCGCCCGCTGCCCACCGAGGCCGAGGCCCGGGCATTCCTGGAAGAGCGTTCTTTTAAGGCCATCAATGTAACCCTGCCCTATAAGCGGCTGGTGATGGAATACTGTACCGAGATCGACCCCCGGGCCGCCGCCATCGGAGCGGTAAATACTGTCGTCAACGAAAATGGCCGTTTATATGGGTATAATACCGATTACATGGGCTTCAACTATCTCTGCCGGGCCCACGGGGTGGACTTCGGCGGCAAAACTGTCCTGATTCTGGGCACCGGCGGCACCCACAACACCACCGCCGCCGTGGCCCGGGACCGGGGCGCGGCCCGGATTCTCACCGTCAGCCGCACCCCCGACCCCGCAAAAGGGGAGCTCTCCTACGAGGAAGCCAAGACCAGCGGGGCCCAGATCGTCATCAACACCACCCCCGCCGGGATGTACCCCAATGTGGGGGTCTGCAACCTGGACGTGGCCGCCCTGCCCGGCCTGGAAGCGGTACTGGACGTGGTCTATAACCCCCACCGCACCGAACTTTTGCTTCGGGCGGAGGAAGCCGGGGTGCCCATTGTGGCGGGGGGCCTCGAAATGCTGGTGGCCCAGGCAGTCTATGCGGCAGAATACTTCCTCCATAAGCCCTTTGCCGATGCAGAAGAGGAGATTGCCCGGGTGGCCGCCGCCCTCCGCCGCCAGCTTTTGAATGTGGTGCTGATCGGGATGCCCGGCTGCGGCAAAACCACCGTGGGCCGGGCCCTGGCCAAAGCACTGGGCCGGGATTTCGTGGATCTGGACGCCGAAATCGTCCGGTCTGCGGGCTGCTCCATCCCCGAGATCTTTACCGCCGAGGGGGAGGAGGGCTTCCGCGCCCGGGAGACCCAGCAGGCCCAGAACTTCGGCAAAGAGAAAGGGCTCTTGATCTCCTGCGGGGGCGGCATCGTCAAAAAGCCGGAGAACATCCGGGCCCTGCGCCAAAACGGGGTGATCCTCTGGCTGGACCGGCCGGTGGAGGCCCTGACCGTGGGCCACGGGCGGCCCCTCTCCACCAGCGCCGAGGCGGTGCGCCAGATGGAGACCCAGCGCCGCCCCCTCTATGCGGCGGCGGCCGACGCCGTTGTCCCCAACCATACTACCATCGAGGCCGCCGTCACAGCGGCTTTGGAGGCTCTGAATGAAATTCTTGATTCTTAACGGACCCAACCTGAACCAGCTGCGCTACTCGGAACCGGGCTGCGCGGGGGAGATGGACTACGAAATGCTGGTGGAATATGTCCAGTCCTGCTGCGGCCGGATGGGCATTGAGACCGACTTTTTCCAGTCCAACCACGAGGGCGATTTGATCGACGAGATCCAGTCGGTCCGGGGCCGGGCGGACGGCATCGTCCTGAACCCGGCGGGCTACGCCCACACCAGCGTGGCCATCCTGGACGCCCTGCGGGGCTGCGGCGTGCCGGTGGTGGAGGTGCTGCTGGAAGCCCCCAGCGAGAAAGAGCCCTTCCGCCAGACGGACATCGTCTCCTTTGGCTGTCAGGGTCATTTCATCGGGGAGGGGCCCATCGGCTATCTGCACGCCTGCGCCTATCTGGCCCAGCTGCTGCGGATGGACGGCACCCCCCACGCCCACATCACCATGTGAGGCGGTCAACATTGTTTTTTCGCATTATTGCGGAGGGAAATAGAAAATAAGGGAAAGGATCTGATGCAGTTATGATTATCTCTACCAAAAAAGGCACCCCGAAAGAAGAACTGGAAAAAATCATCCACCGCTTTGAATCTCAGGGCCTGTCGGTGACCCTGATCACCGGCACCGACTACAACGTCTTCGGCCTGGTGGGCGACACCACCAAGCTGGACGAGCAGGACATCCTCTCCAACCCCTGGGTGGACAACGTCACCCGGGTTTCGGCCCCCTATAAGCGGGCCAACCGGCTGTTCCACCCCGCCGACTCCATCATCGACTGCGGCGGCATCAAGATCGGCGGCAAGGAAAAAATCGCCGTCATGGCGGGCCCCTGCAGCATTGAGTGCGAGGAACAGGCCATGCGGATCGCCGCCGGGGTCAAGGCCGGGGGCGCAACCCTCTTCCGGGGCGGCGCCTACAAGCCCCGCACCTCCCCCTACGCCTTCCAGGGCCTGGAGACCGAGGGCATTCTGGCCATGGTGAAAGCCCGGGAGGCCACCGGCCTGCCCATCGTCTCCGAGCTGATGAGCGAGGACAAGATCCCCGAGTTCGAGGAATACGTGGACGTAGTCCAGATCGGCGCCCGGAATATGCAGAACTTCCAGCTGCTGAAGGCGGTGGGCAAGATGCACAAGCCGGTTCTGCTCAAGCGGGGCCTGTGCAACACCATCGAAGAGTGGATCATGAGCGCCGAGTACATTATGGCGGGCGGCAACGAGAACGTCATCTTCTGCGAGCGGGGCATCCGCACCTTTGAGAAGTACACCCGGAACACCCTGGACCTGTCGGCCATTCCCATCATCCACGAGCGGACCCACCTGCCCGTGGTGGTGGACCCCAGCCACGCCACCGGCAAGGCCAATCTGGTCGAGCCCATGATGATCGCCGCCGTGGCCGCCGGCGCCGACGGCCTGGAGGTGGAGGTCCACTACGACCCCCGCCACGCCTGGAGCGACGGCGCCCAGTGCCTGACCCCCGACGCCTTCGCACAGGCCATGGCCAAGTGCCGCCAGGTGGCCTGGGCCATCGGCCGGGACATGTAACCGGGGGCGCGCCATGATCGCCCAGATCCGCGCCCCGGGGCCCATCGGGGGCCGCCTCTCCGCCCCGCCCAGCAAGAGCATGGCCCACCGGGCGGTCCTCTGCGCGGCATTGGCGGAGGGGGAATCCCGGATCGAACACCTTGAATTCAGCCAGGACATCTCCGCCACCTTAGGGGCGGCAGCCCAGCTGGGGGCTCAGGTAAAAACCGGCCCCGACTGGGCCCTCATCCGGGGCGTCGGGGAGCCGCATCTCCCTTCTGGCCCGATGGACTGCTGCGAGAGCGGCAGTACCCTGCGGTTTTTGATCCCCCTGGCCAGTCTCACCGGCGGGCCGGTGACCTTTACCGGCCGGGGGCGGCTGATGGAGCGGCCCCAGAACGTCTACGCCGAATTGTTCGCCGCCCAGGAGCTGGAATTCCGCCAGGGCCCCGAGGGGCTGACGGTGGGCGGGCCCCTCTGGCCCGGGCGTTACCCGGTGCGGGGGGATGTCTCCAGCCAGTTCATCAGCGGGCTGCTCTTCGCCCTGCCCCTTTTAAAGCGGGAGAGCACCCTCTGCCTGATTCCGCCGGTGGAGAGCCGCAGTTACATCGAGATGACCCGGGCCGCCCAGGCGGCTTTCGGGGTGGTGAGCCACTGGCAGGACGAAAACACCCTGCTCATCCCCGGCGGGCAGGTCTACCGCCCCCGGGCCTACACCGTGGAGGGGGATTACAGCCAGGCCGCCTTTCTGGCGGTGCTGGGGGCCCTCTGCGGCGGGGTGACCCTCACCGGCCTGGCGGCGGACACCTTGCAGGGGGACGCCGTCATCCTGGAGATTCTGCGCCGGTGCGGCGCAGTCTTCTCCCGGGATGAAACCGGCCTCCACTTTGAAAAGAGCGAACTCCACGGCACTGAGATCGACCTGGCCGACTGCCCCGACCTGGGGCCGATCCTGATGGCCCTGGGCCTGTTCTCTGAAGGGCGGACGGTGATCCGAAACGCCGGGCGGCTCCGGCTGAAAGAGTCGGACCGGATCGAGGCCATGGAGACCGAGCTGCGGGCCTGCGGGGGCCGGGTTTCCAGCCAGGGGGGCACCATCACCCTGGAAAAAAGCCCCCTCCACCCGCCCGCCGGGCCCCTCTCTGGCCACAACGACCACCGGGTGGTGATGAGCCTGACCGTGCTGGGATTGGCGGCAGGGCTGCCCCTTTCCATCGCGGGGGCCGAGGCCATCCAGAAAAGCTGGCCCAGCTTTTTCGACGCCATCCGTCAGCTGGGCGGGGAGGTAACAGAAGTTGTTGGATAAATCGAAGCGTTATCTGATCGTGGGCCTGGGGCTTCTGGGGGGCAAATACGCCCTGGAGCTGACCCGGGCGGGCTATCACGTGGACGGCATCAACCGCAGCCAGGGCCACCTGCAATACGCCCTGGACCACGGCTACATCCAGAGCGGCAAGACCCAGGATTTCGAGGACCTGGTGGCGGGGGCCGACCACATCATCTTCGGCCTTTACCCCACCACCCTGATCCAGTGGTTTGAAACCTATGGCCACCTCTTGAAACCGGGCTGCATCTTCACCGACGTGTCGGGAGTCAAAACGGGGCTGGTGGACCAGATTCAGACCCTCTGCCCGCCGGGGGTGGAGTTCATCGCCAGCCACCCCATGGCCGGGCGGGAGACTTCCAGCGTGGAGCACGCGGCGGAGGTCAACTTTGCCCCCGCCAACTTCATCATCACCCCCACCGAGAAAAACACCCCCGAAGGGATCGCCTGGGTCACCGAGCTGGCCCAGGTGCTGGGCTTTGAGCACATCTGCACCCTGAGCGTCCAGGAGCACGACCGGATGATCGGATATGTGAGCCAGCTCTGCCACGCCATCGCCGTCAGTCTGATGTGCGCCAACGACAACACCTCTCTGTGCGAGTACACGGGGGACTCTTTCCGAGATCTGACCCGGATCGCCCGGATCAACGAGACCATGTGGTCCGAGCTGTTCCTCTGGAACAAAGAGAACCTCATCGCCGAGATCGACCAGTTCGACGAGGCCCTCCACCAGCTGCGGAGCGCTCTGGAGGCAGGGGATCGGGAGGGGCTGGAAGAGATGTTCCGTCTTTCCACCCAGCGGCGGGCCGCCTTCGACAAAAAGGACCGCTGAGCCCTATACATCAAAAGAAAAAACGCCTTTCCGGTTTTGCCGGAGAGGCGTTTTCTGTTTGGTTTTAGGTTTCTTCGTCCAGTTCCAGATCCATGGGCAGGATCAGATCCAGGGGGGCCTCCGGCTCGGCCACCAGGCGGCGGCTCTGGTGGAAGATGGCCCGCTCCAAAGTATTCCGGGCCATCCGGCCGTTGCCTGCGGTCCGGCTGTCGGTTTCCTGGCGGCGGCGGTAGTAGTCCAGCAGGGGGGCGATGCAGCCCTCGTCCAGCCGGTAGCCCTTGCCCTTGGCCAGGGACTGGGTGATCTCCATCAATTCCTCGGCGGTGTAGTCGGGGAACTCGATCTGGTTGGGGAACCGGCTGGCCAAACCACTGTTGGCCGCCAGGAAGTCGGTCATCTCTTTGGTATAGCCCGCCAGGATCACCACCAGGTCCTCCCGGTGGTCCTCCATTCCCTTCACCAGGGTATCAATGGCTTCCAGCCCAAAGCTGTCCTGCTCCCCCCGGCAGAGGCTGTAAGCCTCGTCGATGAAGAGGACGCCCCCCAGGGCGCTCTCGATCACCCGGTTGGTGAGAGGGGCGGTGTGGCCGGTGTAGCGGCCCACCAGATCTCCCCGGCTGACCTCGATCAGCTGGCCGCCCCGCAGGGCACCGATGGCTTTCAGATACCGGGCCACCAGCCGGGCAATGGTGGTCTTGCCGGTGCCGGGGTTGCCGGTGAAGATCATGTGCATGGAAAGTCCCTCGGTCTTGAGGCCGGCGGCGGCCCGCCGCTTCTGGACCTGGACATGATCCGCCAGGCCAAAGACGTAGTCCTTCACCGGCTGGAGGCCCACCAGGGCTTCCAGCTCCTGCCGGACGGCGTCCACCGCGCCGGTGTAGGCGGCGGGCAGCAGGTCAAAGAGGGGCGCAGGGGCCCCGCCGTTGACGCTGAACCAGAGGGAACCTTCCCGCACCGAGAGGGAAACCTTTCCCTTTTGGAGCACGTCTTTTTGGAGGCAGTATTCGCTCAGCGCCCGGAAGATCCGGTCACAACAGCCGGCCAGCCCCGCCGCGCCCTCGGCCCGGGTGCACTGGGCGGCCACATAGTCCCGCACCTCGGCCCCCGCCGAGAGGGTCAGCTTGAGCTGGCGGGCCACCCGCTGGCTCAGGGCGTTGAGCTGCTGGGCCGCCAGGGCCGCCAGGCTCTCGGGGGCGAAGTCCCGCGTCCGACAGACATCCCCCAGGGCCGCCACAAACCGGGTGCCGAAGGTGTCCGCCAGGGCCTGCCGCCCCTTGTGGGAAAAGAAGATCAGGTATTTGCCGCAGGGGTCGATCCGGCTGATGGCCCCCGGCGCCAGAGAGGCCCCGGCGTCCACCAGAATTCCCTCCCGGTTCACCAGATACCGGGAGGTCAGGGGGGCCGAGCCCTTGGCGGCCAGATCGGCCAACGTCTTGAGGAAAGCCGGGCAGCACTGCTCGTAGTGCTCGAAAATCACAATTTCCCCCGGGGCGTGGAGGGCCGCATAGAGGTCCTGCAAAAAGAGTTTTTCCGCCCCGGGGTCGGGGTAGAGGGACAGGTCCAGCACGGCGCAGGCGTCGCTCTGGAGCAGCCCCCGGGCCGCCATCCGGCCCGCCAACTCCCGCAGGGCAAAATGCCGCCCGGTGCCGCTGCGGCCCGAGATCAGGATCACGTTCCGGGCCCGGGGCGGCTCCACCCCCAGCACAAAGGGCCGGCGCATGGCCCGCACCAGCTCGTCCACAAACTCGTCCTGCCCCAGCACCGTCTTTTTCACCTCGGCTGCCAGCCCCTGGAAGCTGCCCAGGTGCTCGGGCGGGGTGTCGGCGGTGCCTTTAGCCAGGAGGCCGTCAGCCTCCATATCCTTGAGCATCTGGCGGCTCTCGGCCAGGGCTTTCTGGGTGGTGTCGTCCTGCTTTTTCAGCTTGGTGTTCTGGGCCCGCAGCAGCTCGTCCAGGGCTTTCTGCTGTTCCAGCAGGGTTTTATTCAGATCAGGCAGGCTGGCCGGGGCCTTCTTCGCCTCCGGTTTTTGGGCGGGCGCACCGCCGGAGCGGACCCGCCCCCCTGCGCCGAACACATCGTTCATCAAACTTTCCCAGTCGTCGTGATAACCCATAGCTGCCTCCCGATCGTATTTCATTCAGTATAGTGTACTTTGGCGCTTTTTGCAAGCGTCCCAGGGGCGGCCCTGCCGGGGAATCCGGGATCTTTTCGCCGCAGAAATTGGGCCCCACCCTTGCAAATACAGGTTCTGTCGTTTATCATAGTATTATCATGAATTTTGAAAAGAGGGCCGCCCGCCCCGCCCAGGGAGCCATCGCTCACGGCTCCGGGCTCCCCGGGCGGCCCACAGCAGAAAGGTGTGGCTGGAACGTGAGCGCTAACAACTCTGTGGACCTCAAGGCCCTGTTTGAGAGCGAAGAGTTTGAGCGGGAATTTTTGTACGACGGCCCTCTGGGGCCGGACTACGCCCCCCAGGGCACCCATTTGCGGCTATGGGCGCCCACCGCTCTGCGAGTGTCGGTGAACCTCTACCGCCAGGGCGACGGCGGGTTCTGCATCGGCACCCTGCCCATGGAGCGGCGGGAGAAGGGCACCTGGACCCTCTATCTGCCAGGGGACAAACACGGGCTGTATTATACCTTCACGGTCCAGACCGAGGAGGGAACCCGGGAGACGGGGGACCCCTATGCCCGGGCGGCGGGGGTCAACGGAGTGCGCAGTATGATCGTAGACCTCAAGCGCACCGACCCGCCCGGCTGGGCCCAGGATCACCGGCCCCAGATCCCGGCCGCCCGGCGGGTGATCTGGGAGGTCAGCGTCCGGGATTTTTCCCAGGACCCGGACAGCGGCGTGCCCCGCCGGTGGCAGGGGAAATATTTGGCTTTCACCCTGAACAGCACCACCCTGGAAGGGGGCAGCGCCTGCCCCACCGGGCTCAACCACCTGAAACGGCTGGGGGTGAGCCACGTCCAGCTGATGCCGGTTTTCGACTTCGGCAGCATAGACGAGGCCAAACCCCTGCGGCGGCAGTACAACTGGGGATACGACCCCACCAATTATAACCTGCCCGAGGGCAGTTATTCCACCGACCCCTTCCACGGGGAGGTGCGGATCAAGGAATTCAAGCAGATGGTCCAGGCCATCCACCGTGCGGGGATGGGGGTGGTGATGGATGTGGTCTACAACCACACCTACCGGTACGAGAATGTGCTGAACGACACGGTACCCTATTATTTTTTCCGCCAGAACGAGGACGGAACCTTCTCCAACGGGAGCGGCTGCGGCAATGAATTCGCCTCCGAGCGGTCCATGGCCCGGCGGTACCTCATCGACTCGGTGCTCTACTGGGCCAAAGAATACCACATCGACGGCTTCCGGTTCGACCTGATGGGGCTGTACGACGTAGAGACCATGAACCTTCTGCGGGCCGAGCTGGACAAGCTCCCCGGCGGGGAAGAGATCCTGATGTACGGCGAGCCCTGGCAGGGCGGGCTGAGCCAGCTCCACCGGTACGAGGCCAACAAGAACAATTTGCAGATGCTCAGCGAGCGGGTCGGCATCTTCTGCGACGACACCCGGGACGCCATCAAGGGCAGCTGCTTTGAGGCCCGGACCCCCGGCTATGTCCAGGGGCGGCCGGGAGGATTCTGGGACATTGGGGCGGCGGTGGCGGCCTGGTGCCGGAGCGACCGGCTGAGCCCCCGGGCCCCCAGCCAGATCATCAGTTATGTGTCGGCCCACGACAACTTCACCCTCTGGGACAAGCTGATGCTGGTGCGGTACAAAAAGCCGGATTTTACGGCCAACGACACCATCGCCCTGGCTCAGAACCGGCTGGCGGCGGGCATTTATCTAACCTGCATGGGCACCCCCTTTATGCAGGCGGGGGAGGAGTTCGCCCGGACCAAAAAAGGGGTGGGCAACAGCTACCGTTCCCCCGCCGCCCTCAACCAGCTGGACTGGAAACGAGCCTCCCATTATCGGGGCCTGGTGGACTATTACCGGGGGCTGATCGCCCTGCGGTCGGCTTTCCCCCGGCTGGGGGCGGGCGACATGGCCAGCGCCAACGCCATCGAGTTCTTCTCCCTGGAGCCGCCCCTGGTGGGCTGGCAGCTGGACGCCGTCCCCGGCGACGGAGCCGCCTGGCCCACCCTGCTGGTCTTTTACAACCCCACCGAGAATTACAAGACGGTGCCCCTGCCGCCGGGGGAATGGCGGCTGCTCTGCGACGGCATCTCCTCCAGCCTCTGGCGGGGCGAAGTCCTCACCCGCCAAAACAAAACCTCGCTCCTGCCATACAGCGCCACCATCCTGGGGCGCTGGGCCTAAATAGGGAGACGATGCCGCTTTTTCGAGAAAAAGCGGCGCAAAAAGCTTTTTCCCCAAATCCGTGTTCTGCGGGTTTGGGGATTTTTTATCCCATTAAAAACCCCCGGCAGAAAGGGATCAGCCTTTCGCCGGGGGTGGTTTTCAGATTATCCGATTGTTATACTTCTGCGCCCACAATCAGCCGGACCGCGCCGTAGATGCCGGCGTCGTTGCCCAGGCTGGCCTGCTTGATGGGGGTTTCCCGGCAGGAACGGAAGGCGTACTCCTTGTAGTGGGCAATCAGCGGGTTAAAGAGGACATCCCCGGCACGGGCCACGCCGCCGCCCACCAGGAAGATCTCAGGGTCAGTAGTCTCGGCGATGATGGAGAGGGCCAGACCCAGGGTATCGGCCATCTCGTCCACTTCCCGGGCGGCCAGGGCATCGCCCTCCCGGGCAGCATCAAAGACATCCTTGGCCGCAAAGTCGGTGTCCCGCAGCACACAGGGGGTATCGGGGTTTTCTTCCAGCAGTTTCTTCATGCAGCGGACCACGCCGGTGGCGCTGGAGTACTGCTCCAGGCAGCCCCGCTTGCCGCAGCCGCAGGTAGCGGTCTCGGTGCGGTTCACCGTGATGTGGCCGATCTCGCCGCCTGCGCCGTGGGCGCCGTCGATGACCTGGCCGTTGACGATGACGCCGCCGCCCACGCCGGTGCCCAGAGTCACCATAACGGCGCTGCGGCAGCCCTTGGCGGTGCCCATCCAGATCTCACCCAGAGCGGCCACGTTGGCGTCGTTGCCCACCATGACCTTCAGGCCGTCCAAAAGGCCCGAGAGCTGGGCCGCCACGTTCTGCTGGCCCCAACCGCCCAGGTTGGCGCAGACGATGGGAACAATGCTGGCCTCCTGCACCGGGCCGGGCACGCCGATGCCCACGCCCTCCACCTGTTCCGGCTTAATGCCGGCCTGGGCCATCTTGTCCTGGATGGCCGCCGCCAGGTTGGGCAGGATCTTCTCGCCCTTGTTGGCGGTGTCGGTGGGCACCTCCCATTTTTCCAGCAGAGCGCCCGAGGTGGTGAACAGGCCCACCTTGGCCGTGGTGCCGCCCAGGTCGATGCCAAATGCGTATTCTTTCATAATTTTATACCCCTTTTCCCGCAGCCGTCCCGGCCGCGTGATTTACCGTGATTCCATTGCCCCTAGTATAGCATAAACGGCCGCAAAATCCAGCGCCCGGGCCCGATTTGATCCCACCGAAACAAAAAAGCGCCGCACTCCGAAAAGTGCGGCGCAAAAATCAAACGACCCTCTGTGACGGAAAAGAGGCTTAGTCCTCGTCTTCTTCCTCTTCGTCCTCGTCCTCGTCGCCCAACCCAAAGCGCGGCTTATAGAAAATCCGGCTCAGGAAGGTGCTGAGGAAGTAGAGCAGACACATGGGGATGGCCACCATGGTCTGGGAGAAGATATCCGGCGGGGTAATAACGGCTGCGATGAAGAAAATCAGCACGATGGCGATGCCGCGGCCTTTTTTCATCAGCTCAGGGCTTGCAATGCCCATCCGGGCCAGGATGATGGTGACCAGGGGCATCTCAAACACAACGCCGAAGATGATGAACACCAACAGGCAGAAGTTGAGATAGCTCTCAATGCTGATATTTGCAGTGATGTAATCGGTGCCTTCCAGGGATCCCAGGAAGTTCAGCATAAAGGGCAGGCTGATGGAATAAGCGAACAGCACGCCGATGCAGAACAGAACCAGGCCGAACACCAGCACCAGCCCGAAGAAAAACCGCTCGTTCTTTTTCAGGCCCGGCCGCGCAAAAGCATAGATCTGGTACAGCGCCACCGGCACTGTAACCACCACCGCCGCGATCAGCGACAGCCGGAAATACTGGATCAGTTTTTCCTGGGGAGCGATGAACACAAAGGTGTAGTTTGCCTTCAGGCCCATAGCCGTCAACAAATCCACCAGCCGGTCCGAAATGGTCAGGAACACGACCGTAGCGACTACAAACACCACCGCACAGACCAGCACACGGTTGCGAAGTTCCCGCAGGTGGCCGGTCAGGCTCATGCTGCCGTCGTCAGTCATAACTTCTGCAGCTTTTTTGTGTTTTATCTTTGTAGACATTATTCCTCGTCGCTGCCCTTCGTCTCGGCCTTCTTCTCGTTGGCGGGCTCAGCGTCATCGCCGTCGTCAATGCCTTCCTTGAAGCCCTTCATGGTCTTGCCGAACATCTTGCCCAGCTTCGGCAGGTTCTTGGGTCCAAAGATAATCAGGACGACGACCAGAATGATGATAAGTTCCTGTGTACCGATTCTCATAATTTGCTCTCCTTTTGCTTGTTGCTTGGCTTGCGCCGGGTTCCGGCGGCTCTGAAACTATTGCAACCGCAGGCGCGGATGCTGCAAAACATTACTGCGGCGCGGGGCCGCGGGCCACAGCTCAGACCTTGGCTGCGGGCTTCTCCTCTGCGGCTTCCACAGCCTCGGGAGCTTCCTCGGCCGGGGCGGCTTCGGCGGGCTCTGCGGCTTCCACAGCCTCGGCGGGCTTGACCTCAGCCGGGGCAGCCTCGGCCTCCGGCTTCTTGTCCGCGGGGACAGGCTCAGCCTTCTCTGCGGTCTCGGCGGGGGCGTCGGTCACAGCGGGAGCCTCAGCGTCCAGCTCTTCCAGCTCCTCCACCGGCTCTTCCTCGGCCTGCGCGGCCTCAGCCTCGGTCTTGCTGGTCTTGCCGATGCCGACAAAACTCTTGGTCACGTCCTTCATGCTCTCATCGATATCCTTTTTGATATCCGTCAGGGGAGAGATAGCCTCCTTGAGCGGCTGCTGGATCTCGTTGAGGGGCTCGACGATATTCTCCTGAATGTCCTTGGATGCGCTGCTGGTGTACTGGCGCAGATCCCGCAGCATCTTGCCGAACTTACGCGCATACTGGGGCAGCTGATCCGGACCGATGAACACGAATGCCACAACGATAATGACAATCAGTTCGGTAATTCCGATCTTCATAATGTACACAATTCCTTTCCGTCTGCCGGCCCGCGGGGGATCCCCCGGCCGGTTTTTTGATGGGTGTCTGAGTATTTTACCCTGCCCGCAAAACAGAAGAACAGGTCTGAAACCCGCGCTCCAAAGTTACGAACACAGACAGTATACCATATTCTGCGGCAGTTCACCAGATGCTTTCTGCAGTTTATCTCCTTTTTCGGCAAAAACCAAAGAACAGGTTACCGCTACACTTTTATCAAAAAAATGCAGACGGAGTGTGAGACGGCCGTGAATTTTCTGTGAATATTTTGCGAAAGCGCCCCATTCGCCCTCAATGGCGGTAGGCAATGGCCGCTGCAATCCGGTCGGCTTCCTCGGCGCCGGCCAGCTGACGCACCAGCTCCAGACCGAAGGGAATGGCCCCGCCCAGGCCGTAACTGGTAGTGATGTTGCCGTCCACGACCACCTCAACGTCCAGCACTTCGGCGCCGCCCAGCTTGTCCTGGAAGGATGCATGAGCCGTCGCTTTCCGGCCGTCCAGGAGGCCCAGCGCGCCCAGAATGCTGGGGGCGGCGCAGATGGCGGCTACCTTCTTGCCTGCCTTGCAGAAGGATTTGACGGTATCGGTCACCGCGGAGCAGGCGGCCAGGTTGGGGGTGCCGGGGATGCCGCCGGGCAGCACCACCAGATCCACGCCGGTATAATCCACCTCTTCGGCCAGGGCGTCCGCCGTCAGGGCAACGCCGTGGCTGCTGATCAGCTCCTTTTTGCCGGAAGCGGACGCCACCACCACCTCGACTTTGGCGCGGCGGAGTAGATCCACCACCAGAAGGGCCTCGCACTCCTCGGTGCCGTCGGCGAAAAAGACAACTGCTTTGCTCATGGTAATAACCTCCCAGATTGAATTGTTTGTGTAGACAGTATACCACAAATTCCCGCGCAATTTTGATTTTTTTATGAATTTATGGTATACTTTCTGGCCGAAGGAACACCGCCCCCCGGGGCATTGGATAGACAGGAGAATCACAGATGAAGCAAGAAAACCGGATGTTGGGCGGCCCCGGCCAGCCGCCCCGGGCCGAAAAATCCCTGAAAGAAGAGTTTGCCGAGCGGGAAGCCGAGCTCACCCCCGAAGAGCTGGCCCTGTTCAAACGCCGCAAAGAGGAGCTGACCGCCCAGTGGCTGCTGGTGGGCGGCTTCTGGGGCTGTGTGCTGGGGGCCCTGATCGGGCATTTCCTGCTGGACACCACCTGGCTCACCGGCATCTACACCGGTCTGCCCCTGGGGCTTTTGGCGGGCCTGGCGGCGGGCCAGATCTTCGGCGGTCTGGAAAAAGCCCTCATGCTGGAGCACATCGGCCGCTACGCCCGGCCGGACCAGACCCCCGCCCCCAAAGAAGGCGCCAAGGCAAAGCCGCCCCGCAGCTAAACCCTAAACAACAACAAAACCGCCCCCCTTGATGCATTGAACTGCACCCCATTTGTTAGACAGTATGGTATACTGGATAACAAGTGGGGTGTTTTATTATGCCAAAAGGA
>NZ_BQKV01000042.1 GCF_022180365.1 Faecalibacterium gallinarum
CCGCGCCGCTGTGCGTAATCCAAATTCAAGCCAACCGATTCAGTGGCCTTGAGGAAGGCCATGCACTCCGGGTCGCCGCCGTAGATCATAGCCCGCATCCGGTCGCCCGGTGTCAGCTTGGCGGATTCACCGGTCTGCTGGGCAAAGAGCAGGGCTTCCTCGCTCTCAGTCATACCCGTGTACACGATACAGCGGATCATCAGGTCCTTGCCGCCGTTAAGCAGCTTGAGGACCGCGATGGTGTGCTGGCCGTCAAACACATAATAGTGACCGTTGCGGTAGCTGACCTTCGGGGGATTGACCAGACGAGGGTCAAACCTTGCAGCAATTTTGCGAACCCGCTTGACGTTCAGTTCCCGCTGGTAACTGCCGCGGGGGACTTCCAGCAGCTTGCTGTTGATCATCATTTCCTGGTAGGCACTGGTGCTGTTCATTCTCATGTAGTCCTCCTCATCTCTTTCAGGTACTGAATTCCCTTATCTGTAAGGCTTCTGATACCGTCCCGGCAGGCACTGCGCAGCTCCTTGTTATTTTCCAAGCAGGTGTCCCAGCGGAAGATCATGGTGTCCAGGGCGTCTTCCAGTTCTGCACAGATATCGTCTGCGTCGATTTCCCCGTTGGACTGCAGCATGTTGTCTGAGATATCCTGAATGGCTTGTAAGGTTTCTGCGGCGCTGCGCTTGGGCGTCGGCTTTTCTTTGGGTTTATCGGGTTCTTTAGTCTGCCGGAGCTGCTGAACCAAAGCGGGCCTTTCCTCCAGTGGGGCCTTGGCGATGGCTGCCACGGCCTTCTCTGTGGGCTTAATGCTGCCGGTCAGGATTTCCTGTTTGATGCCTGGCACAGCTTCTTCTGCGGCATCTACGCCCTGAGCGAAGTGTCCTGCTCTGCGGACATATTTCTCGTTTAGATTGTTTTCTCGGGCAATTTTTTCCGCCGTACGCTCAGGATTTTGGTTGTGGACATTTTGTCCACAACCACTTCTTTCAACTGAAGTGTATTGATTTCCTCTAAACCGTTCGGCCAACTTTTCTGCATCGTACTGCTGTCCGATCAGATATTTGAACTGCTGTGGCGTCAGGTTCCGCCGTCCCAGCTGGTTCTTGCAGATCCAGGAGATGGCTGCGTACCGGTCGGGAAACTGCTTCTCATAGGTGGTGAACTGGATTTCCGGGTGCTGCTGAAGAATGTGGTAGCGGTTGTGACCATCCACGATCACGCCGTTCCAGACGATCAGCGGATTGATAACCACCCCGTCTGCCAGAATGTTTTCCTCCAGTTGTTTCATCTCTTCCTCGCGAAGCGGCGGAATCTTGCTCGCGAACTCCGGGTCAATGGTGAGATGCTGCAACATAGGTTCTTACCTTTCGACGGGTGGTGTCTCGGTGAGCCGCAGCAGGTTGGACGTAATAGTCGAAACCATAGCGGGTCTGACAGTAAGTACAGACATCTTTGGTCTGCTGATGAACATCCGCCCGACGCAGAAATGCTTTCTTGGCGTCCTGGAACGAGTGCAGACAAACCGGGCACAGGGTCATGAGGGATGCGGTATTGGCATTGCGTGCGTAACTACGGCTCATAGGGTTTTCCTCCTTTGTTTTGAAAGATTTGGTATGTAAAAAGCCCACCGTTTTGGGTCTTGCGATCCTGGGCGGTGGGCTGAAATTGTTTTTGGGGTTCCTCCCCCATTTGTCCTCGACACCCCGGGGAGGGTTGGGAACCTTCTGGCGGCGGATTTGCACCGCTCCATCGGCCTTTCGGCCGCCCCGCCTTCTTTGTGGCCGGGCCGCGAGTTACGGAAGTATCATTGTCTGGAAGTACCAGGAGGCTGCTTAT
>NZ_BQKV01000043.1 GCF_022180365.1 Faecalibacterium gallinarum
CATTCCCTGGCTGCGAAGCTCTATTATTTCCTTCTCGTGTTCCTGAATGTGGCTGTATTTTCTGGGCATAGCAAAGACCTCCTGTAGTAGTTTTATTCTACCACAGGAGGCCTTCTTTTTTCATTGTCTACTTTTACTGGAGCGGTTCATTATAAGGGTTTGTGCCGGGCTCAGCCCAGATCCTCGCCATTGGTGGCGATGACCTGCTTATACCAGAAGAAGCTGTCCTTCCGGCTGCGGGCCAGGGTACCGGTGCCGTCGTTCTGCTTGTCCACATAGATAAAGCCGTAGCGCTTCTTCATCTCGCCGGTGGAGGCAGAAACCAGGTCGATGGGGCCCCACATGGTGTAGCCCATCAGGGGCAGGCCGTCCTCGTTGACGGCTTTCAGCATCTCCTGGATGTGGGCCCGCATATAGTCGATGCGGTAGGTGTCGTGGATGGAGCCGTCGGCCTCCACCACGTCGTTGGCGCCCAGGCCGTTCTCCACAATGAAGAGGGGCTTCTGGTACCGGTCGTAGAGGGTGTTCAGAGTCACCCGCAGACCCTGGGGATCGATCTGCCAGCCCCATTCGCTGGCCTTGAGGTAGGGGTTCTTGACGCTGGCAAAGACCGCGTTGCCGTCAGCGCCCTCTTTGGCCAGCAGCTCGGGGTCGGTGGTGGTGCAACGGCTGGAATAATAGCTGAAGCTGATGAAATCGACGGTGCCTTCCTTCATGACGGCCAGATCCTCGTCGGTGCAGTCCAGCTTGACGCCGGCCCGTTCCATCCGCTTCCAGGCCCAAACGGGGTAAGCGCCCCGGGCCTGGGCGTCGATGAAGAAGTAGTTGTCCCGGTCGGCCTCCATGGCGGCGTAGACGTCGGAGGGGTTGCAGGTACGGGGGTAGAACTGGCCGGCCGCCAGCATGCAGCCCACCATGCAGTCGGGCATGATCTCATGGGCCAGCTTGACCGCCTTGGCGCTGGCCACGATCTCGTAGTGGGCCGCGCGGTACTTGATCTGCTCGGGGTCCTCGCCCGGCTCAAAGACAATGCCGGCGCCCATGAAGGAGAGGTGGAGCAGCATATTGATCTCGTTGAAGGTCAGCCAGTACTTGACCTTGTTCTTGTACCGGTTGAAGATGGCGGTGCAGTACTTCAGGTAGGCATCGATCATCCGGCGATCCTTCCAGCCGCCGTACTTCTTAATCAGGGCGATGGGGGTGTCGAAGTGGCAGATGGTCACCAGGGGCTCGATGCCGTACTTGTGGCACTCATCGAAGAGGTCGTCGTAGAATTTCAGGCCCTCTTCGTTGGGGGTGTCGTCGTCGCCATTGGGCAGGATGCGGGTCCAGGCGATGGAGAGACGATAGCACTTGAAGCCCATCTCGCCGAAGAGCTTGATGTCCTCCTTATAGCGGTGGTACATGTCGATGGCCTCGTGGGCGGGGTAGCTGTGGGCGTCGTCGCAGTCCAGCATCTTCATCTTGCCGGTGGCCACCGGGAACCGGTCGGGGCCAAAGGGCATCACGTCCACGCTGGACAGGCCGCGGCCGCCCTCATTGTAGGCGCCTTCGCACTGGTTGGCGGCGGTGGCGCCGCCCCACAGGAAACCTTCGGGCATTTTCATAGTCTTTTTCCTCCATTTCTCTCAAAAAGGGCCCCTCGGAAGGGTGGCAAACGCCGCCGGGAGGAGCCCAAAGTTATACAAATTGTATTACTTGCTCAGATCAATACTGCGAATCATCTTCCGGATAGGCAGAATGCTCTTGGGGTTGACGGACAGTTCGTCCACACCCATCCGCAGGAAGATCTCGGTCAGAGCGGTGTCGGCGCCCAGCTCACCGCAGATGCCGACCCAGCAGTTGTGGCGGTGGCCCGCCTCGATGGTCATCTGGATCATCTTGAGGACGGCGGGGTGGTGGAGGTTCACGAACGGCTCCAGCTTGGCGTTCTGGCGGTCCAGAGCGCAGGTGTACTGGGTCAGGTCGTTGGTGCCGATGGAGAAGAAGTCGCACTCCTCGGCCAGATCGTCGGCGATCATGACGGCGGCGGGGGTCTCGATCATGGTGCCAATCTCGATCTCGCCCACCTTCTTGCCCTCAGCGATCAGCTCCTTGCGGCACTCTTCCAGGGTGGCCTTGGCGTCCCGCAGCTCCCGCAGGCTGATGATCATGGGGAACATGACGCTCACGTTGCCGTAGGCGGCCGCCCGCAGGATGGCCCGCAGCTGGGTCTTGAAGAAATCCTTCCGGGTCAGGCAGATCCGGATGGCGCGGTAGCCCAGGGCGGGGTTCTCCTCCTTGTCCAGCTTCATGTAATCGACGGTCTTGTCGGCGCCGATGTCGCAGGTGCGGATGATGACCTTCTTGGGGCCAGAGTCTCGATGACCTGCTTGTAGGCCTCGAACTGGTAATCCTCCGAGGGATAATCCTTGCTGTTCAGGTAGACGAACTCGGAGCGGAACAGGCCCACGCCGCCGGCGTCGTTCTGCTGGACGGCGCCCACGTCGCCGATGCCGCCGATGTTGGCGTAGACGTTAATGGTCTTGCCGTCCAGGGTGGTGTTGGTCTTACCCTTCAGCTCCTGGAGAAGGGCCTGCTTCTTGCGGTCCTCCTGCTGGCGCTTCTGGAGGCTCTTGAGCAGGTCGGGGGTGGGCTCCACGTAGACGCAGGCGTTGTAGCCGTCGATGACCGCCATCTTGCCGTCCCACTCGTCCGAGATATCCTTGCACTGGATCAGTGCGGGGATGTTCATGCTCCGGGCCAGAATGGCGGTGTGGCTGTTGGAGCTGCCCTCCCGGGTGATGAAGCCCAGCAGCAGGCTCTTGTCCAGACGGACGGTCTCAGAGGGGGCCAGATCCTCGGCCACCAGGATGCTGGGCTCGCCGCCCTGGACACTGCCGGTGTCGGTGCCCTGGAGGATGTCCAGCATGGCCTGGGAAATATCCAGGACATCGGCGCTCCGGGCCTGGAGATAGGGGTCATCCATGGCCGCAAAGACGGCGGCCTGGTTGTTGCCGGCGGTCTTGACGGCGTACTCGGCGCACATCTTCTGGCCGTTGATGATCTCCTTGATGGCGTCGACGAAGTCGTCGTCCTCCAGCATCATGGCGTGGATGTTGAACACCTCGGCGATCTCCTCGCCGGCCTCGTCCAGCGCCTTCTCGTACAGAGCGGTCTGCTGCTCGATGGCCTTGGCCTGGGCCTCCTCAAACCGGGCGATCTCCGCGGCGGTATCTTCGACTTCTGCGGTGGAAATGGTGGTGTCCTTCTTCTTATAGACCTTGATTTTTCCGATGGCGATGCCATTCAGAATACTTTTGCCGGTTCCTACCTGCATAACAACCTCTCCTTCATCCTAATCCAATCATCCCGGACGCCCGGGATTTAAAAAGAGCCCCCGCAGCATGCCGCGAGGGCTCAAGCAACTGTGTATCAGACGTTCTCGGTCAGGAACTTCTCGATTGCGGCAGCAGCCTCTGCTTCGTCGTCGCCCTCCACCTTGACGGTGATGGTGTCGCCCTGCTTGATGCCCATGCCCATCAGCGCCATCAGCTTGCGCATATCGCAGGTCTTGCCTGCCTTCTCGAGGGTTGCAGTGCTTGCAAAGCCCTTGACTACCTTGACCAGCAGGCCGGCCGGACGAGCGTGAATGCCACAGGCGTCCTTAATCGTATACTGAAATTCCTTCATCTTCATTATCTCCTTACTTAATCAAAGAATTGGCGGGCTTGGCCTGCCGCTCAAAGCGCCGCGCACCCACGACGACGCATAGAGTTTGATATAATTATTATAAACCCATCCTGCCATTTTTGCACCGTTCCATTTTGCCGATTTTTACCCCAGAATTTTGTTATGATTCCACATAATCTTGTATCCGTTCTCCTACCTTTTGCCAAAAATGGGGCAAAAAATCCATCCTCCTGCCCCAAAAAGCCAAAACCCGCCCCAAAAACCATAGGTTTCGGGGCGGGTTTTGGCGTCAAAACTTTTTTATTTTATTCAGCGTGTACGGCCAGGCGCTCGTACAGCTCCATCTGGCGGTGGAGCTTTTTGGCCAGGGCGGGGCTATCGAAGCCGGGTTCGGCCCGCCAGGCCCAGTTGCCCCCCAGGGTGGAGGGGGTGTTCATCCGGCTCTCGGACCCGAGACCCAGCAGATCCTGCATCTGGACGATGGTGCAGCCGGCGGTGCTGGACCAGATGGCCCGCATCATCCCCCAGTTCTCCCCTTCCACGGGGTCCAGGTGGAGATATTCCTGGGCCATAGCCACGTCCGCGGGCTCGGCGGTCTTCATCCAGCCCAGGGCGGTGTCGTTGTCGTGGGTGCCCACATAGGCGATGCAGTGGGTGGGATAATTGTGGGGCTGGTAGAGCCGGCCGCCGCCGTCCCGGCTGTCAAAGGCGAACTCCAACAGCTTCATGCCGGGGTACCCGGTGTCGGCCAGCAGCTGATGAACCGACGGGGTCAGGAAACCCAGGTCCTCGGCGATGATCTCCCGTTTGCCCAGGGTCTTTTCCATCTGGCGGAAGAACTCGATGCCCGGGCCCGGCTCCCACCGGCCGTTCTGGGCGTTCTTGGCCCCGGCGGGGATGGAGTAGTAAGAATCGAACCCGCGGAAATGGTCGATCCGCAGCACGTCGTAGAACCGGAACTGGAAGGCGATCCGGTCCATCCACCAGCGGTAGCCCTCGGCCTTCATCTTCTCCCAGTTGAACAGGGGGTTGCCCCAGAGCTGGCCGTCGGCCGAGAACCCATCGGGGGGGCAGCCCGCCACCCGGGTGGGGCGGAACTCCTCGTCCATCTGGAACTGGTCGGGGTGGGCCCAGACGTCGGCGCTGTCCCCGGCGGTGTAGATGGGCAGATCGCCGATGATCTGGATCCCCTTCTCCCCTGCCAGCGCCTTAAAGGCGTCCCACTGGACAAAGAAGAGGTACTGCACCCCCTGCCAGAACCGGACTTCCTCCGCCAGTTCCTCCCGGGCCGCAGCCAGGGCGGCGGGCTGGCGCTTGCGCAGAGCGTCGTCGGGCCAGGCCGACCAGGGGGCGCCCCCGAACTTCTTTTTCAGCGCCATGAAGAGGGCGTAATCTTCCAGCCAGGCGGATTCTTTTTTGCAGAATTCCGCCACCGCCGGGCCCTCGCCGGCCCAAAGCCGTTCCACCGCCCGGCGAAGCACCGGGAACCGCAGCTCATACAGCCGGCCGTAATCCACCCGGCCGGGGGTTCCCCAATCCAGGTTCTGGTATTCCTCCGGTTTCAAAAGCCCCGCCCGGCACAGATCGTCCAGGTCGATAAAGTAGGGGTTGCCTGCGTAGGAGGAAAACGCCTGATAGGGGCTGTCGCCGTAGCTGGTGGGGCCGATGGGCAGGATCTGCCAGTAGGTCTGGCCCCCCGCCACCAGGAAATCCAAAAATGCCCGGGCGGCGTCTCCCAGGGTGCCCACACCCCAGGGGGAGGGCAGCGCGGTAATGGGCATCAGTACGCCCGAAGTTCGATTCATGATTCACTCAACCTTTCTCTTGTTTCTGTTCAGAGTCCCGCCGGGCGGACGCTCTCCCGCTCCAGCAGTTCAAAGCCAATGGTCCGATAGACCGGCGGCGTCTTGTAATGGATGGCCGCCAGAAGGGTCCGCACCCCTTCTTCGGCCAGCAGGGCGGTATCCTGCCGGATGGTGGTCAGCCGGGGCACCGCGAAGTTCCCCACCTCGATCCCGTCGTAGCCCACCAGGGAGATCTCCTCGGGCACCCGCCGGCCCAGATCGCAGAAGGCCCGCATGGCCCCCATGGCGATGACGTCGCCCAGGGCAAAGACGGCGGTGAGTTCCGGCTCCCGGGCCAGCAGTTTCCGGGCGGCGGCGTAGCCCTCGGCCATGGAGTACCGGCAGGGCACATAGTGGCGGGCGGGGTCGAAGGGCAGGCCGTTCCGGGCCATGGCGCTCCGCACGCCTTGCAGCCGCTTGACGCTGATCTGTTCGCTGGCCAGGTTGCCGCCCAGCACCCCGATCCGGCGGTGGCCGCAGCGGCAGAGGTATTCCACTGCCTCCCCCGCCGCGGCTGCGTCGTCGGTGGAAAAGCTGGATAGATTTTTAAACCCCAGGCTCTGGGCATCGTTGGTCAGCAGGACGCTGGGGGCCGTCACCTGGGCGAACCCCCGGCGGAAACACTCCAGGTCGCCACCCAGGAACAAAAAGCCTTTGGGCCGGCGGAGTTTTTCCAGCTGGACGGCGTACTGCACCTCGTCGGCGTCCTCGTCCAGGTAGGCCACATAGACCTCCTCGCCGCTGTCCTGCAAAAGGGACTGGATCCGCTCCAGGATATCCGCAAACAGCAGGTTGCGGGAGCCCTTGACCAGGACGGCCACCGCCGACTGGGCCCGCATCTTGAGGTGGCGGGCGTTGGCGTTGGGCTCAAAGCCCTGTTCCTGGACCACCGCCATCACCCGCTCCCGGGCGGCGGCGCTCACGTCCGGGTGTCCGTTCAGCACCCGCGACACCGTGCCCAGGCTGTAACCGGACAGCTGGGCGATATCTTTGATGGTGATGGACATAGGTTTCGCCCCCTTCGGGGCGGAGCCGGGCTCAGCCCTTGACGGCGCCGGCGGCCACGCCCTTGATGATGTATTTCTGGCAGCTCAGGTAGAAGATGACCACCGGGATGACGGCCATAATCAACGCCGCCATAATGGCGCCCATATCCACCCGGCCATAGGAACCCTTCATGTACTGGATGACGATGGAGATGGTCTTGTACTTCTTGATGTCCAAGGTCAGATAGGGCAGCAAGAAGTCGTTCCAGATCCACATGGTTTCCAGGATGCCCACCGAGATGTAGGTGGGTTTCATGATGGGCAGCACCACACTGAAGAACATCCGCACCGGAGAACAGCCGTCGATCAGGGCGGCCTCCTCGATTTCCACCGGGATAGCCTTGACGAAGCCGCAGAACATAAAGACCGCCAGCCCCGCGCCGAAGCCCAGATAGATGATGATCAGGCCCCAGGGGGTGCCCAGGCCCAGCCGGTCGGTGACCAGGGAGAGGGTGAACATGACCATCTGGAAGGGCACCACCATGGAGAAGACACAGAGCAGATAGATGCCCTTGGTGATCCGGTTCTGCACCCGGGTGATGTACCAGGCGCACATGGAGGTGCAGATCAGGATGGCGGCCACCGAGCCCACCGTGATAAAGACGGTCCAGCCCACCGCTTTCAGGAAACCATACTGGTCGATGGCGGCGGTGTAGTTGTCCAGCCCGGCAAAGGTGGTCTCGTTGGGAGCCTTGAAGGGCTCGAGGTTGATGTAGGATTTCTTTTTAAAGGAATTGAGCAGCACCACCACGATGGGCAGGATGTAGACCACCGATAAAAAGCTGAACAGCCCGGTGCCCAGTGCGCTCATGCGTCGTTTCTGTTTCATTACTGCTGCACCTCCTTGGAGCGGGTCGCCCGCAGCTGGAGCAGACCGATAAAGACCACGATGATAAAGAAGATGACGGCCTTGGCCTGGCCCACGCCCTCCCAGCCGGTGCGGCCGTAGAAGGTGTTGTAGATGTTCAGGGCCAGCATCTCGGACATCTTGGCGGGCTCGCCTGCGGTGAGGGAGAGGTTCTGGTCAAAGAGCTTGAAGCCGTTGACGATGGACAGGAAGGTGCAGATGGTGATGGAGGGCATCATCATGGGGATGGTCACCCGGAACAGCCGCTGGGGGCCGTTGGCGCCGTCGATAACCGCTGCCTCCAGCACATCCCCAGGGATGGACTGCAAGCCCGCGATGTAGATGATCATCATGTAGCCGATCTGCTGCCAGGCCACCAGGATTACCAACCCCGCAAAGCCGTACCACTCGTTAAGGTTGAGGGCGGTGGAGTAGGCCGCCAGGATGCCGTTGAAGATCAGCTGCCAGATGTAGCCCAGCACGATGCCGCCGATCAGGTTGGGCATAAAGAACACGGTGCGGAAGATGTTGGTGCCCCGGAGTTTCTGGGTCAGGGCCAGGGCGATGGCAAAGGCAAACAGGTTGATGACCACCAGGGACACCACCGCAAAGAGGGCGGTGTACCAGAAAGCGTGGCGGAAGATGGTATCCTGGAAGGCCTTGATGTAGTTGCTGATTCCCACAAAGGTGGCGTCGGTGACGGTGGTGAACTCACAGAAGGACAGCCAGATGCCCATGATAAAGGGCACAATGAAGCCGATGGTAAAGGCCAGCAGGGTGGGCAGCACAAAGATGGGGAAATACCGTTTGATCGCTTTTTCCAAGAGGACCGCTCCTTTCCTAGAGAGCGCAGAAGACAAAAAGCAGCGGGCGGACGCTCTGCCCGCCCGCTGCCCGGTCAGCGTGTTTGGTCGGGAAATGCTCAGCCGTTGACAGCGGCGGCCTCAGTGGCCCAGCCGTCCACGAAAGCGGTGACAACCTTGTCCCAGTTGGCGTCGGTCTGGTCGGCTGCGTAGGTGGTCAGAGCCGAACCAACACCGTTCTTCCACTCCTCAGAGGGCATGGTGGAGAAGTTCCAGGACACGGACTCATAGCCGTCGGCCACATACTGGTTGCCGATGTTGACCAGGGGATTGGTGGACTCCAGGTTGCCCTTGAAGGGGATCACAAAGCCCATGCCAGCCTGGCCGGAAGGCATCGCGCCCTCGCCGCCGCACATGGCCTTGGTGCCGGTCTCGCTGCTGACGCACCAGTACATGAAGTCCAGAGTCGCCTGGATGTCGGCCTCGGAAGCCTTGGCGTTGACGCACCAGTAGTTCTCGGTGCCGGTGCACAGACCCTGGTTCTCCTCGCCCTCGACGCCGATGTAGATGGGCAGCATGCCGATGTTCTCGTCGCCCAGCTCGGCCACGTCGTTGTAAGCCCAGGTGCCGTTCTGATAGAAGACGGCCTGGCCGGTCACAAACTCAGCCACAGCGTCGTCACCGGTCTTGGTGGACAGCAGGGTGGGCTCGCAGGTGGCGTTGTTGATGTACAGGTCCCAAATCTGGCGGTAGTTGTCCAGATAGGTGCCCTTGATGGCGCTGGTGTTGTCGATGCCGTCGGCCTTGTACTCATAGTAGATGGGCAGGTTGGCCAGGTGGGTCTTGAAACGCCAGTCGGAAGAACCGTCCATGCCGGCGGAGGTGAAAGCGGAGAAGCCCAGCTCGTCCTTGCGGGCGGTGATGTCCTCAGCCACAGCCTTCAGATCGGCAAAGTTCTTGATGTCGTCGGCGGTGTAGCCGGCCTTCTCCAGCAGAGTCTTGTTGTAGATCAGGCCGTAGGTCTCGATGACGTAGCCGATGCCGGCCATCTTGTCCCCATCCATCAGGGCGAACTCGTCGCTGGACAGCTCACCGGCCACCTTGCTGCCGGTCAGGTCATAGCAGTAGTCCTTCCAGGCGGCCAGGCCCACGGGGCCGTTGACCTGGAACAGGGTGGGCGCGTCGGTCTTGGCCATCTCAGACTTCAGAGTGGTCTCGTAGTTGCCGGAAGCAGCGGTCAGGACGGTGACCTCCACACCGGTCTCCTCGGTGTAGATCTCGGCCAGCTCCTGCCACTGAGCATCCTGCTCGGGCTTAAAGTTCAGATAATAGACGGAACCGGTCTCGGTGGTGCCGCCCTCGGTGCTCTGTGCGGTGCTGTTGCTGCCGCCGCAGCCGGTCAGCGCGCTCAGCATCATGCCGGCGGCCAGGCCCAGAGCCAAAAGCTTCTTTTTCATGGTTTGCAACCTCCTCAAGAAATCTTCCTTCTTGTGTGCGTGTACCAGAAACGTTCCCGGAAACGTTTCCAGTTCTGATGGCTCTATTATACGGTGTTTCGGCCAAAATAGCAACCAAAACCCGCGCCACTCCCCCAATTTTGTAGGGTTGCCATATTTCCCCGGCCCAAAATTGTGCAGGTTTTCAGCCCCGGGGCGCAAAAAAGGGGCGCTGTTTTTCACAGCGCCCCGCAGAGCTCTTATACACAATCGGGATTTATTCCACCGGGTAGCCCTCGGCGTCCAGCGGCAGGTCCACATACAGGCTGTCCTGAGCGGGCAGCATGGTCTCCGGCTCGCCGGAAGTCTGCTGAACCTCGCTGACGGCGCACCCCGGCTCCCCGGAGGTCTGGACCGCGCTTTCGGCGTAGTCCGTCTCGCCGGAGGTCTGCTGGACCTGGGCGTCCATGGCCTGGTTTTCCGCCATGGCCTCGGTGGGGCTGGCAGCGCCCAGCTCGGCATCATGGCGCTCGCCCCAGTCGCCGCCGTAGTCCTCGCCCGAAACCAGCTGGGCGTCCTCGCCCGCCTGCTGGGCCATGGCCTGCTGGGCGTCCTTCAGCCCGGTGACCACCCCGGAGGGTTTCGAGAGCAGATAGGCTCCCACCGGCTTTTTCTTATAGACCAGCAGCACGCCGTAGCAGCTCTCGTCCCCGGTGCTCTGGGCCGGCAGCAGAGCCAGCCATTTTTCCACCGTTTTTCCCTTGTACTTGGTGAGATCCATTCCGCTCTGGCCCACCACCGTGTTGAACGCCGAGAAGCTGTCGTCCCACTTGCGGGGGATCTTGACCTTATCGGCGGTGATGGAAGCGCCATCCACCTCCATCCCGTAGCCTGTGAACCAGGTCTGGATGTCCTGGGCGCTCTCGATCTTGGTGATCTGGCCCGCGTTGGCCGTCACCGTCCGGCTGCTGATGTACCGCCCCAGCAGGGCGCTGCACACCACCAGCGCACAGCACATGGCGCCCACGCCCAGCCGCCGCAGCCTTGACTTGCTCAATGTTACCACAAACATTTCTCTGCCTCCCCTGACCTCGTGCATCTGCGGCCCTGGGCCGCCCGGATGTTCTGGAACAAAATATGCGCGGGGAAGCGAGGTTATGCCGCACCGGGGCCAAAAAAGGCGGGATCAGCGGGCGGGATCAGGCTTTTTTCTGGGTTTCCTTCTCCTTTTTGCCGGGCCAGGCCGCACGGGCCACCTGGCCGCTGAGGGCCAGCACCGCCAGCAGGTTGGGAATGACCATCAGGCCGTTGAACATATCGGACATATCCCACACCAGGCTGACCTTCTGGAAGGAGCCGATGACGATGAAGCCCACCGCAATCACGGCATAAGGCAGGACGGCCTTTTTGCCGAAGAGGGCCTTGACGTTGGTCTCGCCGAAGAAATACCAGCCGATGATGGTGGAGAACGCAAAGAACAGCATGCAGATGGCGATGAAGGCGTTGCCGAAGCTGCCGAAGGCCTGGTTAAAGGCCGCCTGGGCCAGAGCCGTGCCGGTGAGGCCGTCCTCGGCCAGGGGCTGGAGCAGGCCGGAGCTCAGGATGACCAGGGCGGTCATGGTCAGCACCACAAAAGTATCGATAAAGACGCCCATCATGGCGATGACGCCCTGATCCTGGGGTTTTTCGACTTTCGCCAGAGCGTGGGCGTGGGGGGTGGAGCCCATGCCGGCCTCGTTGGAGAAGAGGCCCCGGGCCACGCCGTACCGCATGGCCTCCTTGACGCCCAGACCCGCAACGCCGCCGAAGATGGCCTGGGGGTTAAAGGCGCCCACAAAGATGGAGCGGAAAGCCCCGGCCAGGGCCTCGTGGTTGATGCAGAGGACCACCAGGCCGCCCACAATGTAGAACAGAGCCATCACCGGCACCAATTTTTCGGTGAAGGAAGCCAGCCGCTTGACGCCGCCGATGAAGATGAAGGCCGCCACCGCGGCCACCGCGATGCCCACCGCCAGACGAGGCAGGCCAAAGGCGTTATAGAAGGCCTCGCCGATGGAGTTGGACTGGACCATGTTGCCCATAAAGCCCAAAGCCAGGATGATGGCCACCGAGAAGAAGCCCGCCAGGAACTTGCCCAGACGGCCCTTGAAGGCCGCCTTGATGTAGTAGATGGGGCCGCCGGTGACGTGGCCGTCGGGGTCGGTGGTCTTGTAGTTCTGGGCCAGCACCGCCTCGCCGTAGATGGTGGCCATCCCGAAGAAGGCCGACACCCACATCCAGAAGATGGCGCCGGGGCCGCCGGAATAGAGGGCGGTGGCGCAGCCGGTGATGTTGCCGGTGCCCACCTGGGCCGCAATGGCGGTGGTCAGGGCCTGGAAGGAGCTCATGCCCTCCTTGCCGGCCTTGGCGCCATTGAGCGAAAAATTGCCGAAGAGCCGCCGCCAGCCTTCACCAAACTTGCGCACCTGCACAAAGCGGGTGCGGATGGTGAAATAGATGCCGGTGCCCAGCAGCAAAAACAACAAAAGCAGCTGTTTGTTCCACAGCACGTCGTTGACGGCGGCAACCACCGCGCTCACATACTCTCCCATGATTGATTCCTCTCCCTCGTTTTGTCGATGTTTTCGCCAACTCCCCCGGCCCCCGCCGGAAAACCGCAAAAAAAGAGCCGGGCGCGCCTGCGGCACGGTCCAGCTCAAACCATCAATCAAAACAAATGGGGCGGGGGCCCCGGAGCGCCAACTGCGCCGGAACCCCGCACAAACTCCCCTACTCTGTCCTTTTACCTGAGAGATTCAGCGGGGTTTATCCCCCGCCTTGCACCTTCGGTACTCCTGAAATGAGCTTCTCCAGAGCCACATCCGCCCCTAGTCCCTGCCCGCTGCCGGGCGCCTGAGAGTTTTACTCCTTCGGCAGGCTTTCGCCGTTTTCCTAAGAACTTCGTTTGCCGTGTATGGAATTGTGCCTCCTATCCTACCACGACCGCCGCAAAAAGTCAACTGTATTTATACCGCGCACAGTCTCAGGCAGAAAACGAGAGCCGCCCGGCGTGGGCGGCTCTCGAAAAAGGGTTTAAGTTATCTTCCCGTTCAGTGGGCGGGGGTGAAGTCCCGGGGCGTCACCAGGCCCCCCTGGCGCAGCACCTGGGCCAGCACCTGCATGACGCCGTGGTCCCAGTGGGGCGGCGCCAGATAGGGCACCCGGGCCCGCAGGTCCTTGCTGCCGTTGGACATCAGGAAACCATAGCGGGCGGTGGTGAGCATCTCGGTGTCGTTGTATGTATCCCCGAAAGCCATGATCCCGTCGGGGCTCAGGCCCCGGCGGCGGCCCAACAGCTCCAGGGCGGAGCCCTTGTTGACCCCCTGGTTCATGATATCCACCCAGCAATCCCCCGCCACCGCCACCGAGAACCGCTGGCCGAAGCCCGGCCCATACTGGTCATCGTAGGCGGCCCGGGCGTTGTCCCGGGGCAGGTAGATGGTGTACTTGTCGGCGGCCACGTCCAGGGCCGTCAGATCTTCCACATAGGTGATATTGGTGTAGAACTTCCGGAGCACCCGGTCGTACTGCTGGTAACGCTCCTCGACATAGGCGCACTCCATCCCGCAGACCACCCCCACGTCCCCGGCCTCGTGGCAGTACCGGGCCATGGCCCGATACTCCTCCACCGGCATCCGGGATTCGTAGATGGTCTCGTCCTTCCAGCGGACGACGCCGCCGTTGTCGGCGATAAAGGCCATGTGGTCGTGCAGGGTGGGGAACATTTTCTCCAGAGTATAGAGGGGCCGGCCGCTGGCAGCGGCAAAGAGAATCCCCTCCCCCTCCAGGTCCAGCACCATCTGCTCGAACCCCGGGGGCAGCTGGCTGTGCTCGTCCAGCAGGGTAAAGTCCATATCCGAGGCAATGAGTCCGATCCGATCCATCCCGCGTCCCTCACTTTTCCGGTATCGAATTAACCGATGTAGCTGATGTTGATGTCCACGTTGCCGTTGATGCCGTTGATCCGGCCCTCACAGGTGCCCTGCCAGAGGGCGCAGTCCATCCGGGGCCCGGGGATGCCGTAGTGGGCGTTCCAGATGTTGTAGCTGCGCAGCGCGTTGAAATCCAGCTGGGTGGAGTACCAGCTGGTGGAGGCATAGACGCCGGGCTCGTAGCCCCACTTCTTGATCTCCTCGCAGAAGGCCACGGCGCAGGCGGTGCGCTCGGCCTTGGTCAGCTTGTCGGCCCGGCCGGTGTGGGCGCCGGGCACTGCGTACTCACTGTCGAAATAGACGGGGTAGTCCAGCTTGCGGCCGTTGAGGACGTAGGCGCAGGCGAAAGCCTCCTCCCGGGCCTCGTCCTCGTTGATGGCCTGGCTGAAGATGTAGACGCCCACCCGCAGGCCGGCAGCCTGGGCCCCGGCCAGATGGGTCTCAAACATGGGGTCCAGCGCCAGAGCGCCGGTGCTGTAACCGCGGTAGCCGATCCGGATGATGGCGAACTCTGCGCCCGCCTGTTTGACCTTGTTCCAGTCCACATTGGGCTGATACTTGGACACGTCGATGCCGAAGGTGACATCCCGCTGGATGCCCTCGCCGTCGAAGTAATAGATCTTGCCGTCGATGGTCTGGATGCCGGTCACCGGCAGGTGGGTGTTGGGGTCATAGTAATAGGTCTTGCCGTCCACCGTCCGCCAGCCGGAGTACTCCTCTTTCTTGCCGAAGATCAGCTCGAAGAGCCACCGCAAAAAGCTCTGGTCCGAGCCCAGCAGCCAGTCCAGGAAATTCTCCTGGCTCAGGCCCAGAGCCCGGTCGGAAGCCAGCAGCTCATTCACCTGGTCGGGGGTCAGCAGCAGGGGCTGGGCCCCCTCCAGCGTGCCGGCCTGGGCTTCCTCATAGCGGGAGGCCAGAGGGTCCTCGGCGCTCAGGGCAGGGGTCTCGGTGTTCCAGGGGGAGTTTTCCTCCTCCAAAAGGCTCAGGGTCAGAGCCTGGGGGTGATCCGCCAGGGTGTTTTCCTCCGCCAGGGCGGCCTGATCCTCCGCTACGGGGGCGGCGGTCTCCGGCTGGGCGGTCTCAGGGGCCGGCGTCTCGGGCTGGGCCGCTTCCGGGGCAGCTACCTCGGGCTGAGCGGCCTGCTGGACCTCGGGCTGAGCCGTCTCCGGCTCTGCCGCCTGGTCAGCGGCTTGGGGCTGGGCAGCCTCGGGTTCCACCGTCTCGGGGGCAGAGCTCTGCCCGGGGGCCGCCGTTTCCACCTCGGCCAGGGGTTCAGCCTCGGCGTGGGCCTCGTTCTCGATCTGCCAGACCGCCCCGGGCTCCACAGCCAGGATCTCCGGCTGGGACAGGGCGACGGTATAAGTAGTGGTGCCTGCAACCGTCAGGCACAATATCATAACTGCTGCGGCCAATACCTGGCCCAGGCAGCGGCGCTCTCTCCGCTTCTTGTGGAACGGGTTGGGGTTTTTGCCTTTCATTCCGCTTTACTTCGCCTCCATACATTTTGTTCTGATCCTGTCAGACACATTCTCAGACACATTCAGTATACACCCAGCCTTCATGCCCCGTCAATCTTCTTTCGGCGATTGGCAGTCATTTCCTGGCCGGCGGACGGGGCAAAAACGCCCTGTACAAACCGTGTTTTATAGAATACGATCCCCCGTGAAAAAAATTGCATCCGACAGAAAAATCCCCCCGCCGGGGGCGAGATTCGGCGTTTTGTCCATTGCTGTCTTGACAGGTGTATGGTACTATAAATGCGTTTTAACCCCCCGGCCGCCCTCTGCGGCCCCCAACAGAAAGGCAGAATTTTATGGAACGACTCAACTCGTTTTTGAAACGCAAGGATATCATCCTCTCCCCCCAGCGGTACTGCATCGAGGCGCTGGGCGCCATGGCCCAGGGCCTCTTCGCCAGTCTGCTGATCGGCACCATCATCACCACTCTAGGCCAGCGGGCGGGCCTTCCCCTTCTGGAAGAGATCGGCGGCTATGCCTCGGCCATGAGCGGCCCGGCCATGGCCTGCGCCATCGGCTGGGCCCTCCACACCCCGCCCCTGGTCCTCTTCAGCCTGATCACGGTGGGCTACTCGGCCAACGCCCTGGGCGGCGCGGGCGGGCCCCTGGCGGTTCTGATCATCGCCATTGTGGCCGCCGAGCTGGGCAAAGCCGTCAGCAAGGAGACCCGGATCGACATTCTGGTGACCCCCTTGGTGACCATCTTCGCCGGGGTGGGGCTCTCCATGCTGATCGCGGCCCCCATCGGCCGGGCCGCCAGCCAGGTGGGCACCCTGATTATGTGGGCCACCGAGCAGAATCCCCTGGTGATGGGGATTCTCGTCTCGGTGATCGTGGGGGTGGCCCTGACCTTGCCCATCTCCTCGGCGGCCATCTGCGCGGCCCTGGGCCTCACCGGCCTTGCAGGCGGCGCGGCGGTGGCAGGCTGCTGCGCCCAGATGGTGGGTTTCGCCGTCATGAGCTACAAAGAGAACGGGGTGGGGGGCCTTGTGAGCCAGGGCCTCGGCACCAGCATGCTCCAGATGAGCAACATCCTCAAAAACCCCCGGATCTGGATCGCCCCCACCCTGGCCAGCGCCATCACCGGGCCTCTGGCCACCTGCCTGTTCCATCTGGAGATGAACGGCCCGGCTGTCTCCTCCGGCATGGGCACCTGCGGTTTAGTAGGCCAGATCGGCGTCTACACCGGCTGGCTGAACGATATTGCCTCGGGGGCCAAGGCCGCCATCACCCCCTGGGACTGGGCGGGGCTGGTGCTGCTCTGCTTTATCCTGCCCGCCCTTTTGAGCTGGGCGTTCTGTGAGATCGAGCGGAAACTGGGCTGGATCAAAGAGGGCGATCTGAAACTCGGCTGATTCTTCGCCTTTTCTTTGCATTTTCCTGGGCCCGATTTTACATTGCCCTGTCAAAACGGGGCGGTTTGTGTTATCATAGAGGGAGAACATCAGACCGGCACACGCGGCAGGGCGGCCACCGCCCAGGGAGGAAACAAGGTTATGAATCATCTGATTATCGGCATCGCAGGCGGTTCGGGCAGCGGCAAGACCACCCTGGCCCTCCGGCTGAAAGAGCGGTTCGGGGAGAACGAGGTCCGGCTGATCCCCCACGACAGCTACTACAAGCGGCACGATGACCTGCCCTTTGAGGAGCGGTGCAAGCTGAACTACGACCACCCCGACGCCTTCGACAACGACCTTTTGATCGAACACCTGAAAGCCTTGCGGGCGGGCCAGGCCATCGACTGCCCCATCTACGACTACGCCGACCACAACCGCAGCGACCGCACCCTCCACATTGAGCCGGCGCCGGTGCTGATCGTGGAGGGGATTCTGCCCTTTGTGGAGCCCGCCCTCTGCGCCCTCTTCGACTACAAGATCTATGTGGACACCGACGCCGACGAGCGGATTCTCCGCCGGATCCTGCGGGACGTGAAAGAGCGGGGCCGCTCTTTGGACAGCGTCATCCTCCAGTACCGCACCACCGTCAAGCCCATGCACGAGGCTTTCGTGGAGCCCAGCAAGCGCCAGGCCGACGTCATCGTGCCCAACGGCGGCGAGAACGGCCCCGCCCTGGAAATGCTGGCCCACCACATCCGCAGCCTGATCCAGCGGGCCAACACCCTGTAATTTTTCATCGGACGCAAAAAGCGCCCGGCCTCTCCCCTTTTGGGATTGGCCGGGCGCTTTTTATTTTGTGTTTGGGGGTGGCCCTCAGCGGATGGAGGTGCGCACCAGGGCCCGCTTGAGCCGGGCCTGGGCCATCTCGTATTCGTGGCGGTCCAGGTTCTTCTGGCGCAGGATCTCCTCGGCCCGCCGTTTGGAGGCCTCGGCACGCTCCTGGTCGATCTGTTCGGCCCACTCCCAGGTGGTGGCCACCAGACGGGCCTCGCCGTCCATGACGCTGAGCACCCCGCCCATGCAGGCGGCGCGGCGGCGGTTGCCCTCGGCGTCCACCAGATGGGCCTCGCCCATGCCCAGGGCGGTGCAGTAGTCGCAGTGACGGGCCAGGATGCACACGTCCCCCGCGATGGTGCGGCAGATCACCCGCTCGGCCTGGCCGTCAAAAATGCAGCCGTCCGGGGTGACCACCTGCAAATGAAAGGTCGTCATGGTTTATCCCTTCTTCGCCTTGGCGAATACGTCGTCGATGGTGCCCGCGAACAGGAAGGCGCTCTCGGGCAGGGCGTCGCACTCGCCGTTCAGAATCATCTTGAAGCCCCGGATGGTCTCCTTCAGGGGGACGTACTGGCCGGGCATACCGGTGAACTGCTCCGCCACGTGGAAGCTCTGGGAGAGGAAGCGCTGGATCTTACGGGCGCGGCTGACAGTCAGCTTGTCCTCCTCGCTCAATTCGTCCATACCCATGATGGCGATGATGTCCTGCAATTCCTTGTACCGTTGGAGCACCTGCTGGACGGCGCGGGCCGTCTCGTAGTGCTCCTGGCCCACGACCTCGGGGCTCAGGATGCGGCTGGTGGAGTCTAGGGGGTCCACGGCCGGGTAGATGCCCTGGGAGGAGATCTCACGGCTCAGAACGGTGGTGGCGTCCAGGTGGGTGAAGGTGGTGGCGGGGGCCGGGTCGGTCAGGTCGTCGGCCGGGACGTAAACCGCCTGCACCGAGGTGATGGAGCCCTTGTGGGTGGAGGTAATCCGCTCCTGGAGGGCGCCCATCTCGGTGGCCAGGGTGGGCTGGTAGCCGACGGCGGAGGGCATACGGCCCAGCAGCGCCGACACCTCAGAGCCCGCCTGGGTGAAACGGAAGATGTTGTCGATGAAGAGCAGCACGTCCTGGTTCTTCACGTCGCGGAAGTATTCCGCCATGGTCAGGCCGGACAGGGCCACCCGCATACGGGCTCCCGGCGGCTCGTTCATCTGGCCGTAGACCAGCGCCGTCTTGTTGATAACGCCGCTCTCGGTCATCTCGCCGTAGAGGTCGTTGCCCTCACGGGTGCGCTCGCCGACGCCGGTGAACACCGAGTAGCCGTTGTGCTCGGTGGCGATGTTGTAGATCAGCTCCTGGATCAGAACGGTTTTGCCGACACCGGCGCCGCCGAACAGGCCGATCTTGCCGCCCTTGGCGTAGGGGCAGATCAGGTCGACGACCTTGATGCCGGTTTCCAGGATCTCGGTGGTGGATTCCTGCTCCTCAAAGCTGGGGGCGGGGCGGTGGATGGGCCAGTAGGCCTCGGGGGTGGGGGCGGGTTTATTGTCCACCGGCTCACCCAGCAGGTTGAACACCCGGCCCAGGCACTGGTCGCCCACCGGCACCCGGATGGGCGCGCCGGTATCGACGGCAGGGGTCCCCCGGACCAGGCCGTCGGTGCTGCTCATGGCGATGCAGCGGGCCACGTTGTCGCCCGTGTGCTGAGCCACTTCCACCACCAGCTTCTGGCCGTGGTTGTCGATCTCGATGGCGTTCAGCAGCTCGGGCAGCTGGCCCTCCGCAAACTGAATGTCGAGCACCGGGCCGACAACCTGGATCACCCTGCCGATGTTTTTCTCGGACATAGGCTACACTCCTTACGTTTATGCTTGTTAGGCTTTTTTCGCGTTTGTTTTTGCCGGCCCTCAGTGCTCGGCGCCGCCCACGATCTCGGTGATTTCCTGGGTGATGGCGGCCTGACGGGCGCGGTTGTAGTAGAGATTCAGATTCTCAATCATCTCGGCTGCGTTCTTGCTGGCGGCGTCCATGGCGGTGCGGCGGGCGGCCAGCTCGCTGGCCAGGCTCTCGCACAGGGCGCTGTAAATGATGCCGGCGATATACTCCGGGATCACCGCGTTGAACACGTCCTCGCAGTTGGGCTCGTACTGGATCAAGCTGCGCTGGGGCTGCTGGCCCTCGGGCTGGGGCAGCACCAGGGGCAGCACGTCCAGCGCCTCGGCGGTCTGGGTCAGCATGGACGCAAACCGGGTGTAGCAGACCTTCACCGCGTCGAACTCCCCCCGCAGAAAGCCGGAGGCCACCGCCCGGGACATCTGGAAGCAGTCGCCCACCGTCACATCGGCGGCCTGGACATACTCGTCGGTGAGGAGCTTTGCCCCCCGCCGGACGAAGTGCTCCACGGCCCGTTTGCCGATGGGCAGCACCGTCACCTCCCCGGGCTGTGCCTCGGCCAGCCGGAGGACGTTGGCGTTGTAGCCGCCCGCCAGGCCGCGGTCGCCCGCGATGACAACCAAAAGGGTGCGCTGCACCGGCCGCTGTTTCAGGTAGGGGCTGCGCAGTTCGATATCCGCCGCCGCAATGTCGGTCAGGGCTTTGTGCAGCACCTCGAAATAGGGGCGGCTGCGCTCGACCCGCTCTTTGGCGCGGCGCATCTTGGAGGAGGCCACCAGCTCCATCGCCTTGGTGATCTGCATGGTACTCTCTACGCTTTTAATGCGCAGCTTGATGTCTTTCATCGAGCCTGCCATGCTCAAACCTCCCTCCTGTTAATGGGTGTGAACAAAATCCTGGGTATAGCGGGTCAGGGCGGCCTTGAGTTTCTCCTCGGTGTCGGCCTTCAAATCGCCGGTGGCCCGGATGGCGCCCATGACCTCGGCGGCCTCGGCGTCGGTGTCCACGAACTCATAGAGGCCCCGCTCGTACTCGGGGATGTCCTTGACGGCCACGTCGATCAGGTAGTCGTGGATGGTGGCATAGAGGATGGCCACCTGCTTTTCCACCGGAACGGGGGCGCTGCGGCCCTGCTTCAGCACGGCCACGATCCGCTCGCCCTGGGCAAGACGTGCCTTGGTGTCGGCGTCCAGATCGGAGCCGAACTGTGCGAAAGATTGCAGCTCCCGGTACTGGGAGTAGATCAGCTTCAGAGTGCCGGCCACCTTCTTCATGGCCTTGATCTGGGCGTTGCCGCCGACACGGGAGACCGAGATGCCGGGGTTGACTGCCGGCATGACGCCCGAGTGGAAGAGCTCGGTTTCCAGGAAGATCTGGCCGTCGGTGATGGAAATGACGTTGGTGGGGATGTAGGCCGAGACATCGCCCGCCTGGGTCTCGATGATGGGCAGAGCCGTCAGGCTGCCGCCGCCCTTTTCGTCCGAGAGCTTGGCCGCCCGCTCCAGCAAACGGGAGTGGAGGTAGAACACGTCGCCGGGGTAGGCTTCGCGTCCCGGGGGGCGGCGGATCAGCAGGGACAGGGCACGGTAGGCCACCGCGTGCTTGGACAGGTCGTCGTAAATAATCAGGACGTGCTTGCCCTTGTTCATGAAGTACTCGCCCATGGCGCAGCCGGAATAGGGGGCGATATACTGCAACGGCGCCAGCTCGGAGGCGGTAGCCGAAACTACGATGGTGTACTCCATGGCGCCGGCCTCAGCCAGGGCCTGGACCAGGTTTGCCACAGTCGAACGCTTCTGGCCGATGGCGACGTAAATGCAGATGACGTCCTTGCCCTTCTGGTTGATGATGGTATCGGTGGCGATCACGGTTTTACCGGTCTGGCGGTCGCCGATGATCAGCTCGCGCTGGCCGCGGCCGATGGGGATCATGGAGTCGATGGCCTTGATGCCGGTCTGGAGGGGCTGTTTGACCGGCTGGCGGTCGATGATGCCGGGGGCCGGGCTCTCGATGGGCCGGTACTCAGTCGTTTCGATGGGGCCTGCGCCGTCAATGGGCTGGCCCAGGGCGTTGACCACGCGGCCAATCATCCCCTCGCCCACCGGCACCGAGACAACCCGGCCGGTGCGTTTGACCACGCCGCCCTCTTTGATGCCGACGTCCGAGCCCAGCAGAACGATGGAGACGGTGTTCTCCTCCAGGTTCTGGGCCATGCCGTACTCGCCGTTCTCGAACTGGAGCAGCTCGCCGGCCATGCAGGCGTCCAGACCGCTGGCGCGGGCGATGCCGTCGCCCACCATGATAACGGTGCCGGTCTCGCTCTGCTCGATCACCGTCTCGTAGTGTTTGATCTGGGCGCGGATGATTTTAGAGATTTGCTCTGGTTTCAGTTGCATCTTTTTGTCTTCACCACTCAATTCTTTCTTTTTTCGGGTGGAAGTTTTGTCTGCCGCACCCGGCTCACAGGGTTACCGAGGCGATGTTCCGGCGCAGGGCCGCCAGACGGTTCTTCACGGTGCCGTCCAGCTGCACGCCGTCCATATCCAGGCGGATGCCGCCCAGCACGGCCGGGTCAACCTTGACTTGCAGATCCACCTGTTTGCCGGTGATCTGCTCCAGCCGGTCGTGGAGTTTCTGGGTCTGCTGGGCGGTCAGGGCCACCGCCGCCACCGCCGTGGCTTCCAGGATTCCATGGGCTTTGTTGTACGCCACCCGGTAGGCCCGGGCGCAGCCCCCCAGCTCCCCCAGCAGCCCCTCGTCGCAGAGCAGCTTAAAGAAGTTCAGCAGATAGGGATGCACCTGCCCCCGCAGCGCCTCGTCCAGCAGGCCGGTGCGCTCCTTTTTGGGCAGGCTGGGGGTGCTCAACAGCCGCAGATATTCAGGGCTGCCCTTGAACAGGGCGGCCACCGTATCCAGCTCGGCCAGAATCTGGGTGTCCTGGCCTTCCTCGGCAGCCAGCTGGAACAGGCTGCCGCCGTAGAGTCTCGCGGTCTCGGTCATGATGCCTCACCCACGTTCTGAATAAATTCGTCGATCAGGGCCTTGTGGTCAGCTTCCTTGATCTCCCGCTCCACCACCTTGGTGGCGATCTCCATGGCCATGCCGCCGATCTCGTCCTTGATCTCATTGACGGCCTTCTTCTTCTCCTGGGCGATGTCCGCCTCGGCCTTCTGCTTCATGGCCGCGATCTGGGCGCGGGTCTCGCCCAGCATCTCTTCGGTGCGGGCGGTGGCGGTCTTTTGGGCCGTAGCCACGATCTGGTTGGCCCGCTCCCGGGCGGCGGCCATATCCTGCTCGTACTCGGCCTTCATGGCGGCGGCCTCGGCCCGGAGCTGTTCGGCGTTGGCGATCTCGCTGTCGGCTTTGGCCTTGCGCTCGGCCAGGATCTTGTGCACCGGGTTCAACAGCAGCTTTTTAAAGAGCATCAGCTGAATGAACAGGTTGCAGATCTGGGCTAAAAAGGTCCAGCCGTCCAGGGTGATCAGTGCCTGATAAATCTGCATATGCGTCTCCCTCCTTTGTTCCGGCCCCGAAGGGCCTTGTTCGCTCTGGGGCGCTTACTGCAGATAGTTCATGAACATACCGGGTGCCAGGAAGATGAGCAGCAGACCGGTGACGAAGCCGTAAATACCGGTGGTCTCGGCCAGAGCGACGCCCAGGATCAGGGTGCTGGTGACGTCGCCCTTGCTCTCGGGCTGACGGCTGACGGCCTCAACTGCGGCGGCGGCGGCGTTGCCTTCGCCGATGCCAGGGCCGATACCGGCGATCAGAGCGCAGCCTGCGCCGATGCCGCAGCCAGCCAGAGCGATACCACGGGCCAGGAATTGAAAGTCAGTCATAATGGTTGTCCTCCTAAAATTTGTTGTTGGTTTGCAGAACGCCGGACGGGGTTAGTCCTCCCCGGCAGCCTGCTTGATAAAGATGGTGGTCAGGGTACAGAAGATAAATGCCTGGATGCATCCGCCGAACCAGTCGAAATACAGGCCGGTGAGGGCCGGCAGACCGATCTGGAACAGCTGGATCTGGCCCAGCACGCCGGGCAGCCAGCCGAACACCACATGGCTCAGACTGGCCAAACACCAGTACAGCAGAGACGAAATAACGGTGCCGGACAGGATGTTGCCGAAGTGACGGCAGGCCATGCTGACGGGGGTGGCCAGCTCCGAGATGACGTTGATGGGCGCCATCAGGAAGATGGGGTCGAGATAACCTTTCAGGTAGTTTTTCAGGCCGCTGGCTTTCAGTTTGTGGTAGGTGATGAGGATAAAAACCACCACCGCCCAGGCCAGCTCGGTGTTGAGGTCGGCCGTGGGGCTCCAAAAACCAATGACGCTGATCAGGTTGCAGAAGACGCTCAGGGCGAAGATGGACCCCACCAGGGGGATATACTGGTCGAACTTGGGGCCCATGTTCTCCCGGACAAACTGGTCCAGCCGCAGGACGATAAACTCGGCGGCAGCCTGCCGCTTGGAGATATTCTCCAGCTGGAGGTTGCGTCCCAGCCAGAAGGCCAGCCCGGACAAAAGCGCCATCACAATCCAGGTAACCACCAACGTCTGGGTGATCTTGAGATCCCCCAAAATCGGGATGTCGGTGTGGATGGTGAACAGGATTTTTGCGCCGTTCAGTTCCATGCTTCGTTTTCACCTCCTTCATCCCGGGGTGCGCCGGCCGGTGCGGCGGGCTCCCCGGCGCCGGCAGCGGCGGGGGGCTCCTCCTCCACGCTGACCTCTTCAGTGTGGGGCGTGGCCGGTTTGTATTTGCCCGTTATTTGCAGGTAATAGATGGTCACCCGGGGGAACAGCAGGGGCGCTGCGCCCGCCAGGGCCTGGAAGCAGGGGGCCGCGATGGCGATGACCACCCAGAGCCCCTGCACCAGCATCCGAACATTGTACGAGAGTTTCAGCTGCACCTTGCGGCGGCCCTCATCGGGCTCGTCCAGCACCTTCTGGACCATGACGCAGATGCCGTAAAAGTTGCCCACGGCCACGGCGCTGCCCACGATGCCGCCCAGGATGACCGTGTAGTCAAAGGGGGCCAGCCCCGCCACATGGAGCGCCGCGAAGAGCACCCACATGGCCGCGGTACAGATCGCGGTGCCTCCGGCGATGCGCAGCAGTTCTTTTTTCGCTTCGGGTTGCAGATTCATGGAAAAAGCCTCCGTTTACTGGTGGTCATTGAAGCCCACCCGGGATTGGGGCGTTTTTTTGCGGGCGCGGCGGATCATCCGCCGGGAAAAGGCGGCGAAGGTCTGGGCCCCGCTGGACAGCCCCAGCAGTACCGCCGGCAGATACAGCCAGCCCGGCCACCCCCAGTGGGACACCGCCCACCAGCAGCCGCCCAGGCAGAGCAGCAGGGGCATCATCATGCTCAGGCCCAGCTGCGCCAGCCAGACCAGATCTTCCAGTGCCTGGTAAATCTCCTTCACAGCCAGCGCCTCCTTTCCACCCGCCCGGGCGATCCCGGGCCAACGCCTGTATCGCTAGTATAAACCAAACGGGCCCGCCATTCAATGGAAACCCTTGCTGAACTCCCAAAATTTTTTAAGTTTTTTTCGGCGCATCCCGCTATCTGCACAAAAGCCTCGACAAAATCCCGACAAAAAGCCCGTTCCCTGCCCCTTAAAAACCAAAAAGCCGCCCGGCTCACAAAGAGCCGGACGGCAGATTCAAATTTTAACGGGGATAATCGAAGTCAGCTTACCAGAGGTTGGCGGTCTCGTTGTACAGACCCTCGTAGCTCTTGGCCGAGACGCTCCAGCTGAAGTCGCAGTTCATGGCGTACTCCACCAGCTTCTCCCAGTTCTCCTTGTTGTAGTAAGCGGCGTTGGCGCGGCAGCAGGCGTCGTACAGCTCGTGTGCGCTGTACCCTGCGAAGGTGAAGCCGTTGCCCTGGCCCTTGGAGGAGTCCTTGATGGAGTCCCGCAGGCCGCCGGTCTCGCGGATGATGGGAGGCGTGCCGTACCGGCAGGCCACCATCTGGGCCAGGCCGCAGGGCTCGCTCTTGGAGGGCATCACGAAAACGTCGGCGCCGGCATAGATCTGCTGGGCCAGAGCGCCGTCGAAGCCGATCCAGGTACCCACCCGGCCCGGGTGACGGGCGGCCAGGTCAGAGAAGAAGGCCTCGTACTGCATTTCGCCGGTGCCCAGGATGACCAGCTCGATGCCCAGCTCCACCAGGCCGTCGGCCACGCTCTGGACCAGGTCGAAGCCCTTCATTCCCACCAGGCGGCTCACCATGCCGAAGACGGGGCTGCCGTCCTTGTGCAGGCCGAACCGGTCCTGCAGAGCGGCCTTGCAGGCGGCCTTGCCCTCGCGGAAGTTGGCCACGCTGTAATTGTAGGGGATGTTCCGGTCGGTGGCGGGGTTGTTGGCGTCCATGTCGATGCCGTTCAGGATGCCGCAGAGCTTATACTGCTTTTCCCGCAGCAGGGCATCCAGGCCGTAGCTGAACCAGGGGTCCAGGATCTCCTGGGCGTAGGTGGGGCTGACGGTGGTGATCTTGTCGGCGGTCTCGATAGCGCCCTTCATGAAGTTGGCGCAGCCGTCGTACTCCAGGATGTGCTGATCCCGGCGGCCGATGCCGCAGGTATCCTCCAGGATGTCGGTGCCGTACTTGCCCTGGTAGGCGATGTTGTGGATGGTGAAGATGGTCTTGATCCGGTTGAACTTGTCCAGGTGCCGGTAATAGAGGTTCAGGTACACCGGCACCAGAGCGGTCTGCCAGTCGTTGCAGTTGATGATGTCGGGGGTGAAGTCAATGTAGAACAGAGTCTCCAGCACCGCGCGGGAGAAGAAGGCGAACCGCTCGCCGTCGTCGTAGAAGCCGTACAGGCCCTTGCGGCGGAAGTAATACTCGTTGTCCAGGAAGTAGTAGGTCACGCCGTTGTACTGGGCGGTGAACAGGCCGCAGTACTGGCTGCGCCAGCCCACGGGGACGGAATAGTTGGTGACGTAGGTCAGCTGGTCGCGGATCTGGATGTCGCCGTACAGGGGCATAATGACCCGGGCGTCCACGCCGTCCCGGACCAGAGCCTTGGGCAGAGAGCCCGCCACGTCGGCCAGGCCGCCGGATTTCGCAAAGGGAGTGGCTTCGGAAGCCGCATACAGGATTCTCATAAACAATACTCCTCCTTCTGGATGGTGTTGCCTCCCCCGGCCCGCGCGGGGCAGGCCGATTGATTAAAAGACAGGGGGCGGAGGCGCAGGGCCCCCGCCCCCCTCTGAGAGGGGCTACCGGGGAGGGAGCCGCCCCTGCTTGTCAGCTGGGATCAGACGGTGTGGTTCTTCTGGACGTAAACCGGGAAGCTTTCGGTGCCCGAGAGCTTCTTGCCGGCGGTAATCTTGACGTTCTTGTCGGTGACGACGCAGGACAGCTCTGCGCCGGGCTCCACAACCGTATCCTGCATCAGCACGCAGTTCTTGACCACTGCGCCCTTCTTGACCTTAACACCGCGGAACAGCACGCAGTTCTGGACGGTGCCCTCGATGGTGCAGCCGTCGGCCAGGATGGAGCTGGTGACCGTGGAACCGGCCACGTAGCGGGTGGGGTTGTCGTCGCGGATCTTGGTGTAGATGGGGCTGGACTTGGGGAACAGAGCGTCCAGGTTCTTCTCGTGGATCAGCTTCATGTTCTCGTCGAAGTAGCTCTTCATGTCGCAGACATGGGCCACATAGCCGGTGTACTCCACGGCGTGGACGTTCAGGATGTTGACGTTGTGGGCCAGGATATCCCGCTCGAAGTAGATCAGGCCGCGGGCGGTGGCGTCCTTGACCAGCTTGATCAGGGTCTCGCGCTCCAGCACGTAGATGTTCAGGTCCAGGTTCTGGACGCCGGGGCGGTAGTCGTTGAGCAGCAGCTCGGTGACGCGGCCGTTCTCATCCACGGTGAGGGTGTAGTTGTCATTCTTGCGGCCCTCGGGGATCTCGGTCTTCTGGTAAGCCACGGTGACATCGGCGCCGCTGGCCTGGTGCTCAGCCAGCAGGGCGTTGAAGTCGTAGTTGATGGCGATGTTGGCATCGCTCATCACCACGTAGCGCTCCTTCTGGTGCTCCAGGAAGCCCAGGATGGAGGCCAGAGCCTCGACCCGGCCGGAGTAGATCCGGACGCCCTTCTCAGCGAAGGGAGGCACGATGTTCAGGCCGCCGATCCGGCGGGCCATATCCCAGGCGCGGCCGGTGCCCAGGTGATCCATCAGAGAGTGGTAGTTCTTGCGCACCACGATGGACACGTTGGAGATGCCGCAGTTGGCCATGCTGGACAGGACAAAGTCCACCATGCGGTAGCGGCCCGCGAAGGGGATCGAGGCCATGGCGCGCTCGGTCACCAGCTCGGGTACGGTGTTATCATAGCTGTTGGGGAAAATAATACCCAACGCATTGTTGTTCTGGCTCAGCATACTTCCTCACCCTCCTTGACGGATTCAAATACTTTGGCGCCCTCTTTGACGGTGGCGCCCGCGCCGATGGTGAGGCCGGTGCCCACATGGGCGATGCTGCCCTCGCCGCCGACGACAGCCCCTGCGCCTACCACGACGTTCTCCGCCAGGATGCAGCGCTTGACCACAGCGCCGGCCTTGACCACGGCGCCATCCATCAGGACGGCGTCCTCAACGGTGGCGCCCTCTTCCACGACGACGCCGGCGCTCAGGACAGAGTGCTTGACGATGCCGTAGATCTTGCAGCCCTCGGTGACCAGAGAGTTCTCCACCACCGCACGGGGGCCGATCTTCTGGGCAGGCAGGACGGGGTTGCGGCTGTAAATCTTCCACTTCTCGTCGAAGATGTCAATGCCGGAGTTCTCGGGGTCCAGGACCTCCATGTTGGCTTCCCACAGGCTGTCGATGGTGCCGACGTCCCGCCAGTAGCCCGCGAAGCGGTAGGCGTACATCTTGCGGCCATCCCGCAGCAGAGCGGGGATGATGTTCATGCCGAAGTCGTTCTTGGAGTTGGGGTCAGCCTCGTCCTCCTCCAGGTACTTCTTGAGGATATCCCAGTTGAAGATGTAAATGCCCATGGAAGCCAGGTTGGACTTGGGCACAGGGGGCTTCTCCTGGAACTCGGTGATCCGGTCGTTCTCGTCGGCGACCATCAGGCCGAAGCGGGAAGCCTCTTTCCAATCGACTTCCATGACGGCCACCGAGAAGTCGGCGCCCTTCTCCTTGTGGAAGCGGAGGAAGTCTGCATAGTCCTGCTTGCAGATCTGGTCGCCCGACAGGATGATGACGTACTCGGGGTCATAGCTGTCGATGAAGCTGATGTTCTGGTAGATTGCGTTGGCGGTGCCCTTGTACCAGTCGGTACCCTTGGCCTGCTCGTAAGGGGGCAGGGTGTGGACGCCGCCGTACAGGCGGTCCAGGTCCCAGGGCTGGCCGTTGCCGATGTACTCGTTCAGCTTCTGGGGCTGGTACTGGGTTGCGATGCCCACGGTATCAATACCGGAGTTCACGCAGTTGGACAGCGGGAAGTCCACGATGCGGTATTTGCCGCCGAAGGACACCGCCGGTTTTGCCGTCTTCTGTGTCAGCGCGTAGAGACGCGAGCCACGGCCGCCGGCAAGGATCATTGCCACAATTTCTTTTGCCATAACTTTATTCTCCCCTTTTTACGTTTCCTGCCCGGCGCTGCGAATGGTTGCGCTTTGCGGAAACGAAAATCAATGTAAAGAACCGTACTCCCCCTGAACCGCTCCAGTAAAAGTAGACAATGAAAAAAGAAGGCCTCCTGTGGTAGAATAAAACTACTACAGGAGGTCTTTGCTATGCCCAGAAAATACAGCCACATTCAGGAACACGAGAAGGAAATAATAGAGCTTCGCAGCCAGGGAATG
>NZ_BQKV01000044.1 GCF_022180365.1 Faecalibacterium gallinarum
CATTCCCTGGCTGCGAAGCTCTATTATTTCCTTCTCGTGTTCCTGAATGTGGCTGTATTTTCTGGGCATAGCAAAGACCTCCTGTAGTAGTTTTATTCTACCACAGGAGGCCTTCTTTTTTCATTGTCTACTTTTACTGGAGCGGTTCAAAGAGAGTCAGAGTCTTCTTTGATTTTTGTAAGACAGCATAACAGTGATTTTCTGAGCGGAGTTACATGATACCGACCAGGAAACAGCAGAAATCATCGGATAAAAGAAAAATCCATTTCCGAAAGGAAACGGATTTTTTGGCGGAGATAAGCAGGATCGAATTTCTGGAGGGAACAAAAGCCGTTTTGACTTATGTTTTGCAGCAGCCCTTTGACGGCCTGGTTTCTCAGTGCTCCTGGGCATAGCGGGCCAGAAATTGCCGGGTCCGCTCCTGTTTGGGCCGCTCGATGACCTCCCGGGCGGGGCCCTGTTCCACAATAACTCCCTGATCCATGAAGATGATCTGGTCGGCCACGTCCCGGGCAAAGGCCATCTCGTGTGTGACGATGATCATGGTGGTCTTCTGCTCGGCCAGGGAGCGGATGACCTTCAGGACCTCCCCGGTCAGCTCGGGGTCCAGGGCGCTGGTGGGCTCGTCAAAACAGAGGATATCCGGGTGGAGCGCCAGCGCCCGGGCGATGGCCACGCGCTGCTGTTGGCCGCCCGAAAGCTGGTGAGGATAGTGGTTGGCACGGTCGGCAAGGCCCATTCGTTGCAGCAATTCCCGGCCTTCGGCCTCGATTTCGGCGTTGATCTCCTTCTTACGGGCCTTGTACTCCGGCTGCTCCTGCGCCAAAAGCTGCTTTGCCAGCATTACATTCTGCAAGGCGGTGTACTGAGGGAACAAGTTGAAGGACTGGAACACCAGCCCGAAATGAAGCCGTTTGCGGCGGATTTCTGCCTCCCGCTGGGTTGAGGGGTCGGCCGCATCAAAGAGAGTTTCCCCGTTCACCAAAATCTGTCCCCGGTCAGGGGTCTCGAGGAAATTCAGACACCGCAGCAGGGTGGTTTTGCCGCTGCCCGACGAGCCGATGATGGCCAGCGCCTGGCCTTTTTCCAAATTAAAACTGATATCCTCCAGCACATGAGTGGCACCGAAGTGTTTTTCAATGTTCTTGACTTCCAGAACCGGCATAGCGCGCACCTCCTCAGCGGAAATAATCCAACTTCTTTTCGGCCCAACGGAACAGCAGCGTCAAAATGCCGTTGACCACCAGATAAAACACGGCTGTATAGAACAGAGGCCAAATCATTCCTTTTTTAATGTAGGATTCCCCCATCCAGATGATTTCATATACCGAGATGACCCGCACCAGGGCGGTATCCTTGACCAGGGTGATGAATTCATTGCCCATAGGGGGGACGATCCTCTTGATGACCTGGATCAGCGTGACCTTAAAGAAGATCTGGCTCCGGGTCATGCCCAGCACCTCACCGGCTTCATACTGACCTTTTGGGATGGACTGGATGCCGCCGCGGTAGATTTCGGAGAAGTAGCAGGCGTAGTTGATGATAAAGGAGAGCAGCGCCGCCCCAAACCGGGGCAGAAGGGGCAGGTCAAACAACAGGCCGGGACCATAGAAGATAATCAGAATCTGAATCATCAGGGGAGTGCCGCGGACCACCCACACCACCATGCTGACAAACCAGCGCAGCGGCGTCAGGCGGCTCATGGCGCCCAGGGCGATCACCAGACCCAAAGGCAGCGCAAGCAGCAGGGTCAGGGCAAAAAGTTGCAAGGTAGTGCCCAAGCCCTCCAGCAACGTCAGGGTGACGGACAGCAGCATAACGGATTCCCTCTCTTTGCAGATGCTTATACAACAGAGAAACATTTGCCCCAGCTCTGCGGATGCGGTTCCGAGGCAAATGTTTCAAAGGCAGATGTTTTCTTTACTTCTCGATGACAGACTCCTGGACGCCGTAGGTGGTGGCAGTCTCCATAACAGTGCCTTCGTCGTAAGCTTCCTTCCAGAAGGTGTTGAATGCATCGGTCAGGTCAGAGCCCTTCCGGAAAGCCACACCGTATTCCTCGCTGTTCAGCTGAACAGTGTAGGTCAGGTCGGGGTAGCTGGTGCCCTCGCCAATCATGGCGCCCGCCATCAGCAGATCGATGACGCAGGCATCCGAAGCTCCCGAGGCTACTTCCATCAGGGCGTCGGCCTGGGTGGTCTTGGCTACATAGGGAATGCCCAGCTCATCCAGCTGTTCAGCGCCGGCCGAGCCGTTTTCAACAGCAAAGGTCAGCCCCGACAGGCTCTCGGTGTCCGTGTAGTCGGCTGCCTTGTCGGCAGGTACTACCACTACCTGGCCGTTGTTGCAGTAGGGCTCAGACACCGAAGCGCCATTGGTTACCTCGTCGGTGATGGTCATACCGTTCCAGATTACATCCACCCCTTTGGTGTCCAGCTCCATCAGCTTATTGTCCCAGTTGATTTCCAAGAACTCTGCCTCTACACCCAGGTATTCTGCGAAAGCCTTGGCCATATCTGCATCAAAGCCGATCCACTCGCCATTTTCGTCCCGGTAATCCATCGGGGCAAAATCGGTCATGCCCACCACCAGGGTGCCTTTATCCTGGACATAGGACATATCGCTGTCTGCGGCAGCGCTGGCCGATGCCGACGCGCTGGCTGCCGACGAAGAAGCCACGGTGCTGGACGAACCACCGCAGGCCGCAAAGCTCAGAGTCATGGCCACGGTCAGGATCAAAGAAACTGCCTTTTTCAACTTTCTCATGATGAAATCCTCCTTATCTCCGGCCTCGCCCCCTCGGCGCGGGCCTTGCCTTCACTTTGTCACTCTAAAGTGATACAGTGATAACATAATGAGTTTTAACACACTGTTCTTGCATTGTAAAGACGAAAGTAGCAGTGTGGGATGATTTTTGGCTTTTTGACCAAAAGACTGGAAATGAACATGTGCGTTTTCTGTGATTTGCACCAGAAGGCGAAAATAAAAAACGGCCCGAGAAAAAAGTGAGACGGATTTCCGATCTTGTTTTTGCTGTAATCTGAGACGGAATCAGACTCAACGACCAGGGCGTGGAAGAAAGGCAAAGAAGTGTCAATGGCCAGTTCGCTTTGCCAATTGTGCAAAAGGGAGCGTGTATGAAAGATGAGGCCACAATGGCTGCCAGCGCGCTTGCAACCATCTGATGGTGCATTGCCTGGTAGATCGCCTGCTCAAAGGGGATGCCTTTTGCTGTAAAGCGGTCCTCAATGAGGCCGCCGCTGGTGACCGGGTGGCGCAGCATGGCGTCTACTTCGTTGAAGGTCAGTCAGTACTTCACACAGGAGCCAAAGGCTTCTTTGTAGTGGTGATAAAAGTCGATGCCGCGGCGCTTGGGGGAGTTGGCCTCGGACCCGGCATGCAGCGCCTGTTCGAGGTCTGCGCTGGAATACGCGAACTGCCGTGTGTAATCCGCTACGCTTACATCGCGGTAGGGTAGACGGCCCTCGATGATCATGCCCTTGCCGCCTTCCTGCCAGGTACCTTATTGCCGTTCATGACGCCGTAGTCGGCCATGGGGATTACGTCCACGGGGATGCCCTTGGGGTCACAGCTCTCCTTGGCAGCGGATAATGGTGGTATGGCGTGGCGCAGGCGTCCCACTGCGGCAGGATATTGATCTGCAGCACCCGGAAGCCCTGTTCCCGGCGGCGCTTGAGGTAGAAAACCCACTCCTCGGAGCCTATGTTGGTAAAGGCGCTCCAGCAGGTGTCCGCCAGATAAAAGAACGGCCTCCCGCCCTTTCTCTTCCAGCATCCGCAGCAGCTCGGTCTGGCTGCCCTCCGTCAAAATGCGAATGCTTTTTGCGGAGGAAAAGCCCATTTGACGGTATCTTTTGTAGTTCAGGATCTGGCTGATGTCCTGTAAATCGTAGAAGCGGTAGTTGCTTCCCTCCTTTTTGCCCGGGGAGAGCAGGCCCATCCGCTCGAGGGAACGGATGGTCTCGGGCGGGATATTCAGCATTTTGGAAACTTCCCCCATTTTATACTTTTTCATATTCTAATCCTGTTATGAAACAAAGGCGGGTTCTTCTGAATGGATATTCAGGGGTGAACCCGCAGCTTCTCGCTCTTGAATGAAATTTTTACAATAGTCAATGATCTGTGCGGACCGTTCTGTTGATAAGCGTGGACACAAAAAACCAGCGTAAAAAGGAATGTCAGGGGCCAACGGGATGGCAACTACCTGATCCGACTGAGGATACATGCGTTCTGGTATAATAGCCACTGCACGGTATGCCAGAACGTCCGGTGCATAAGAGAGAAAATCAGATGCCGGAATAAAATTCTCCAACTGTTCGCCGCCGGGCATCTCACAGAGCCGGTTCAAGTGGTCAATCCACGGGCGTCGGGATGGAAGTACGAAAGTTTCTCCTTTCATATCGGCCAGAGAAAGAGAAACTCGATTCGCCAGCGGGTGATCCGCCGATAGAACCAGATAATGGCGCTCCTGATACAGGGACACGAAACGGATCCCGTGCCTTTGCCAGAGAGAATGGTTTTCGCCAAAGATTAAATCGGCTTTTCCTGAGCTGATTGCTTCTACTACTTCTGAAGGCGAAAAACGGGTATAAGTGATATGGAGATTCGGGTTTTGGTTGTGCAGCTGTTTGGAAAGCCAGGCAAACATATCCGTTGGCGGGGGCCCGAGATACCCTATGCAGAGGCTTTCGTCCAAACAACGGGTGTTCAGCTGTTGGACCGCATTATCCCAAATTTGCAAAATATGATCTGCGGCTTTCAGAAGTTTTTCGCCTTCCGCGGTCAGGGTGATTCCCCGGTTGCTGCGATGGAACAGTTGGCATCCGACTTCGTTTTCCAGCGTTTTAATCTGTTGTGTAACAGCGGATTGAGAGATGTATAACCGCTCTGAGGCCAGAGAGAAACTATGCAGTTCTGCGGACAAAGAAAAGCACTTGAGCTGTCGAAAGTTCAAACAAATTCCTCCTGTTGTTTGGGTATAAGGATCGCTTATACCTAGTATTGCATTTTTGTTCTTCACTTTCAATACCAATTGTTTGATAATAGGTTATCGAATGAAGGTTTCCTTGAGGAGGACAAAGAAAATGAAAAAGACTGTATCCAGAAGACATTTTATCAAGCAGGCTGCACTTGGTGCGCTTGGGATTGCGGCTGCGGGTGCTGCATCCGGCTGCAGCTCAACTGCTGTGACGGCTGAGTCGGAACCTCTGGTTTCCGGATTGACCTTTACACCGGGCACTTATACTGCAAGCGCCACAGGAAAAAATGGCCCCGTCACCGTCACTATGACCTTTGACGAAACCCGGATTACCGATGTGGTGATTGATGCCTCGGGTGAAACCGCTGGGCTGGGAGATACGGCAGCAGAAAAGCTGGCCGAAATGATCCAGGCTGCACAGACCTGCAGCGTTGATACCGTATCGGGCGCTACCGTAACCAGCGATGCAATTAAGACGGCCGCCGCGGATTGTATGAGCCAGGCTTCCGGTACGACGGTTGTTGTTGCCGCCCCTGCAGAAGAAAAAGATGTAGACGAAGAAGCCGTTGAAATCGCCGCGGCTGTTGGTATTTCTGCAAAAGAACTCGCAGCCTCTGAGGCGGAAGCCTGCGAAATTACTTCGTTTGCTGCGGAGTACACCGCAGATGTCGTGGTTGTGGGTGCTGGTACCACCGGTATTCCTGCTGCGCTGGCTGCGATTGAAGCAGGTGCTTCGGTCATTGTGCTGCAAAAACAGGATATGGTCAACGCACAGGGAATGCTTGCTGCGCGCGTTGTGAAAACAGAGAGCGATCCTGTCGGCATCGCAGAGTATGTGCATGAACTGCACGCTACTTACGATCATCGCGGCGATTTGAAACAGCACTGGCTCTATGCCAATCGTTCGCAGGAAGCTCTGGAGTGGTTCGAGGAAAAACTTGCAGAGGCTGGGTTTACCAACTATACCGAGAGCGACAGCAAAACACATGTCTATGAGGACGGAAACTGCCATGTAAAAGGCATTCTCTTTTCGGGGTCCATGCAGGAACCTATGAGTGCACTGGTCCCTTTGATGGAAGAAAAAGGCGTGGAGTTTTTCTTTGGGACTCCGGCTGTTCAGCTGATCAAAAAGGACAATGCAGTCGTAGGTGTGGTTGGTAAGAACGATGATGGCTACATCCGTTTTACTGCAAACAAAGGCGTAATTTTGGCCACGGGCGATTACCAGAACAACGATGCCATGGTAGACCGCTACACCCCCGATGCAAGCCCGTTCCCTCGCAAACAGGCCAATAAAACGGGAGATGGACATTTGATTGGCATGCTCGCGGGCGCTCAGATGGAAAAAGGCACCCATTGCAAGATGGTGCATGGCGGCGGTGCAAGTGTATTGCGCGAAGAGCCCCTGCTGGCTTTGAATTTGAACGGCGAGCGCTTTATGTATGAAGACATTGAATATGGCGACCGCGCTACCGTTCTGCGCGATCAACCCGGCAACCAGATGGTTTCTATTTTTGACGCCAACTATTCCGAATATGTCTACGGATGGGGCAGCGATCCCACCGTGCCGACGGTGGCAAATGCTTCTCCTGAGAAGCTGGCCGCTCTGGTAGAACAGGGCGTAACACTCAAAGCCGACACGCTGGAAGAACTCTTTGAATTGGCTGGGCTGCCGGTTGATACGGCAATGGCTTCTGTGAAACGGTATAATGAGCTCTGTGCACAGGGTCAGGATCTGGATTTCGGTAAAGCTTCAAAATATATGAAGCCGGTGGATACCGCTCCTTTCTATGCGCAGCCCCGTAAATTTGAAGTATCGGCGCTTCCTGCGGGTCTGATCGTCAACGAGAATGGGCAGTGCCTTGATAAAGAAAATGCCCCGATCCCTGGTCTGTTTGCGGCGGGTAACTGTTCGGGCTGCTTCTATGGGGACAACGACTATTCGCTGTCCACCATGGGCTTGTCCATTGGCCGCTGCATTACCTTTGGATATTTGGCTGGTTCCTACGTTGCGCAACTGTAACCTGTTTTAAATTATAGTCTTAAAGAGCGGTTTCCCCGATTAAAAGGGGGAACCGCTCTTTTGATTTGAAAGAGTTTCAATTATAAAAAGGGTGCGTCCCGAAAGACGCACCCCATAAAAGGAACTTTAGCAATACCGTTGATCAAAATGTAGAGGGGGAGCTGCTTGTTCAGGTAGAGCAGCATACCGGGGATTCCCGTCACCGACAGGCCGGTACCTTTCAGGCCCACCAGGGCCGAGAGCCATCCGCCGACACCGCCGCCGACGCAGCCCCAGACAAAGGGACTGACCAGGCGGAGGTTGACACCAAAGATTGCAGGTTCCGTGATTCCCAAAAGGCCCGAAACCGCAGAAGGGTAGGCCAGGGACTTCATCTTGACAGACTTGGATTTGACCGCCACGGCCATGGCCGCGCCTGCCTGGGCCACGATTCCGCAGGAGCCCACCGGGTTGACCGGGTTCCAGCCGGTTTTGGAGAGCATCTCAATTTCCACAAGGTTGAGGGCGTGGTGGACGCCGGTAATGACGATCACCTGGCACAAAGCACCCCAGATCAGGCCGCCTACCCCAAAGGGGAGCTGGAACAGGAAGTTCACAATATCGACCAATACCATCTCCACCGAGTGGAAGACCGGCCCAATTGCAAACAGGCCCAGGCTCAGAGAGAGCAAAACCGTTACAAAAGGAGTGACGATCAGATCCAGTGCATTGGGGACATGGTCGTGCAGCCACTGCTCGATCTTGGAGCCGAGGAAACCCACAATAAAGGCTGGAAGAACCGAGCTCTGGTAACCGTTCACTTTGATAAAGCCGAAGAACAGCAGCGGCTCAGCGGTTCCCTCTGCCACAGCCCAGGAGGTGGGGAGGATATTGTGGACCAGCATCAAACCCACGACGATGCCAATGACCGGCGAACCGCCAAATTTTTTAAAGGCAGACCAGCAGACCAGAACCGGCAAAAAGCTGAATGCGGTATCGGTCAGAATCTGGGTAAAAGAGATGAAATTCTCGGGGATCGACTCGGTGGTGAGGCCCAGCATCGCCAAAAGATCCGGCTGGGTCAGGACCCCACGCAGGCCCATGAACAGGCCGGTGGCCACCATAACCGGGATGATGGGGACAAATACGTCGGCGAATACCCGGACCAGACGCTGGGCGGTGTTCCCGTTTTGAGCTGCCGCCGCGGCCTGTTCGTTTTTGGATGCACCCGAGATCCCCAGCTTAATTACTTCGTCGAACACCTTGTTGACCACGCCGGTGCCCAGGATGATCTGGTACTGCCCCGCCGTAAAAAAGCAGCCCTTGACCAGCGGCAGGCTCTCGACTTTTTTGTCGTCGATGATCTCCCGGTTTTTGACGATCAGGCGAAGTCTGGTTGCGCAGTGCGCCGCCGAGAGAACATTCTCCGCTCCGCCGACGACCTCAATAATCTGGCGGGCCACCGATTGATAATCCACTGGCTGTGCCATTATGATACCTCCAATATCCAAGTTGACACCCTGATTTTTTTCTCTGATCCAATTTTGACCCCGGTATCCCTGCCGAAATACGCCTTAAAGGTGAGCACCTTTTCGCCCTGGTTTACAAAGAGCTCCGCCGTGGACTGATCCAGGTAGACCTGAAGGGTATCCAGCCGGGCCAGGTTTATACTTTTTTCATCGTATCCCTCCGCATCCCATTTTTTCGCATAACCTGCATCGCCCGGGTTTCCGGCCGATAATGCAGTTTCAGCACTGAACCAAAATCAAAAGAGACTTCCTGCCCACCCAGCCCTTCTGCCAACAGCTCCAGACTTGCTGTACCGCGGTTGAGCGTCATCGTTCCGGCAGATTCCGTCTGCTGTTCTTCCCGCCGGAGTTGCTTCAGCTCTTCTGCGGGCCGCTGGCAGAGCGCGCCGCCCCGAACAAACAATTCCCGCGGGATGGTCAGGCTGTGGAGCCAGCCCTCCCGGGCGGCGGGCTGGCTGAGCTGATACGCAGCATCCCCCGAACCCAGCCAAAGAGCAGGCGGCGGCCAGCCTCGTCCGTAAAACTCTGCGGGGCATAAAAATCCATCCCCTCGTCCAGCGGGACGCCGGGCCCTGCCGTACAAAACCGCCCCCGGGGATAGTCCATCCGGCCGGCCAGCGCCAAGGGGCAGGGGCCCTGCTCCGACTGGCGGCTGACCATCAGAAACTCTTTTCCGTCCACCTCCAACAGATCGGGGCACTCGCACATATACCCCAGATCCAGATCGGGGGCCAGGGCATTGCCCATCCAGCACCAGTGCAGCAGATCCTCTGAGCGGAAAAGGGCTGCGTTGCCCGTCAGCTCCTGGGTCTGTGCGCCGACCAGCATCCACCAGTGGCCTTCCTTCCGCCAGACCTTTGGGTCACGGAAATGGGGGGTATAGGCTCTGGGCCGCCGTACCACCGGCCCCAGCTTGATGAACTGCCGCCCATCTTGGGAAACCGCTGCGCATTGGAAAGACTCTCGTCCGCCTTGTTCATCCCGAACGTTCCCGGTATAAAACAAATAGTATCGGTCCCTGTCCACCACACCGGAGCCGGAGTAGCAGCCATCTTTTTCATACCACTGGGTGGGTTCCAGGCTGCTGCCCACGTCATTCCAGTGGATTAGGTCCTTGGAAACGCAGTGCCGCCACCGTTTGGGACCCCGGGGTGTCACCTCGGGCAGCCATTGGTAAAAAGCGTGGAACTCGCCCCGGAATTTTGCCAGACCGTTGGGATCGTTGAGGAACCCGTGTTCCGGCGAAATATGATACACTGGTTTCATACCGATTGCTCCTTTCTCTGAGGACGACTTCATTTTACAACAAAATGCCGTGAAACAAAATTCATATTTTTGCCTTGCCCCTGTGCAGAAAGAGGGATGCTTTCTGCCCCGCAGAGGGTTGCCGAACCGCGTCAGACACCGTATACTCAAGGGCAGATACTACACAGGAAGGAAAGGACCTACCTATGGAAAAACAGAGTATTCCCAAACAATTTATTTATGGCGGAGATTATAACCCCGAGCAATGGCTGGACCGCCCGGATATTCTGGCCCGTGATCTCGAAATGTTGCAGAAAGCCCGGATCAATGCGGTGACCCTGGGGGTGTTCTCCTGGTCTATTCTGGAGCCGGAAGAGGGCGTCTTTCACCTGGAATGGTTGAAAGAGATGATGAATACCCTCTACGCCCGCGGAATCCGGGTGATCCTCGCGACGCCGTCTGGTGCACGGCCTCGCTGGCTGGCCGAAAAATATCCCGAGGTTCTCCGGGTCCGGGAGGATCGGGTTCGCTGCCTGTATGGGGAACGGCATAACCATTGTTATACCTCCCCGGTCTACCGCCAGAAGGTCCGGATGATCAATCAGAAGCTGGCCGAGACGTTCAAAGATCACCCGGGGGTGATCCTCTGGCATATTTCCAATGAATATGGCGGCGAGTGCCACTGCCCTCTCTGCCAGGCCGCGTTCCGCCGGTGGCTGAAAGAACGCTACCAAACCATTGATGCCCTGAATCACGCCTGGTGGACCACCTTCTGGAGCCACACCTATACCTCCTTTGAGCAGGTGGAGAGCCCTTCGACCCTGGGGGACAGCGGTTTGCACGGCCTGTCCCTGGACTGGAAGCGGTTTGTGACGGCCCAGACCACCGATTTTATGCGGGAAGAGATCCGGGCCCTCCGCGAGGCGGGGGCCACCCAGCCGGTGAACACCAATTTTATGGAGGATTACACCGGCCTGAATTACTATGAACTCGCCAAGGAAATTGATATAGTCTCCTGGGACAGCTACCCGCTCTGGCGGTACCAGTCGGACAGCCGAACCGCCCTCCAGACCGGGATGCAGCACGATTTGATGCGCACCATGAAGCACGCACCGTTTTTGCTGATGGAGTCCAGCCCCTCCGGCCTGAACTGGCAGCCGGTCAGCAAGCTGAAAAAGCCAGGTCTTTTGTTGAATGCTTCTCTCCATGCCATTGCTCACGGGGCGGACAGCGTCCAGTTTTTCCAGATCCGGCAGGGCCGGGGCGGATTTGAAAAATTCCATGGCGCTGTAATCGATCACTATGGCGGAGAGGACACCCGGGTTTTCCGGGAGGTTACCCAGACCGGCCAGGCGCTCGAGTCTCTGGCCTGCATTGCCGGCAGCCAGGTGGACGCTCCGGCGGCAGTGCTCTGGGATACAGAAAGCCGCTGGGCCATGGAACAGGCCCGCGGCCCCCGGAACGAGGGCTTGTTCTACCGCGAAGCAGTCTTTAAATCCTATCAGGCACTGCGAAAATGCGGGCTGAATGTGGATCTGCTCCAGGTCGAACAGCCCTTGGAGGGGTACCGGATGCTGGTGGTCCCTATGCTCTATATGTTCCGGTCCGGCATCGAGGACCGCCTGCGGGAATTTGTCCAGGGCGGCGGTACCCTCATCATGACATATTGGAGCGGAATCGTCAACGAAACCGACCTCTGTTATCTTGGCGGCACGCCGCATGGCCTGACCGATCTTCTGGGCCTGCGCAGTGAGGAAATCGACGCTCTGTGCACCGGCGAAGTGCATCATTTCGCAGCGGAATCCGGCGCTCCCCAATACCGCTGCGAAAACCTGTGTGATTTGGTGCGGCTCCAGGGGGCTCAGACGCTCATGCGCTATACCGATGATTTTTACCGGGGGTATCCGGCTGTTACGGTCCACCCCTACGGGAAAGGCCGTGCCTACTACATCTGCACCGATGCAGAGGAAGGATTTTACAACGACTTTTACAAAGAGGTCACAGCCTGTTTAAATCTTGCACCCATTTTGCCCTCTATGCCGGAGGGGCTGGAAGTATCCAGCCGGCAGGATGAGGAAAACGAATATATTTTTGTCCAAAACTTTACGGACGATCCCATTTCGCTGCCCGTCCCCCCAAACGCGGCGGTGTTGTTCGGCGACTTTGAGGCCGGCCAGGTGCAGGGCTGCTCAACGGTTGTGTTTCGGCGGAGGCGTGTATGAAACAAAAGCTGATCTTTTTGGACGTGGACGGCACCCTTGTCGAGCCAGGAACCAATCAACCGCCAGCCTCAGCGTTAGAGGCTATCCGCCTTGCACGGGCCAATGGACATCGGCTGGTGCTCTGTTCGGGGCGAAACCGTGGGATGCTGTCGCCCCTGCTTGGGTTTGGGTTTGACGGTTTTATCGGGAGCGCCGGCGGTTATATCGTTTATGGGAACCAAGTAATCTACGATTGCCCCATGCCTCCCAGGCAGCAGGCCAGGGTTCTCTCTGTTTTGGATGAAAATGGGGTCTATTATACCCTGGAAACTCTCGACCACAGCTATACGGCCTCTTTGTTCCGGGACTTTTTGCGGGATGCTGTTTCTCGGAGGGCCAACAGCGAGCTGCTCCGCTGGCAAAAACAGCTGGAAAACGATCATGACACCCGCCCCATAACAGAATACCGTGCAGAACCGGTCTACAAAATGGTCTTTGCCAGCCGGGGGATGGAACGGCTGCGTGTCCCCATGCAGATCCTTCAGGACGACTTCTATTTCTGCATTCAGGATCTGGATGCTCGGCAGATTGTCAACGGCGATCTGATCAATCGTACATTTAACAAAGGAACAGCCGTTCACCGCCTTTGTGCGTATCTAGGTGTTGATCCGGCGGACACTATCGCCTTTGGAGACAGTATGAACGATCGGGAAATGCTCGAGGCTGCCACGTTTGGGATTTGTATGGGCAATGGCAATCCCACACTTCAGCAGTTGGCCCAGATGGTTTGTCCGCCTCTGGCAGAAGATGGGCTCCACAGAGCCTTTGAAGCTCTCGGCCTGATATGAGTCCAAAGAACGAGAGCTTGGTACAGTGGGGACGCTGTCACTCTTGATTTATGCCGGGAATCAGGGTGTTCTTTTTGGGCTTGACAGGAGGAAGAAACTTTTCTTTTTAAAAGCTTATGATCTAAATAATCTTGCCCCGCAACCAGGGGCTGCTGCTGGAAACAGGCCAGAGAAAACAGGGACTGGAAATGGCGCAGAGTCCGTGCTATCATTAATGCGGCAAATAAGAAGAAACAGATTTTTTGTCGATTCTTGGATGCAGGAAGTTTGCTGTGCAGTAAGACAAAGCTGTACATAATTGAAACGGATGTAGATGGAAAAGGAGACATATATGCCTTGTACAACGATTCTGGTAGGCAAGAAAGCTAGCCATGACGGTTCCACCATCATTGCCCGCAATGATGACGGCGGATTTGAAGCTAAGCGCCTTTTGGCGCACCCGGCCCGGGAGAAGGCTGCTACATATAAAACCGTCATTTCTCACCTGACGGTCTTGCTCCCGGAGAAGGCCATGCGCTATACTGACTGCCCTAACGTGACAAGGACGAATGGGGTGTGGCCCGCCTGCGGCATCAATGAGGCCAATGTGGCTATGACCGCCACCGAGACGATCACCAGCAATGCCAGGGTTATTGGTGCAGACCCCTATGTCCGGTATCAAGAAAAGAAGGGGCGCAATATCAAAGCGGTTCCCGGCGGAATTGGGGAAGAGGACTTGGTGACCCTGGTGCTTCCCTACATTCATTCTGCCCGGGAAGGTGTGCTGCGTACCGGTGCACTGCTGGAGCAGTACGGTACCTATGAGCCCAATGGCATGGCCTTTGCGGATGCCGATGAAATCTGGTGGCTGGAAACCATCGGCGGCCACCACTGGATTGCCCGGCGTGTGCCGGATGACCGGGTGGTTGTAATGCCCAACCAGTTTGGTCTGGATCACTTTGACTTTTCGGACGCATATGGAGAGCAGAAGGAAAATCTTTGCTCCAAGGACCTGCAGGCGTTTGTGGAGAAGTACAGCCTGGCGCTGGATACAGGGGCGTCTTTCAATCCGAGACTGGCCTTCGGTTCCCATTCGGATGCGGACCATATTTACAATACGCCCCGCGCCTGGTTCATGGCCCGGTATTTCCTGCCCCGGACCTGCAAGTGGGAAGGAGAGAACGCCGACTTCACCCCGGAAAGCAACGATATTCCCTGGTCCTTTGTGCCTGAGCGCAAGGTGACGGTGGAGGATGTGCGGTATTTGCTGGGCTCCTATTATCAGGGGACGCCCTACAATCCCTACGATAAGACCGCCGCCTGCAAGGGCAAGTATCGCACAATCGGCGTGCCCAACAGCGACGTGTGTGGGATCATGCAGATCCGCGGCGGTCTGCCGGCGGCCATCCAGGGAGTGGAGTGGCTGTCGATGGGCGGCAGCGGCTTTACGGCCTGCTTCCCGGTATACGCGAATGTGACGGAATTTCCCAAGTATCTCAGCGGTACCACCGAAACAGTTTCCACAAACAGTATGTACTGGCACAGCCGGCTCATTGCGGCGCTGACCGATGCCCACTTCGGGGATGCCCTGCTGCTGGATGAGCGGTATGTGAATGCCGTGATGAACCGCGGGCAGCAGTTCCTGTACGAGTACGATGAGAAGATCCGGCAGGGGGCGCCTGTTGAAATCCTGGAGGAAGCGAACCACAGGATTGCCGATATGGTCAGGGAAGAGTCGGACAAGGCCCTTGGGCAGATTCTCAAAAATGCCTCGGAGCATATGAAGATCCGGTATCACAGAGGAGACAACTGAGCAGACCATCGGGGTGCTGCTTTTTGGTATCTGCGCCTCGTGTTTAATCCGTTCTCGGAGAAGCCTGGAAACGACAAAAGACCTGCGGTGTCTGACACACACCGCAGGTCTTTTGTGAAATTCAATAAACAACCACAAGCTATGCTTATGGACGAGTATAGTACGAGCATTGATACGGTAAAAAAAGAACCTCCTTTTGCTAAAATAGAAGCGGGTGACGCCAACCGCACTACAAGCAAAAGGAGGTTCACCCATATGAACGAGAAACGTTTATTACACGTTTACGGGAAATGCAAAAGTCTTTCAAGGGTTTAATAAGGAAATTGTGAATAAGTTAACTTACAGAAAATATAGGGTCAGGGATAGGACAGAGATAAAAGCTTGAACATAAAAAATAGGTAAAGCTCCAAGAACGATTGAGGTGACAAAAGAAAATAATAAGAAGTGCCTGAAATAAGGAGGAAAATCAAAAAGTGACGCTAAGTGCGGTTGGCATCACGCATTACGCGCCTTTAGGCGCTACTGGTATTGTGGCCCCTATAGGGCCGTTCTGCAAACCCCACGTTTAACGTGGGGTTTTAGTTTTATTTCGTACAAGTTCGGCCCTGGACCATACATAAAATCGGTGTCGAGGGGCGGAGAAAGCGTTTGCAAAACGTGCAGCCGCAGAAGGAACTTCTGTGATCAACAGGGGATTGGGGAGTGCCCCAACAAGCCGCTTCTGGCAAAGTGGGTAGCCAGAAGTATTGCTTGCCAATTCTAAGTCAACGTTATTATGTATCACCAGAATCATCTTTGTTATAGCGAATTGTAGGCCGTTGTTTGGGCTTTCCGTTTATATAACGGCGTTCCAGGCAGAACATCATCTCATTTGTTCGCTCAAAAAATCCAATATCACGTTTCCAGCTCATGCCGCATTTGCAATGCTGAAGCCCAATAAATTGCTGTTTCATCTTCCGGCCACAACGAGGGCATACCTTGTTTGATTTACCCATTTAACTTGTGGATGATGTCATCCATGCTCATACCTGCATCGAGAAGATTCTGAATAGCAGAGTTCAGTTTAGACTTCTGAGCTTTCAGAATAGCTTGTGCATCTGCCTCGGCCTTTTGTGTTTCCAGTTTGGCAATAGATTTTTCAACGGACTTAAGGGAAGTACGGTTCGCCTTGAGCTGTGCTTTCAACCGGTCGATCTCAGCGAGGGCTTCGGTTATTTTTTGCTCTAACTGTGCCTTTTCAGCCAGTTTAGCTTCCATAGCAGCTGCAAAATTCATCTTATTCGTTTTGGATTTGTTTTGGCTCCCTTTGGGCCTTGGCATAACAGCGTCCTCTTTCAACCAGTTGGCAATTCTTGTGCAAAGTATAGCATGAAAGCGTTTGCAGTGCAACAGATGTGGTGATTGGCCGAAAATTCAAACTCTACATTTTACAGTCCGACAACATAAAAAATCACATAAAAATCAACTCAATTAGAGTTTAACCAACACAAATTGATTGTGTATAAGATGCCATTCGACAGCTATTCTATTAGTGTTGGATCAACACATATGGAATGAGAGGTCAGCATGGAATCGCTTTTCGGTCAACGCTTAAGACAGCAGCGCAAGGCTAACGGGTGGACACTGGAACAGTTCGCAGAAAGAGCAGGGCTATCCACAAACTATGTGGGTGATCTTGAAAGAGGTAAAAAGTCTCCTAGCTTGGAAACTTTCATTCGACTCGTGGAAGTTTTGGGCATATCGGCAGACGCATTGATTCGTGATACTGTTGCCCCGGCATCCCATGTGGCAGATGATGAGCTGAACCAAAAACTCAGCATACTCACGCCAAAGCAGAAAAAAGCAGCAGTTGATATTCTGAATGCTTATATTGAAAATCTTCCCTATATTATCAGCGAATGAATTTAGGTGACAGCATCTTGGCCGGCTGTCACCCTTTTATTTTACGCCAAACTTGTATATAATCAACTCTATGAGCGTTTAATAAACTCTGATAGATTGCGATACCGGAGGAGTAAAATGAAATTCGATGAATGTAATCATGTATCGCCTGACTTGTACGATGATTTGGATTGTGCGAAGAAGGGACGTCTTAATTCTTATTTACAGGGAATGATGCAGCGGGAGTGCTCATGTTTGGAGTTATTCGGGTCGGGCGAAACTAACCTTCAAGTGTCGGGGGTTCGCAACCAAATTTAGTCGGAAAAGATAAAGCCACTACCGATGCTCTTTTAAATCCTGTACACTGGAAAGTGCCAACAACCCAGCGGAAAGGAATAGCGATGAAAGAGC
>NZ_BQKV01000045.1 GCF_022180365.1 Faecalibacterium gallinarum
CTCCTGCCTCTCGCAAGGCTAGAATTTCTTCCTCTTTCACTTGGATATGTGTGTATTTTTGTCTGGACATACGAACACCCCCTGTATAGGTTTATTTTCCTACACAGGGGGCGTTTTGTCTATTGTCCGTTTTTACTGGTTCAGTTCAAAGCACCCTAAAAAAGCCCCCTGCCCATCGCCTCTCAGACCCACAGGAACCGCGACTCCCCCAACCCACCGCCCCAAAGCCTCGGTCGAAAACCGCGACATGGGCGTCATGGTTTCCGCCCAAGGTATCTCGCGGTTAAAACTCCGCGACACGAGCGTCACGGTTTCCACCATAGGTATCTCGCGGTTAAAAAACGGCCCATTTCTGGGCCGGGGGATTCGTTATGCTGGGGGGACACCCCGCTCGCAGGGCGGAAGGTCGGGCAAGATTCCTTGCGGGGGTTCTTGATGGCCGCCTGGGTAGCTGCTCCGATGGCAGGGAGTCTAAAATTTCACTCGCATCTAGGTCTGTTTTTCCTTCTTCCTGGGCCAAGAACTCCCTGATACCGTTCACCGAAGGCACACAATTTCCCTTTTTGCCCTCCACCAGAAGGCCCGCCTGGGCGTCGGTTCCTGGCCCCAAATGGAGGTACCAGTCAAAGTGTGTCTCGGACACCGGCGTCACCCGGTAGACGATCTGGTCCACCAGCTCCCGGCTCACCCCCTTCCCTTTCAGGTGGACCAGTTCTTCCAGCGCCTTTTCCACCCGGTCCAGGTCCATGGCCTCCCGGCACTCCACCGACTCTGCCTTTTTCTGTTCTTCCTCCAGGCGGCTCTTCTCAGCTTCCAGCTGGTCCCGCAGCTGCTGGTATTCCTCCTTTCCGATTTCCCCGTCCGCCCGCATGACGGTCAGGTTCCGCAGCCGGGTGTCGATCCGCTCCAGCTGAACCTTCCGCTCGCTGTTCCCCTGCTGGTCCTTCCGGCTGCTCTCCCTGTAGTATTTTTTCAGCAGTTCCAGGGCGGTCTGGAGGATCTGGTGCTTGTCCCCCAGCAGCTGCTCAAAGAGGGTGTCGGCCATCATCTCCAGCTTCCAGTCCCCGTACATCCGAATCCCGCAGTACCCCTCACTGTCCAGGCCCATCTCCTCCCGTTTCTGTTTGGAGCCGTTGTTGATCCGGTTGTAGCACTGGTACCCGTAGGAGATGCTGCCGTCTTTGCGGACGTGCCACTTGTCCCGGCGGCAGGCGTAGCCGCAGCTGCACCGCAGCTTGTTGACCCAGATGTCCTCCGAGCTCCGGTTGCTGATGGTCACCTTGCCATCCCGCAGGGCTACCGCTTTTCGCCGGTTGATTCGGATGCTCTGGGCCTTGTTCCAGATTTCTTTGGAAACAATGGCCGGGAAGTCCCCTTCCTGATACAAATAGGTGGAGGCATCCAGGTTCAGCACCCGGTGCTGGTCCAGATAGTTGTTGTTCCGGGATTTGTTGTAGCACTTGGTGCCGGTGTAGGTTGCGTTTTTCAGCACCCGCACCACGCTGGATGCACACCACTTCACCAGTCCCATGGCGCTCTTCCGGTGCCGGGCGTTGAGCTCATTGGCGATCTGCAAGGAGCCCTTCCCCTGCAGATACAGGTCGAAGATCATCCGCACCGTCTCGGCCTGCTCCTCGTTGATTTGGTAAGTATCTCCAACCCGGTCATAGCCCAGGATATTGCCGTTGCCGTACAGCACCCCTTTCTCCCGACTCACCTTCTGGCCCGCCCGCACCCGCTCAGAGGTCTTTCGGCTCTCCTCCTGAGCCAGGGTGGCCATCAGGGAGAGGCGAAGTTCGCCGTCCCCGTCCATGGTCCAGATGTTGTCCTCGATGAAGTAGACTTCCACCCCGATACCTTTCAGTTCCCGGGTGATGACCAGGGTGTCCACCACGTTCCGGGCGAACCGGCAGACCTCACGGGTTACAATCAGATCAAATTTGCCCTGCCGGGCGTCGTCGATCATCCGCAGAAAGGAGGGCCGCTTTTTGGCCTGGGTGCCGGTAATGCCCTCGTCTATGTACCGGCCCTGAATCTCCCAGTTGGGATGATACCGCGCCTGATCGTCATACCACTGCATCTGGTTTTCAAGGGCAGCAATCTGCGCCTCGTGCTCGGTGGATACCCGGCCATAGACGGCCACCTTCCGCTTCCGGTTCCGGTCCAGCTGGGTGTAGTCCGTCAGCTTAAAGCGATAGTTGTAATCGTCCCGCATCATAATGCCGCCCTCCTTGTTTCTTAAATGCTGTGCCCCTTGGCAGGGGCTTTGCTTGTGTTGCGAACCACGTTGGCGTAGGTTTCCGGGTTGACCAGACCTTTCTTCATCAGAATTTCGATCAGGGCAACCGCTGCATAGCGTTCATCAATCTTGTTGTTCTTGATTCTGGCACCTCCATCTTATCACATATGCTTGGTTTCGTTGAGGATGTCGATCGGAATGTTTCAACTCATCCGGTGTTGGCTTCACGGATAGATTGTTCAAAATTTTTAATAAATTCCACACCCTGTTCCCCAATCCGCCGGATGCCCTCTATCCCCGAGAGGCAGAGCTCCGGGTTATTCTGCAAACAGGTATTCCAGCGGAAGATCATGGAGTCCAGGGCATCTTCCAATTCATAGCAGATATCCTCTGCGTTGGTTTCCCCGGTGGGCTGGAGCATCTTTTCCGACATTTCCCGGATGGATTTCAGAATCCTCCTACTCTGGCTTCGCTGCCCGGAGTTGGACTTTGGAAGCTCCGGCAGGGGAGGCTTCGTTTCCTGGGCATCCATCTTTTCTTGCGCTGCCTGCTTTTCCCGGGCAGCCCGTTTTTCCTGCTGCGGCCTGCAAATCTCCGCCACAAGGCCGGGGCGTTCTTCAGGTGCCGCTCTGGACACCGACGCCAGTTCGGCTGCGGTGGGTTTGACCTTCCCTGAGAGGATCTTCTCCCGGGTGCCGGGGACAGCAGCCTCGGCGGCGTCCACATTCTGTGCAAACTTTTCCGAGCGGATCACCGACCGCCAGTTGACACCATTTTCCTGAGCGATCCGCTCACAGGTTTTCGGCTGACTGACCAAGTTGTCACCGTGACAACTTGGCTGATCTCCTTCCATTTTCCGGCTGCCGCCGTGGGCTAGCTTTTCCGCCTCATACTGTTTGCCCACCAGGTAGCGCCGCTGCTCCGGTGTCAGGTTTCGCCGTCCCAGCTGGTTTTTACAGATCCAGACGATGGCCTCCTCCCGGCCGGCAAATTCCTTTTCCAAAACGGTGTATTCAATTTCGGGATGCTCTTTCAGGATCTCAAATCGGTTGTGCCCGTCCACGATGATGCCTTTCCAGACGATCAGCGGATTCAGGAGCCGTCCTTCTTCCAAAACGTTGGCCTCCAGCTGGCTGCGCTCCTCTGCCGTAAGCGGCGGGATCTTGCTCTGAAACTCCGGGTCAACGCTCAAATTCTGCAGCATCTGCTTTCACCTGCTCTCTTTTATCGGGTGTGAATTCCATTTCAGTCGGACTTTAAGGCCCACTGCCCTGGAGCTCTCCATTCCGGCCAGTGGTTTGAAATTGGTTTTGCGGCTTCCTCCCCCATTTGTCCTCGACACCCCGGGGAGGGCTGGGAACCTTCTGGCGGCGGATTTGCACCGCTCCATCGGCCTTTTGGCCGCCCCGCCTTCTTCATGGCCGGGCCGCGAGTTACGGAAGTATCATTATCTGGAAGTACCAGGAGGCTGCTTATTCAATTTTCAAGGTGCTGCGTTGGTCTCTGGTAAAAGCATACCAGAAGTTTTTCCGTTCCGGGAGTGACTCGTAGTACACCTTTGGGGCCAAATTGGTGTACTCTTAGTACACGTTAGGGGGTCTCATAGACCGCCCTGGGGCCTTTCTACTATAGTGTAATGCATGAATTTGGTTTAGGGGAGTGACTGGTAGACACGGTTACCGTGTCTCTCAGACACGGTCGGATGTCCAAGTTGGATTCCTATAAACAGGATACCACGGATTTTCTGCCTACAGAAGTTACTGAGAGTACCGGTCGCCGGTACTCTTTGTACCACTTGTACTCTGTCTCCTGTACACATAAGATATCATTCTTTCATTGGCAGCGGGACTCTCTCGTAGATAGACTTTGGTTGTCTTGGAGACAACCCTTGATATGTTTTCTCTTTTCTGGATAAAAGATCCCTACACTTACGAGCCATCGAGAAGGGCCTTTTCGTAGCATCAATTTTAAGATTTCACAAAACAATCACATTTCACCACGTTTTGCCTCTTATGATCTTGGGTTCTCCCCTATTTGTCCTCGACGCCCCGGGGAGGGTTGGGAACCTTCTGGCGGCGGACTTGCACCGCTCCATCGGCCTTTCGGCCGCCCCGCCTTCTTTGTGGCCGGGCCGCGAATTACGGAAGTATCATTGCCTGGAAGTACCAGGAGGCTGAACTATTCAGTTTTCAAGGTGCTTGCAAAAATCGGACGCTGAGCGGTATTCGGGTCGGGCGAAACTAACCTTCAAGTGTCGGGGGTTCGCAACCAAATTTAGTCGGAAAAGATAAAGCCACTACCGATGCTCTTTTAAATCCTGTACACTGGAAAGTGCCAACAACCCAGCGGAAAGGAATAGCGATGAAA
>NZ_BQKV01000046.1 GCF_022180365.1 Faecalibacterium gallinarum
CGGGGAAACTGCTATGACAATGCTATGGCCGAGAATTTCTTTGGTATTCTGAAAACCGAATGCATTTACCGACAAAAGCTCAAAACGTTTCAGCAGGCCAACGACCTGATCGACGAATACATTCACTTCTATAACCACGAGCGGCTCCAGACAAAGACTGGCCTGGCTCCGCTCTCGCTTCGCCAGGCCAGTCTTTGATTCGTTTACTTCTACCCCTTGCAGGCCTCTTTTTTGTACTGTCCGCACAATATGGGGCGGTTCATTTTGGACACGTCCTTTTTCTTTATAGTGATATCAGCACAGGGGCGAGAAAATCCGCAGCACCCCATCCAACAGCCAGTGGAAGAACCCGGTGGAGACATTCTCCCCCAGCCGCATGGTCCGGCACTGGGCCTGGGTGGCCATGAAATCCTCTTTTACCTTTTGTACAATGGAAGCGTTGCAAAAGAGCGCATTGTTCTCGAAGTGGAGGAACAGGCTCCGGTAATCCAGATTTACGGTGCCCACGGTACAGACCCGGTCGTCAATCACCGTGCCTTTGGCGTGGACAAAGCCTGGGGTGTACTCGTAGATTTTCACCCCGGCTTTCAAAAGCACCGGGTAGAAGCTGTGGGACATCCGGAACACAATTTTCTTGTCCGGCATCCCCGGCATGATGATCCGCACATCCACCCCGCGGCGGGCCGCCCGGACAAAGGCTTCCAGCAAGGAATCCCCCAGCATCAGATAGGGGGAACAGAACCAGGCATACCGCTCTGCCTGGGACAACAGTTCAATGTAGAGTTCATTGCTGGCGGCGGTATTCCGCAGGGGCGAATCACCGTAAATCAACACCCAGCCGTCCGTCGGAACCGCCGCCGGCAGGGGCGGCAGCGGAGCCAGCAGCCCCGCCGGGATGGGTTCGGTGGAAAAAGCGTCCCAGAACTCGGCAAACAGACGGACGTACCCTTCCACCGCCGGGCCCTCCACCCGCAGACCGAAGTCCTTCCAGATGCCATGCTTTTCCACTCGGTTGATGTACTCGTCCGCCAGGTTGATCCCGCCGCTGAAGGCCACACGCCCGTCGATGATGGTCATTTTGCGATGATCCCGGAAATTGAGGGTCCCTTTCACAAAGACCAGAGGGTTAAACGGCATCATCCGGACGCCCTTTTGCTGGAGGGCCCAGGCCTCTTTCACCGAGTAGGTGTTGATGCTGCCCAGGTCGTCGTACATCACCCGTACATCCACCCCCTGGGCCGCTTTACGGCAAAGGATTTCCGACACCGAATCCCAGAATACGCCCCGCTCGATGATAAAGTATTCCATAAAGATAAACCGCTCCGCCTTTTCCAGGGCAGCCAGCAGATCGGGGAAGAGATCGTCCCCCAGGGGGTAGAACTCCGCCCCCAGGTTGGGGCAGAGCGCAGCGCCGGTAATCCCCTCAATATAATTCAGGGTCTGGCCCAAACGGAGCCCCGCTTCGGGAGGCAGCGGACATTCCGGGGCGGGCGGCAGGGTCTGGGCCAGCTGAGCCCGGGCTTTTTCCAGTTTGACCCGGAGGGATTTGGTGGTCCGCTTGCTGCCGAACATGAGATAGAGCACCGCCCCCGGCACCGGGAAGGGCAGAATCACCAGCAGCCAGAGGATCTTATAGGTGTCCTCCCCCTGTTTGGTGATCAGGTAGAGGACAAAGAGCACCGCCAGCACAGACAGCCCCAGGTTGATCAGGGCTGCCCAGGGGGCCAGCCATTTAAACAGCACCGTCAGCCAGAGGATCTGGAGCAGTACCGCCGGGATGGCCGCCAGAATCCGCATCAGAATTTTTCGCATTGTTTCCGCCTCCTTCGGTGTAGGGGCAGGGGCGCCCCGCTGCTGTAATAATACCATGCCCGCCGCCCCCCGGCAAGGCAAAACCCCTCCCCCGCCCCGGCAAATCAAAAAGAGCCCCGCCGAAGCGGGGCTCTCGCTGTTTGTTTTTTCTGGCGGACGGGTTATTTCTCCTCCCCGGCCAGAGGCAGAGCCTCCCACCGGCGCTTGAAGGTGAAGGCCACATCCTTGGGCTGGCGCTGACGGGTGAAGATTCCCTTCTTGTTGCCGTTGACCCGCATGATCCCCTCGCTGGTCTGGAAGTCAGCGAAGTTCCACACCAGCTCTCCCTGGACGAAGTCATAGCTGTCAAAGACCTCGAAATTCATGGCCATATACTCGTCCTGATATTCCTGGCTCCACATGACGCTGGGCAGTTTGTGCTCGGTGGGCAGGGTATCGGTGCCGAACTCGGTAAAGACAAAGGGCACGTTCAGATTCTTTGCGGCCCACTGGTCCATCTCGGCCCGGAACTTGGCCTCGGCCTCCTCCAGCTCGGCGCCGCTGATGTACCAGCCATAATAGCGGTTCAGGCAGATGAAGTCGCACAGCTGGTAGCAGCGGCACTTATTGGGGGCGCTGTTCTTTTCCAGGGCGCCGGTCATGGGGCGGTGCTGGGGATCCAGGGCCCGGGCCGCCTCAAACACGGCGGTGAAATACTTCTGGGCGTACTCGCTGGTGGTCTCCGGCTCGTTGAACAGGCTCCAGGCAAAGACGCTGGGGTGGTTCTTATCCCGGGCAATCATCTCCTCCACCTGGGCGATGTGGTTGGCCAGCAGGGCGGGAACGGTGGGCGTCTCGAAGAAATAGGTGTATTTGCCCATGCCTGCATCGGCAAAGTTGTGGGTGGAACGCATCATACCCACGGCGGGCACCTCGTCGATGATGAGGAACCCCTCCTCGTCCGCCATCTGGTACCACTCCTCGGCGTAGGGGTAGTGGCTGGTGCGGAAACAATTGGCCCCGGTCCACTTCATGCACTCGAAGTCCCGCTTGGCCACCGCCCAGCTGAAGCCCCGGCCCAGAACGTCGAAGTCCTCGTGCTTGCCGAAGCCTCGCAGATAGACCGGCGCGCCGTTGATGAGGATTTTGGTCCCCCGGACCTCCACGGTGCGGATGCCCACCCGGGCGGTATACTCGTCGGCGGGGATTTCTCCATCGCCCAGGGTGATGGCCAGGGTGTAAAGATAGGCGTTCCGCACCTGCCACAGGCGGGCATCTGCCACCCGCAGGGTCCCCTCGGCCCCCTCGGCAGCGGCTACCTCCCGGCCCTCGGCATCCAGCAGACGGACCCGCACCGGCAGATCTCCGCCCCGCCGGACGGTGTAGTGTACCAGAGCGTCGGCCCCCTCCAGGGTGTAGTCCACGCTGTAATCCTCAATGGCCTGGGCCGGGCAGTTCACCAGCCAGACGCTCCGCTGGATGCCCGAATAATTGTAAAAATCGAAATAGGGTTTCGCCAGCTTGGTCCCATTGGGCAGAGTCTTGACGGCGCCGCAGGGCAGGCTGCTCTCGCTCAGCTCGTTGTTGGCCTGGACGCTCACCCGGTTCACCCCGCCCCGGACCGCCGCCCCGGTCAGATCGGCCACCACCGGCAGGAACCCGCCCTCGTGGCGGGTAATCTCCACCCCGTTGCAGTAGACCACCGCCCGGTGGGTGATGCTGCCGAACCGCAGCAGCACCCGGCCCTGCCAGTCCGCCGGGACAAAAAACTCGGTCTCATACCAGAAGTCGCCGCAGTAGTCCCGCTCGGCCCGGGTGGTGAAGAAATCCGAAAAGCTGGCGGGCACCGGCATGGAAATGGGATCGGGCAGGCCCTTCTGCCAGCCCTGGGCCGCGCCGCAGCCGGTGGGGTCAAACTGGAACTTCCACAGACCGTCCAGGGTGCGGGCGGTGCGGCAGCGGTTGTTGACAGGGTACAAAAGCGAATGGTTCAGCATGGGGCAGCCTCCTTGTTGAAATACCGGGTGATTTTTCGGATACAAAGACCCTGCGGGCACCCCAGGCGCCCGCAGGGCAGAAAGTCGGATTACTGTTTTTCTGCTTCCAGCATCTTATCGCTGAAGCCGAACATCCAGGTCAGCACAAAGGAGCCGACGAAGGAGATCACGATGGCCACAATGCCCCAGCTGCCGTAGACAGCCCAGATGGCGGGCATGGTCAGCAGGTTGACCGAGATCTGGGTGTCACGGACCACATGGAACATGGCGCAGAGGGCGCCGCCGATGCCGTTGACCAGGCAGACAATCACCATGGGCTTTTTGAAGCGCACCAGCACGCCGTAGACTGCCGGCTCGGTGACGCCACCGATCAGGGCCGAGATCACAGAGGGGCCCGCGGTCTCTTTCAGATCCCTGTTGCGGGTCTTGAGGAAGACTGCCAGCGCAGCCGCCGCGATGCCGAAGTTGCAGCCCACGGTCAGGGGCAGAATGTTGTCGTAGCCCAGAGTCATCATGTTGTTGATGGCCACGGGGATAAAGGCCCAGTGGACGCCGAAGATGATCATCACCGGCCAGAGCGCCGCCATCAGGAAACCGGCCACCGGCGGGCAGACCTCCAACAGGAAGGTGATCACAGTGGCGATGATGTTGCCGACAAAGTTGGTCACAGGGCCGATGACGATAAAGCCCAGAGGCACCAGGATCAGAACGGTGAACAGGGGCACCAGCATGCCGCTGACCAGCTTGGGGATGTACTTATACAGCAGCTTTTCCAGCTGGCCCTGAACAAAGCAGATGGCGATGATGGGCAGAACGGAGGAGGTGTAGTTGATCATCTGGACCGGGATGCCCAGGAAGGCAACCCCCTCGGCGCCGTTCAGAGCCACGATGTTGGGGTAGACCAGCGCGCTGGCAATGGCCATCGAGACAAAGGGTTTTGCCCCAAAGGTCTTGCCGGCGGTATAGGACAGGAAGACCGGCAGGAAGTAGAACACGCCGTCGCCCGCCGCGTAGAGAATGGTATAGGTAGTCGCCTCTTTGTCCAGCCAGCCCAGGGTGGTGAAGAGCACCAAAAAGCCCTTGATCAGACCGGCGGCGGTGAAAGCGCCCATGAAGGGCATGAAAATGCCGGACACAACGCTGACGAAACCATCCCCGAGGATGGATTTCTTTTTGCCGGGGGCCGCCTTTGCCCCGGACGAGGCCGCTTCTTCCCCGGCGGCCTTGATCTTGGTGTTGGCCAGGACAGCGTCGTAGACCTCCCCCACGTCGTTGCCGATGACCACCTGGTACTGGCCGCCGGCCTGGATCACCTTGATGACCCCTTTGGTGCCGCTGAGGGCGGCGGTGTCGGCCTTGGATTCATCTTTCAGCACAAAGCGCAGCCGGGTGACGCAATGGGTCAGCGAGACGACATTTTCCTCGCCGCCCACCCGGGCCACGATATCCAGCGCCAATTTTTTAAAATCTTTTGCCACGGTTCTTCCTCCTGTTTCTCTCAGTTTGACGCCCCGGGGGCCCGGGCCCGTTTCGGCCCCCGGTTCTTACAAGAAGAGGATACCATTTCCCCCAAAAAAGTGATAGAATAAAACCACGCAAAATAGAAAATCCGGCGAGATCCCGCCAGTACAAAACCACGCAAAACAGGAGGAATCCACTGTGAATTTGGAGGAAGGCTGCGCTCTGGCGCAGGAAATCACCCGGGTGCCCATCACCCGGCTGGAAACCGCCCCCCAGCGGGCCGATTTTTGCAGCGCCCATCAGTTCCACCCGGCCCAGGATTATCTGCTGCCCCAAGCCCTGGAGCTGCTATTGGCCGAGCTGGCCCCCGGCGAGATTCTCAGCACCCTGGACCTGTTCCGGGTGCGGTTTTTGTTCTGCAAAATTCAGGATGTGCCCCTGGCGGTGGGGCCCTTCTGCACCGAGTTTTTCTCCCAGAACGACTGCGAGATCCTGCTGCGGCGGGCGGGGCTGCCGGGCGTCCCGCCCCGGGAGCTGACGGCTTACCGGGGGCAGATTGTGGTCTGCTCCGAGGGCACTCCCCTCCACACCGCCCGCAGCCTGGCCCGGGCGGTAGGGGGCCCGCCTTTGAGCGAGCTGCGGTCCCGCCAATGGGAGACACCCCCTGCCCAGCCCCGCGACCTCGAAACCCGCACCCTCTCCGGGGATCTGGTGCAGCGACGCTACCAGATCGAACAGGCCCTGATGGATGCCATCCAGGAGGGGGACGCTCCCCGGGCGGTGGAGCGCTGGCAGGAGCTGCACCATTCGGTGGCCTTTATAAAGCAGCTGGGCCAAACCATGGAAACCGCCCGGATTGCGGCGGCCATCACCCGGACGGCCATCCGGCTGGCGGCGGCCCAGGCCGGGCTGGACCCCCTGACCAACGACCAGATCTCGGGCCAAAGCTCCGCCCTGGTGCGGGCGGCCCGGACGGTGGAGGAGATCGACCGGGAGCACGAGCGGCTGATCCGGGAATACTGCCGGGCCATCCGCATCAAACGGGACAGCGGCTATTCCAGCCTGGTGCTCAGCGCCATCTACCAGCTGGAGCGCCACTGCGCCCAGCCCATCACGGTGGCGGGGCTGGCCCGGGAGCTGGAGGTCAGCCCCGGTTACCTGACCGCCCAGTTCAAAAAGGAAGTTGGGGTCCCTCCCCTTTCCTACCTCAACCGGGTGCGGATGCGTCAGGCGGCCCGCCAGCTGGCCCGCACCAACGCCCCGGTCCAGGAGGTGGCTGCCTCGGTGGGCATCCTGGATGCCAATTATTTCGTCAAGCGGTTCAAAGCCGCTTTTGGTTACACCCCCACTGAGTTCCGCCGCCGCTACGGCATCTGACGCAAAACAAAAAGAGCCCCGCCGAAGCGGGGCTCTCGCTGTATTTTGCTGTATTTTCCCAAACAGGATGCGAAGGATTAGACAATGGTCATCAGGCAGCTGCCGTGTTCCACGGTCTCGCCGGACTTCATCATCCCGACGGCACGGATGTACTCGTCGATGTTGGTCACCACCACGGGGGTGACGGGGTTATAGCCCTTGGCCTTGATGGCGTCCAGATCGAACTCCACCAGCAGATCGCCGGCCTTGACCTCGGCGCCGTTGGCCACGCAGGCGGTGTAGTGCTCGCCCTTGAGCTGGACGGTCTCCAGGCCGATGTGGATCAGAAGCTCCACGCCCTGGGTGGTGCGGAACATGATGCCGTGCTTGGAGTCCGAGATGGAGACGACGGTGCCGTCGGCGGGGGCATAGACCTTGCCCTCGGTGGGGATGACGGCCATGCCGTCGCCCAGGACCTTCTCAGAGAAGGCGGCGTCGGGGACCTCGGTGATCTCCTGGACGGTGCCGGTGACAGGGCTCATGATCTGGATCTTCTCCACCAGGGGCTTCTTCTCCTCGGCGGGGGCAGCGGGAGCCTCCTCGGTTTCCTCGGGCTCATCCTCAAAGCCGAAGATGCAGGTCAGCACAAAGGAGCCTACCAGGGAAACAGCGATCATGATCAGGCCGTAGAGCAGGTTGGTCATGCCCTTCTCGCCGATGAAGGCGGGGATGGCCAGCAGGCTGTTCTGGGCGATGTAGAGGGAGACCTGGAGCAGGCCGCCCACGATGCCGCCGATACCGGCAGCGATGGCAGCAGCCACCACGGGCCGCTTGAGCTTCAGGGTAACGCCGTACAGAGCGGGCTCGGTGATGCCCATCAGAGCGGAGACAGCAGAGGCGCTGGCCAGCTGCTTCATGTTCTGGTTCTTAGAGCGGAAGGCAACCGCCAGGGCAGCGCCGCCCTGGGCCACGTTGGAGCAGACCTGAGAGACAAAGATCAGGGCGTCGGAGCCGCCGGTGGCGATGGCGTTCAGACCCACGGGGGTCAGAGCGTGGTGCATACCGGTCATGACGATGAAGGGGAAGGCAGCGGACAGGATGCCCACGATGATGAAGCCCAGCTTGGCGGAGAGGAACTCGATGGCAACTGCCAGGCCGTCGCCGATGATGCCGCCCAGGGGACCCACCACGATGATGGCGATGGGAGCAGCGATCAGCATGCTCAGGGTCGGGTGGAGGATCAGCTTGACGATCCGCGGGGTGATGCGGTCCACAAACTTAACGATGTAGGACAGGATCCAGACCATCAGGATGACGGGGATGACCGAGTAGCAGTAGGTCATGGGGGTCACCGGGATGGAGAAGAAGTCGATGGGCTCGCCCGACTCCATCATGGCGGTGAAGTTGGGGTGCTGGAAGACGCCCGCAATAATCAGGGCCAGAGACTGGTTGACGTTAAAGACCTTGGCAGCGTTGGCCGCGATCAGGAAGGGCATGAAGTAGAAGGCTGCATCGCCGATGAAGGAGATGACCTGGTAGGTGCTGGAAGTATCGCTGACCAGCTTGAAGGTGGTCAGCAGGGTCAGCACCACCTTGATCATACCGGCGGCAGTCAGAGCCGGGATCATGGGGGTCATGCAGCCGGTGATGGAGTCCACAATGGCGGAGCCCAGGCTCTTCTTCTCCCGGGGTGCATTGGCGGCGCCGCCCTCGTCGGTGGGCAGGCCCTTCTTGGCCAGAGCGTCATACAGCTCGTTGACCTCGTTGCCGGCGATCACCTGGAACTGATCCTGGTACCAGTTGACACCAGAGATCTCGGGCAGTTTTTTGATGTCTGCCTCGTTGACCAGCTTGCGGTTCTTGACGTAAAAGCGCAGCCGGGTCATGCAATGGAACATCCGGGTCACATTGCTCTTACCGCCCAGCGCAATCATCAGCTTTTCAGCCGACTGGGTGTAATCCTTTTTCATGGGATACTTCCTCCTCGAAAATTTAAACAGAGATACTCTATGCAAAGGGGCGCCGGGTCTGTCGGCCGTACAGGCCCAGCTGCGCCCCAGGGCAACAACAAAAATTTTTTCGGCTTACGCCTGGCTGTCCTTCCGGCGGGCGTGCTCGGCGTTGGTCTGGATGTGGATGGTCAGGTACATCATCTCTTCCTTGCTCATCTGGTAGCCGTACCGCTCCTCCATCATCAGGAAAATCAGCTTAACGCAGCCATAGGCCTGGCGGTACTGCTGGCTCACCAGCTGGAACAGCCCGTCGTCCTCGTTGGCTTGGAGCTCCTTGTGGAGATAGCGCTGGGCAAAGTATTTCAGATGGGTCAAAAACCGCTGGTAATACAGGCTGTTCTCGTCGAACCAGAGGTCCGAGTAGTAGTCCCGCACCGTCTTGACGATGTCGCTGACGATGGCTGCAATCTTGTAGCTGTCGCCGCCGCCCTGGTTTTCCTCGGCGTTGACGAAGTGGAGGGCGATAAAGCCCGCTTCGTCCGGGGGCAGCTGCACCCCGAACGCCTTGGCCACCTCGGCCAGCATCTGCTCGCCCCAGGTATATTCCTTTTTGTACAGCCGCTGGATATCCAGCAGCAGCACATTCTGGAGGGAGATGCCCTCCCGGTACCGCTTGAGAGTGCCCTGGAGGTGATCGCTCAGCGACAGATAGATGCTGCTGTTGAAGCTGACCCCCTCCCGGGCCTTGACCTCATCCACAAAATCCTGGACGAAGTTGAGATATTCGGCGGGAATGGAAAGCAGAAACTCCTGGATCTGCTGGAGATTCTGGCTGGCCTGGGGGTAAAAAATCTGTCCGATCCGGCTTTCGTCCACCGTATCGCCCCGATTGGCATGGAATCCAATGCCCAGTCCCTTGACGATGACCTCCCGCCCGGCATCGTCCTTGGCAAAAACCAGGTTATTATTCAGTATTTTGACTACCTTCACTTCCGGTCCTCCCCACGCGGGAGGGGAACTATGCCGCAACTCCCCTCCGGTGCGCTCCATTCTAAAAGGCAACAAAAAAAGACAAAACCTATAGCGACAGCAATCCCGTTGCTGTAACTAAAGGTCTTGCCTGAACGATACATAGGTATTCCAGTAACAAGCCAGCTGAATTTTCCGTTCTAGATTATACCGGCTTTCGTCATTTTTGTCTATACATCGTTCTGCAAAAAAAAGATCTCTCGATTTTGTGGGATTTCCACAAGAGGGACCAAATTTAAGAGGGACCAAATTTCAGTTCTTTTTCCCCTGCTGCTCGTAATCCTTGAGGCTGGCCAGGGCCTGGGGCGCCAGGGGGAAGAGGGCGATCATGTTAAAGACCGTCATCAGGCCTACGCCGATATCCCCCAGATCCCAGACGAACTGATAGGCCGCCAGGCCGCCGATGAAGAGCATCACCAGGGCCAGGATCTTATACAGGGTCTGGGAGAGCCAGTTGTCCCCGAAGAGATAGGCCACGTTGGACCGGGCGTAGAACAGAATCCCCAAAAAGGTGGAGAAGCTGAACAGCCAAAGGATCACCGCGATGAACACCACGCCGAACTGACCCATGTGGTAGCCCATGGCCGCCTGGAGCAGGTCCATCCCCTCCAGGCCATTGGTGAGGGATTCGGGGGTTAGGAGCATAATCATGGCCGAGCAGCTGCAAATCACCAGGGTGTCGATAAAGACGCCCAGTGCCTGGAGCAGGCCCGCCTTGGCGGGGTGGCTGACGTCGGCGGCGGCTGCCGCGCAGGGAGCCGAACCGGACCCCGCCTCGTTGGAGAAGAGGCCCCGCTTGGCGCCGTTCATGATGACGGCGCCGATGCCGCCGGCCACCGCCTGGCGCAGGCCGAAGGCCTCGGCGAAAATCCGGCTGAACACGCCCGGCAGCAGAGGGGCATTTTTCAGAATGATAAACAGGGTGATGAAGAAATAGCAGGCTGCCATCACCGGGACCAAACGGTCCAGCACCTTAACGGTGGCGTTTTTCCGCAGGACGATCACCGCCACAATGGCCACCAGGATCACGGTGGACCAGATGGGCGGGATGCCGAAGGCGTTCTCGAAAGCCGAGGAGATGGAGTTGCTGGTCACCTGGCTGATGCCGCACCAGCAGATCAGGCCCGACAGGGCGAAGAGGACCGCAATCACCGAGCGCTTTTTGCCGCTGCCCTCTCGGCAGAACAGATGGTGGAGATAATAGGCCGGGCCGCCCCGGTAGCCGCCGTAGAGAGGGTCTTTTTCCTTATACAGCTGGGCCAGGGTGGCCTCCACAAAGGCGGTGGAGGAGCCGATCAGAGCCATGAGCCACATCCAGAATACCGCGCCCGCGCCGCCGGCGGAGATGGCCGCCACCACGCCCACCAGGTTGCCCATGCCCACCCGGCAGGCAGTGGAGACGATCAGGGCCTGAACCCCCGAGATGCCGCTCCGCTCTCCCCCGCCGTTTTTCTCGAGGGTCAGGCGAACCATCTCGGGGAAAAGCCGAAAAGGCAGAAACCGGGTGCGCACCGTGAAGTAGACCCCGGCGGGCACCAGCAGCATCACCAGCAGCGAAAGCCCCAGGGTGCTGCCCCCCGGCAGGGGGATCTGAACCAGATCTCCCCAGAGCAAATTGTAAACCGCTTTCAAAAGCGCCATGATGTTGTTCCCTCACAATTCTTTAGTCTCCTGAACAGGGTACCATCCAGCGGGCATTCTGTCAACGGAATTTTGCTCCTTGATCCGAAAAATTGTTCCCCGTGGAACATTTTCAATCAAATTAGGCTTCGGCTGATCCGAAGTTTCTCCGAGTCCTCTTTCGGCTCTTTCAACTCTTTTCCTATATTCCACACTTTCAGCCCCTGTTTTTCTGCATAGCGGAGTGTATATGCGGTACCTCCTGTGGATCGTGTACAATATCCAATACAATACGCCGACTCGTCCACAAGATGTCTGTCCCGAATTAAAAATGCCGCACGGGATGGCCGGTCACAGTAATAAACAATCTTATCAACCTGTCTTTCAATTTTTGCCGCACGTTCTTGTTGACCCGGCAACCAATATTTCTGATAGCCTTTAAACGGCAACACCAAAATAATTTTAACTTGAGGATTTAAAGTTTTTACTTGTAACATTCCCTCCGCTGCCAGCATATCAAAACCAATTGCTCCGCCTACTCCAAAATATTTTACTCCTTGCTCTAAAAGCTGTTGTACCCGAATGTATGTTTTCTGCCAGATTTCTCCTTCTTTTTCTATGGGAAGTTCACGATGCCCCGTAAAACAACAAGTTAAAGCCCGTTTTTCCATAGATATCCTCCCTTTCGCCGCTTGTAACACAAATATGTAGTATATAAATAATACAACACAGTGACCCATAATAACTACAAGAATTTTAAAGGGAGGGATGGTATCGTGCAGGAAGATAAATTTATTGTTCCCCGCCGCAAACCGGCGGTAGGCAAATCCACGGTGGTATCGGTGCGCCTGCCCAATACCACCCTGGCCCGGCTTGAACAGATCGCTGGGCAGACCGGCCGCACCCGGAACGAGCTGGTGCAGATGTGCATCGACTATGCGCTGGCCCGGCTAGAAATTCCCGGCGAACCAGAAGAATAAAACGAAAAGCAGCTGTGCTCCCATCATTCAGAGCACAGCTGCTTTTTAAACTCTCACAAAACCGCAGGATGCGGTTTTGGATTGAAACGCTTTTTGCGCCGCTTTTTCTCGAAAAAGCGGCATCCCCTCTCAGGCATTAAACACATACTGGTCCAGCCGGCGGAAGGCCTCCTCCACCCGGGTCAGGGGCAGGGCCAGGTTCATCCGGATGGCGCAGGGACCGCCGAATATCCGGCCATCCTGCCAGGCGACGCCCACGTCCCAGCCGGCTTTCTGCACTTCGTCAATGGTCTTGCCGTGGGCCGCGCACCAGTCGGTGCAGTCCAGGAACAGCATGTATGTACCCTCCGGCCGGCTGACCTTTACCCCGGGGAAATGATCCCGGATATAGTCGCAGGCAAAACGGACGTTGCCGCTGAGCACCTGGCAGAGCTCGTCCACCCACTCGGCGCCCTCGGGGCTGTACCCGCCGATCAGGGCGTGCATGGAGAGGACGTTCATGTTGTTGTAGTGGCTCTTGGAGCCCAGGGCGCGGGCCCGATCCCGCAGGGTGGGATTATAAATAATATGATAGCTGCCCACCAGGCCCGCCAGGTTGAAGGTCTTGCTGGGGGCGTAGAGGGCAATGGTCCGGTTCCGGGCGTCCTCGCTCACCAGCTGAGTGGGGGTGTGCTTGTGGCCGTCCAACAGGATATCCGACCAAATCTCGTCCGACACCACCAGACAGTCGTTGGCCTTGTAGACCTCCATGGCCTTCTCGATCTCCCACTTTTCCCAGACCCGGCCGCAGGGGTTGTGGGGGGAACAGAAGATGGCCGCGTGGATCTTATACTGTTTCAGTTTTGCGTCCATGTCGGCGTAGTCCATCCGCCAGACGCCATTCTCATCCTGCACCAGGGGGGAATGGACGATCCGATACCCGGCATTTTTCAGAGATTTGGTGAAGCCGATGTAGGTGGGGCTGTGGACCAGCACCCCATCCCCCGGGGCTGCCGCACAGGCCAGGGCCGACAGCACCCCGCCCAGCACACCGTTCTCGTAGCCGATGCACTCGGGGGTCAACAGGGCCGGGTCGGCGCCGTTCCGCGTCTGATGCCAGCGGATGATGGCGTTGAAATAGGCCTCGGTGGGCTCAAAGTAGCCATAGGCCGGGTGCTGGGCCCGGGCGACGATGGCCGCCGGGATGGAGGGCACCGTGGGGAAATTCATATCCGCCACCCACATGGGGATGGGGTCAAACCCCTCTTTTGGGGCCCCGGGAGCAAACCCGCCCGGTTTGCCCAGGCTGTCCACCGCGATGGCGTCCTTGCCCCGGCGGTCCATGATGGAAGTGAAATCGTATTTCATGCTCTACCCTCTCCTTTTTCTAGCTCATCTGCCCTTTCGGGCGTTTTTTCTTTATTATAACGCGAAAGCCCCGGCCAGAGATAGAAAAAATCCAGGATTTTTTCATTCACAACGACGGTGGCCGCCATAGGCGGCACTTCAGCGCGGCACGCACTCGACAAAACGCTTTCGCTGTGAGAGAATAGAGCCGCCGGGCCAGCCCCGGCCCCATCTGACAGAAATTTTAAAGGTTTTATTTGATTGAAAAAGGAGGAATTCTCTTGCAGCCCTACTGCCATCACGTCCAATACTACGAAACCGACCGAATGGGCATCACCCACCACTCCAACTACATTCGCTGGATGGAGGAAGCCCGAATCGACTTTCTGGCCCAGATCGGCTGGAGCTACGCCCGGCTGGAGGAGCTGGGCATCCTCTCCCCGGTGACCGCGTTGGACTGCCGCTACAAAGCCAGCACCACCTTTGACGATCAGGTGCTGGTGGAGGTGTTCGTCCGGGAGGTGAAAAATGCCCGGCTGATCATCGGCTACCGGATGACCCGGGCCTGTGACGGGGCCGAGGTCTGCACCGGCCAGAGCGAGCACTGCTTTGTCAGCCGGGAGGGCAAAATCCTGCGTCTGCGGCGGGATTATCCTGCCTTTTTCGAGGCGCTGGAGGCTTTGGCTCAGGCGGCAGAATAAACCGATTGACGCGGCGATGCGGATGCGTTATACTGTCCGCGGAACAAACACACAACAAGAAAAAAGGAGCGTCGAATCATCATGTCATCCGCTGCCCCCAGCCTGACCGAGGGTCGCCTCAGCCGTCAAATTTTAGTCTTTAGCCTGCCGCTGGTCCTGTCCAACCTGTTGCAGGTCCTTTTTAATATGTCGGACATCGCTGTGGTGGGCCGGTTCGCCGGTTCCGCGGCTCTGGGCTCGGTGGGCTCCACCACCATCTTCGTCACCCTGTTCACCGGTTTCCTGATCGGTCTGGGCGGCGGCATCAACGTCCTGGTGGCCCGGTACTACGGCGCACAGCACCCCGGAGACGTATCCGAGACCGTCCACTCCGCCGCCCTCATCAGCCTGGCGGCGGGCGCCCTTTTGCTGGTGATCGGCCTGGTGGCCTCCCCCGCCCTGCTCCAGCTGCTGGGCACCAAGCCCGACCTGATCGACGGCGCAGTGCTCTATCTGCGGATCTATTTCCTGGGCATGCCCGCCATGGCCCTGTATAACTTCGGCAACGCAGTGTTCAGCGCCGTGGGCGACACCCGCCGCCCCCTCTATTACCTCTCCGCCGCCGGTGTCCTGAACATCATCCTGAACCTGGTCTTCGTCATCGTCTTTCATCTGGATGTGGCAGGCGTGGCCCTGGCCAGCATCATCTCCCAGTACCTCTCTGCGGGTCTGATCCTCCGGGCCCTGATGCGCAGCACCGACTGCTATGCTCTCCGCCGGTCTGAGCTCAAGCTGGACCCCGCCAAGACCCGCACCATCCTGGCCCTGGGCATCCCCGCCGGGTGTCAGAACGCCATCTTTGCCCTGGCCAACCTCTTCATCCAGGCCAGCATCAACTCCTTCGACACCATCGTCGTCCGGGGCAACTCTGCCGCGGCCAACTCCGACGCCCTGGTCTACGACGTGATGGCCGCCTTCTACACCGCTTGTTCCAGCTTTATGAGCCAGAACTACGGCGCCGGCAAGCCCGACCGGGTCAAAAAGAGCTATTTTATCTCCCTGGCCTATTCCTTCGGGGTGGGCCTGGTGCTGGGGCTGAGCCTGGTGGTATTTGGCCGGAGTTTCCTGGCCCTCTTCACCACCGAGGCCCCGGTGGTGGAAGCCGGCATGCAGCGGCTGATGATTATGGGCCTGTCCTACCCCATCTCGGCCTTTATGGACTGCACCATCGCGGCCTCCCGGGGCCTGGGCCGGACGGTGGCCCCCACCGTCATCGTGATTCTGGGCTCCTGCGTCTTCCGCATCGCCTGGATCTATACCGTCTTCGCCTACTTCCACACCATTGAATCCCTCTATCTGCTCTTTGTCTGCTCCTGGACCATCACGGCCATCGCCGAGATCATCTACTTTGTCCGCTGCTATAAGGAGCAGATGGCAATTTTCAAACATCAGCCCGCTGTGATTCCGTCCCATTGACAGGGGGATATCCTACCGATATAATAGAGTTAGTCCATAATTAAGAAAGATTCTCACTCAAAGGAGGATGCGGGATGGAGCGTTATCGTGTGCTGCGGATCGAGGAGGAGGACTACGGCTGCGAGGAGCTGCCCGAAGGCCGCCCTGTCTGCTGCCAGGTCCTGCTGGAGGACGCGGCCGGGGCCACCCGAACCTGTCTTGTCCCCGACCATCTTTTGCGGGCCCGGGACATCCAGGAGGGGGACGCCGTCCTGGACGGGCCGGAAGGTCTGGTGAAACCGGACCCGGAGATCCGCTCCGCCGCCCTCATTGGTCTGGGGGCGCTGGGCATCCTCTTTGGACGAAAGATGCCGGGGGTCCAGGTAATCGCCGACCCGGAGCGGGCCGCCCGCTATGCGGCCCAGCCGGTGCTCTGCAACGGGGAGGAGTGTCATTTCTCCTACGTCGCCCCCGAGAAGGGCAAACCGGTGGATTTCCTGCTGGTGGCGGTGAAAGCCACCGTATTGGACGAGGCCATCCGGGAGATCGCCCCCTTTGTGGGGCCGGATACCGTTATTCTCAGCGTATTGAACGGAATCACCAGCGAGGAGCGGATCGAGGCCGCCTATCCGGGCCATACCCTTTGGAGCGTGGCCATCGGGATGGACGCCACCCGCACCGGCCGGACCCTCACCTTCAAATCCGCCGGAAAAATCCAGTTCGGGGAGAAAGACGGCCGGATGACCCCCCGGGTCAAGGCCGTGGCCCGTTATCTGACCGCCTGCGGCATCGAGAACGAGCCCTGCGCCGATATCCTCTACAAACAGTGGCACAAGCTGATGGTAAACGACGGCCTCAACCAGGCCGCGGCAGCCTTCAACCTGCCCTATGGCGGGCTGGCCCAGCCCGGCCCCGCCCGGGATAAGATGCTCCAGGCTATGCAGGAAGTGATCCGGCTGGCCAATCTGGAGGGGGTGCCCCTGCCCCCGGACAACGACGTGACCTGGCTGGACGCCGCCATGCCCACCTTCCACCCGGAGGGGATGCCCAGCATGCGGCAGGACGTACTGGCCCAGCGCCCCACCGAGGTGGAGGAGTTTGCCGGGGTGGTCCGCCGCCTGGCCAAAAAGCACGGGATGCCCACCCCCGCCAACGACTTTTTCTACGAGAGGATCCGGGCCATCGAGGCCGGGTATTCCCACTAAAACCGCCCAACCCCCACCAATTACGAAAGGAGAATCGCCCCTATGCGTCATTCTGTGCCCAAGTTCTTTCTGCCCGCTCTGGCCGTACTGCTGGCTGGTGCCCTGGTTGTCACCCAGCCGGTGCTGAAAGCCAGCGCAGGCTTTGAGCTCTTTCACTGGGAGATGTCCGCCGTCAAGGATACCCTCACCACCCGCACCTACCCCATCAGCGGCGCCTTCACCAGCATCGAGATCGACGAGACGGTCTCGGATGTGAAGATCGCCTACGACGCCAAGGGCGAAGCCCGGGTGGTCTGCCGGGAGTTCACCAACCACCCCCACACCATCACGGTGGAGGGCGGTGTCCTGAAGGTGACCATGGAAAGCTCAGATATGTTCTATACCGATGACCGGGACCCCGAGCTGACCCTCTACCTGCCGGGCAACCAGTACGAGAGTCTGACCTTTGCCAGCTCCACCGGCGACCTGGAAACCTCCTCTCAGCTAACCTTCGGCACCGTCCGGGCTGAGACCTCCACCGGTGATCTGGAGATCGCGGGCAAGGTCACCGGCACCCTGACGGCCACTGCCTCCACCGGCGACATCGAGCTGAAAAACCTCCAGGCAGCCAGCATCGAAGTCGGAACCTCCACCGGCAGCATCGAGCTGGAAAAGGTGACGGCGGACGGTCCGGTCCAGCTGAGCACCACCACCGGCGACGTTGAGCTGAAAGACCTGACTGCCGCAGCTTTGACCGTCAGCACCTCCACCGGTGACATTGAGGTGGAGTGGGCCACCATCCGGGGCGATGCCAGCCTCACCACCAACACCGGCGACATCGAGCTGAAGCAGTATACCGTCATGGGCAACAACAAGGCCGAGTCCGCCAGCGGGCGGGTCCGCACCGACTGGGACTTCTAACCGATCTAGACAGCAAAAGGCTGCCCGGAGAAATCCGGACAGCCTTTTTGTTCGTTTGGTTTTCTCCGGCGGATGAGGTCGAGAAATCACATCCGGGCGATGACCTCGCCCAGCCAGCGGCACATCCGCTCCCCGGCCTCATTGGCGATCTGGAGCACCCGCTCGTGGCTGTGCTTGACGGTCTGGATGCCGGTGGCCATGTTGGTAATGCAGCTCACCGCCAGGACTTTCATCCCCAGATAGTTGCAGGCCATGGCGTCGGGCACGGTGCTCATGCCCACCGCGTCGGCCCCCAGGGTCGCGAAGGCCCGGATCTCGGCGGCGGTCTCATAGCAGGGGCCCATAAAGCCCAGGTAAACGCCCTCTTTGTACTCGATGCCAAGCTCATCGGCCACCTGGCCCGCCAGAGCCCGCAGGCCGGGGTCAAACACCTCGGTCATATCGGGGAAACGGGGGCCGAACCGCTCGTCGTTGGGCCCGATGAGGGGGTTTGTGCCCATCATGTTGATATAATCGTTGATCAGCATCAGGGTGCCCGGCTCAAAGCTCCGGTTGACGCCGCCGGCCGCGTTGGTCAGCACCACCTGCTCCACCCCCAGCAGCTTAAGGACGTAGAAGGGATAGCAGACCTCCTTCATGGTATAGCCCTCGTAGAAGTGGAACCGCCCCTCCAGGGCCAGCACCTCCCGGCCGTGGAGTTTGCCTGCCAGCAGGGCGCCCTTGTGGCCCGCCACGCTGGACAGGGGGAAATGAGGAATCTCGGCGTAGGGGATCTCCTGGGTGTCGGTAAAATCGGCGGTCAGGTTGCCCAGGCCCGAGCCCAGAACCACCGCGATCTTGGGCTGGCCCGCCAGCCGGGACCGGATAAATTCGGCGCTCTCCCGCGCCTTTTCGTACAGCTGTTCCATAACCGGAAAACACTCCTTTTTAAGCGATTTTTCTTCATTATATCGGCCGGGCGGCGGGCTGTCAACGCCGCCCCGGAAACAGAAAGTTCACAGGATGTTCATTTGCTTTCCGCGTCAAAGCGTTTATAATGGGAACACAGTATTTCTTTTGTATTGGGAAAGGAGCCTTTCCGAATGGAAACCTTTTACTCCGCGCTGGTCCGCCGGCCCAAACGGGTGCTGGCGGTTTTTCTGGCTGCGGCGGCCCTCTGCGCTCTGTTGTGGCCTCTGGTGTCCGTCAACTACGATATCAACGACTATCTCCCCCCGGAATCCCCTTCCACCGTGGCCATCGAGGTGCTGAACGAGTCGTTCCCCGGGGGTGTGCCCAACGTCCGGGTGATGGTACGGGATGTCACCGTCCCCGAGGCCCTGGAATACAAGGCCGCCCTGGCCGGGATTGAGGGAGTCACCGCCGTCAGCTGGCTGGACGATGCCGTGGACCTGACCATTCCCCTGGAAATGCAGGACACCGCCACCGTCGAGACCTATTATAAAGACGGCGCCGCCCTCTTTTCCGTCACGGTGGAGGACGCTTTGCGGGTGGAGGCGGTGGACGCCATCACCTCCCTGATCGGGGAGGACAACGCCCTCACCGGCAACGCGGTTTCCACGGCGGTGGCCACCAGTTCCACCGTCACCGAGGTAGCCAAGATTGCCGCCATCTCGGTGGTCTACGCCCTCTTTATCCTGATCCTCACCACTGGCAGCTGGGTCGAACCGGTCCTGATCCTGCTGGGGATGGGGGTGGCCATCCTGCTGAACAATGGCTCGAACCTCATCTTCGGGGAGGTTTCCTTTGTGACCAACGCGGCGGGCAGCATTTTGCAGCTGGCCGTCTCTCTGGATTACTCAGTCTTTCTGATCCACCGGTTCACCGAGTGCCGCCGGGTGGCGGGCCCCGGGGCTGACCCCGCCAAGTGCATGGTGGAGGCCCTGACCAAATCCACCGGCTCCATCCTCTCCAGCGGCCTGACCACCGTCATCGGCTTTCTGGCCTTGGTGCTGATGCAGTTCCGGATCGGCCCCGACCTGGGCCTGGCCCTGGCCAAGGGCGTAGCCCTGAGTCTTTTTACCGTCTTTACCTTTATGCCCGCCCTGGTGGTGGCGGCCTGTCCCCTGCTGGACAAAACCCAGCACCGTCCCCTTCTGCCCAGCTTCGGCGCCTTTGGGCGGCTGGTGGGCCGGATCATGCTGCCCATGGCCGCCGTGCTGGTGATTCTGATGGTGCCCTCCTTCCTGGCCTCCAATGCCAACACCTATTACTACGGGGCGGAGCATATGTTCGGCCTCGACACCCGCCTCGGGGCCGATACCGCCGCCATTGAGGAGATTTTCGGCAAGAGTGACACCTACGTTCTGATGGTGCCGGAGGGCGACACCGCCACCCAGAGCGCCCTCTCGGCGGAGCTTCACACCCTGCCCGCCATTACCAGCATCATCTCCTATGTGGACTCCGCCGGGGCCGAGATCCCGCCCGAGTTTTTGCCCGAGAACACCCTCTCCCTGCTGGTGAACGGCGGGTACAGCCGGCTGGTCCTCTCGGTGGCAGTGGCCAGCGAGGGCGAAGAGACCTTCGCCCTGGTGGAGCAGATCCGGGCCATCGCCCAGAAATACTACCCGGACGCCTATTATCTGGCGGGCCAGGGGGTCAGCATCTACGATTTGATGGACACCATCACCGCCGATATGCTGAAAGTGAACTTAGTGGCGGTGGCGGCGGTCTTTCTGGTGCTTTTGATCCTCCAGCGGAACCTGCTGCTGCCGGTGATTCTGGTGTTGAGCATCGAGACCGCCATCTGGATCAACATGGCTCTGCCCTATTTTCTGGATAAACCCGTCTTTTACATCGCCTATCTGATCATCAGCTCGGTGCAGCTGGGCGCCACGGTGGACTACGCCATCCTCTTCTCCGACCGGTACCGGGAGTTCCGCTCCGAGCTCCACCCCCGGGCGGCGGTATCCGCCACCGTCTCGGTGGTCACCCCCTCGGTGCTCACCACCGGCAGCGCTCTGGCCGTCGTGGGCTTTTTGATGGGAGCCATCTCCTCGAACCAGCTGCTGGCCCAGCTGGGCAACTTCCTGGGGGTGGGCAGCCTGGCCTCTCTGGCCATCGTCCTGTTGGCCCTGCCCGGCCTGCTCTACCTCACCGACCGTTTCTTCATCAAAAAGGCGGCCCCTGCCGCCCTGCCTGCAAAGGAGGCTAACCCCCTATGAATCTCCATCTTCTCCCCCGCCGGGCTGCGGCGGGGCTGCTGGCCGCCGCCCTCCTGGCCGGGGCCGTCCTGCCTGCCGGGGCTGCCGCCCCCTCCACCTCGAAAGAGGAAATCGTCTACGCCAACCTCTCCGCCGAGGGCGAGGTCACGGGGGTCTATGTAGTCAGCCAGTTTGACGGCGTGGCGGGCCAGACCATCACCGACTACGGCGACTACACCGCTCTGCGGAACATGACCACCACTGACCCCCTCAACTACGAAAACGGGGTCCTGACCCTGACCCCCGCCGAGGACGGAAAAATCTACTGCGAGGGCACCCTGGCCGAAGCCCAGCTGCCCTGGCTGTTCGAGCTGACCTATACCCTGGACGGGGCCGAGGTCTCCCCCGAAGAGCTGGCGGGCAAAAGCGGTGCCCTGGTGCTGACCCTCTCGGCCAAAGAAAACCCCGCCTGTGAGGGGGATTTCTTCAACCAGTACGCCCTTCAGATCAACCTGACCCTGGACACCCACAAGGCCCAGAACATTGTCGCCCCGGGGGCCACCGTGGCCAACGTGGGTTCCAATAAACAGCTCACCTTCCTGGTTCTGCCCGGGCAGGAAACCACCCTCACCGTCTCGGCCGACGTGACCGATTTTGCCCTGGACCCCATCTCCATCAACGGGGTACGGATGCGCCTTTCCCTGGACAGCGGGGCGCTGACCGATTCCATCGGGGCCCTGACCGACGGCTCCACCCAGCTGAACGACGGGGCCCAGGCCCTGAAAGATGGCATTGACCAGGTGAAAGCCGGCCTTGATGCCCTGAACGCCCAGTCCTCCGCCCTCACCGGCGGCTCGGCCCAGGTGCGCTCGGCTCTGACCCAGCTTCAGGGGGCGCTGGCTGGAGTGTCGGCCTCCACCGACCAGCTGGATACCCTGCTGAACGGCTCGGCCCAGATTCGGGACGGCCTGCATCAGTTAAACGAGGGCGCCGCCCAGCTGGAAAGCCAGCTGAGCTACCAAGCCTATAAGGAAATTCTGGCCCAGAACGGCCTGGACCTGGACGAACTGGCGGCGGGCAACGACCAGGCCATCCAGATGCTGAACAACCTGGCTTCCTTCCTGCCCGGCTGCCTGCGGGGCCAGATCGACCAGATCATCCTGCTTTTGGAGGGCAACCGGGCCAACCTCGGGGCCATCCAGACCTATCTGGACGCCGTCAACCAGGGCGCCCAGGCCCTCAGCGACGGGGCCGCCACCCTGGACGAAAACTACGCCGTCTTTGACGCGGGCATCCGCCAGCTGGCCGCCACCCTTACCGATATGGTGGGCAACCTCTCCCTCCTGACCGACGCCATCAACACCCTGGCCGGGCAGTATCCCGAACTGGACAACGGTATCTCGGCCTATACCAACGCGGTGGGGCAGCTCCAGGCCGGCGCGGCCCAGCTGGCTGAGGGCGCCGCCCAGCTGGCCGCCGGCACCCAGGAGCTCTATACCCAGACCAATGGCCTGGGCGAAAATGACCAGCTCAACAGCCTGCTTTCCATGCTGACCGACGAGGGCCAAACCCAGTCCTTTGTCTCGGCGGAGAACACCGAGGTGGAGGCGGTACAGTTCGCCCTCCAGACCGAGGGGATCACCCCCGAAGCGGCCCCGGTGGAAGAAGAACCCGCCGCTGCACCGCTGAATTTCTGGCAGAAACTGCTGAAACTCTTCGGCCTCTATAAGGAGGGCTGAGCCCCGCCCCCGGGAGGGACAGGCGGTTTTGAGCAGAACATCAAAAGAATTTCCTTTCTTTTGGTGATTCTACCCCTGCCGCAGCGGGAGGTTTTGTGTTACAATAGAGCCGCCATGCTTACGGCACATAATACCATCCACCGGCCCGCCTCTGCGGGCCGGTTTATACACAGCGAGGAAAGAAGCTATGACCCTGTTTTTGACCAGCAGCCCCACCGGCTGCCCCTACGAGCCCGGCCCCGAGATCCCGGTGTTGGACGAGCGAAACCATTTTGTCGAGAATCTGCGGGCCGCCTGGCCCTCTGAGCCCCCCTGCGGGCTGCTGCTGGTGGCTGATCCGGACAACCACGAGGGCAACGACCGGGCCGCCGAGGCCTTTGCTGCCTGCCTGCGCAAGTCGGGGCTGCCCCTGGAAGAACTGATCGTCTGCGACAGCCGCAACCAGGACGAGATCGGTGAACTGCTGGCCCAGTGCAATTTTCTGATCCTGGGCGGGGGCCATGTTCCCACCCAGAACTGCTTCTTCTCCCAGCTGGGTCTGCCCGCCCTGATGCAGAGCTACCACGGCCTGGTGCTGGGCATCAGCGCCGGGTCCATGAACGCGGCCCGGATCGTCTACGCCCTGCCCGAGGAGCCGGGCGAGGCCACCGACCATCACTTCTCCCGCTGGATGTCCGGCCTGGGGCTGACCGATACCCGGATCTACCCCCACTACCAGTGCACCAAGGATTTTAAGGTGGACGGCAAGAACTTGTTGGAGATGGGCCTGGCGGACTGCATCCGCCGGCCGGTGTTCGGCCTGCCGGACGGCTCTTACATCCTCTGCGCCGACGGTCACGAGACCCTCTACGGCGAGGCCTGGTACATTGGCGACGGCCGCAGCGAGCTGGTGAACGAGAACGGCCAGGTGCTGCCTCTGCGCTGAATAAAGCAAAAAACCCCTGTGCTTAAGCACAGGGGTTTTATTTTGCTCAGAACGGCCGCCAGCCGGTGCAGTAGCGGGCCAAATCCCGGTCTGCGTCCCGGACGTAGAGGATATATTCGTCCTCCCCGGCCTTATTCTTCCGGGCGCGGAGCTTGAGGGGCAGGTTCTGCCGTTTCAAAAGCTCGATGGTGTCCTCCAGCTCCTCCTCAGTGGGGGCGGTCTCGAACTTTACCCAGTGGCAGAGCATCAGCCAGAAGGAAATCAGTGGTTCCAGCATGGCATCACGCCTCCCTTTCGTTCATTCCCCCCGGGAGCCCAGCCGGTATTTGAAGTCCCGGTAGCCGAACCGGGCCAGACGCTCCGGCCGCCCGTCGGCCCGCAGAACCCAGATCTCGGGCAGGGGCATCCCGTTGAAGGTGTTGTTTTTGCAGGTGGAATAGATGGCCATATCCCCGAACCAAAGGGCGTCTCCCTCGGCCAGAGGGGCGTCGAAGCTGTAATCCCCCACCACGTCCCCGGCCAGGCAGGTGGGACCTCCCAGCCGGATGGTGCAGGGCTTTTCCCCCGGTTCCCCGGCGCCCAGCAGGGGCGGCCGGTAGGGCATCTCGATGACGTCCGGGGTGTGGCAGGCCGCCGACATATCCAGGATGGCCAGGCGGTAATCCCCATTTTCCAGGGTGTCCAGCACCCGCGTCAAAAGATAACCCGCGTTGAGGGCGCAGGCCTCCCCCGGCTCGAGATAAATCTCGAGGTTATAGTCTGCCCGCAGGCGGCGAATCCATTCCTCGAGGCGCGGGATATCGTAATCCGGCCGGGTGATGTGGTGGCCGCCGCCGAGGTTCAGCCATTTCAGCCGGGGCAGAAGATCCCCGAATTTTTCGATCACCACGGGCAGAGTCTCGGCCAGGGCGTCGGAATCCTGCTCGCAGAGGGTGTGGAAGTGGAGCCCGTCCAACAGCTCGGGCAGAGCAGGGTTCTGGGCCACGGCCTTCTCCCACTGGGCCCGGGTGGTGCCGAGACGGCTGCCCGGGGCGCAGGGGTCATAGATTTCATGTCCCTCCTGGGTGGAGTGCTCTGGGTTGACCCGCAGTCCCACGCTCTTGCCTGCGGCCTTGGCCCGGGGGCCGAATTTTTCCAGCTGGCGGGGGGAGTTAAAAACAATGTGGTCGGCCCAGCGGAGCAGCTCGCCGAACTCCTCCTCCCGGTAGGCCCCGCAGAAAACGTGGACCTCCCCTTCCGGCATTTCCTCTTTGCCCAGCCGCGCCTCATAAAGGCCGCTGGCCTCGGTGCCCGCCAGATAAGGCGAAAGCACCGGGTATAAATCGAAGTTGGAAAAAGCCTTCTGGGCTAAAAGAATCTTGCAGCCCGTCCGCTCCTGGACGCCCTTTAAAATCTCACCGTTCTGCCGCAGCCGGGCCTCGTCCAAGAGATAGCAGGGGCTGGGCAGGGCGGCGGCCAATTTTTCCAGGTCGTACCCGGCCAGCCCCGCGAAGGGGGGCCGGTTGTCCCGCAGGGGCGCCATCAGTCCACCAGAGCGGGGCTGTGGCTCTCCCGCCGGGGCAGGCCGTATTTGTCCAGAGCGTCCAGGTACGGGTCCGGATCAAACTCTTCCACGGTATGAACGCCCTTGGTGGTCCACTTGCCGGTGAGCAACATCAGGGCGCCGCACATGGCGGGCACGCCGGTGGTGTAGCTGATGGCCTGGCTGCCCACCTCCTGGTAGCACTCCTGGTGGTCGCAGACATTGTAGATGTAGTAGGTCTTCTCCTTGCCGTCCTTCTTGCCGGTGAAGATGCAGCCGATGTTGGTCTTGCCCTTGGTGCGGGGGCCGAGACTTGCGGGATCGGGCAGCAGAGCTTTCAGGAACTGGATGGGGACAATCTCCTTGCCCTCATAGAGAATCGGGGTGGTGGAGAGCATGCCCACATCCTCCAGGCAGCGCATGTGGTCCAGGTAGCTCTGGCCGAAGGTCATGAAGAAGCGGATCCGCTTGGCTTCGGGGATATTCTTGGCCAGGGACTCGATCTCCTCATGGTGGAGCAGGTACATATCCTTCTGGCCCACCTGGTCAAAGTGATACTCCCGCTTGATGCTCATGGCGGGGATCTCCACCCAGTGGCCGTCCTCCCAGTAGCTGCCGGGGGCGCTGACCTCCCGCAGGTTAATCTCGGGGTTGAAGTTGGTGGCGAAAGCGTAGCCGTGGTCGCCGCCGTTGCAGTCCAGGATGTCGATGGTGTCGATGGTGTCGAACTCGTGCTTCTTGGCGTAGGCGCAGTAAGCCTGGGTCACGCCCGGGTCAAAGCCGCTGCCCAGCAGGGCGGTGAGGCCGGCCTTCTCGAACTTCTCGGCATAGGCCCACTGCCAGGAATAATCAAAGTAGGCGGAGAAGCCCTTCTCCTTGCAGCGCTTCTCGTAGATGGCCCGCCACTCGGGGTCGTCGGTGTTCTCGGGCTCGTAGTTGGCGGTGTCCATATAGTTGACGCCGCACTCGAGGCAGGCGTCCATGATGGTCAGATCCTGGTAAGGCAGGGCGATGTTCATGACCAGATCGGGCTTGTACTCCCGGATCAGGGCCACAACCTCCTCGACTTTATCGGCGTCCACCTGGGCGGTGGTGATCTTGGTGGCAGTCTTGGGGGCCAGCTCCTCGGCCAGCTTGTCGCACTTCGACTTGGTGCGGCTGGCGATGCAAATCTCGGAGAAGACCTCCGGCACCTGGCAGCACTTGTGGATGGCGACCGAGGCGACGCCGCCGCAGCCGATGATGAGAACTCTGCTCATAATAGTTTATCTCCTTTTTCTCTTGTGTCGGGGGTTACTCCACTTCCTGGAGCATCTCTTCCAGGAAAGCGGGCAGATAGAACGCGCCCACGTGCAGCCGGGTGGTGTAGTACCGGGTGCGCAGGTGCTGGCCGTTCCAGCGGACGGCGTTCAGGTCGTCGATGGGGTGGTATTTCTTGCTGGCGAAACCAAAGAGCCAGTACCCCGCCGCATAGGTGGGGATGTGGGCCTGGTACACCCGGCTGATGGGGAAGGTGCTGGCGATCCGCTTGTGACTCCGCTGCATGGCGGTGGCGTCCTCGCCGTAGAAGGGACTGCCCTGCTGGTTGACCAGGATGCCGTCCTCCTTCAGGGCGTTGTAGCAGTTGCCGTAGAACTCCCGGGTGAACAGGCCCTCCGAGGGGCCGAAGGGGTCGGTGGAGTCCACGATGATCAGGTCGTATTCGTCCTCTTTCCGGCGGATGAATTTCAGGCCGTTCTCGTAGTAGATGTGGACCCGCTCGTCGTCCAGACGGCAGGCGTTGCCGGGCAGGTAGCGGCGGCAGGCCTCCACCACCATCTCATCCATTTCCACCAGGTCGATCCGCTCGATCTGCTCGTAGCGGGTCAGCTCCCGGACCACGCCGCCGTCGCCGGCGCCGATGATCAGTACCCGGCGGATGTCGGGGTGGACCGCCATGGGCACATGGGTCATCATCTCGTCGTAGATAAACTCGTCCCGCTCGGTGAGCATGATGTTGCCGTCCAGGGCCAGCACACGGCCGAACTCCGGGGTGTCAAAGACGTCGATCCGCTGGTATTCGCTCTCGGTGGAGTAAAGCTGCTGATCCACCCGCAGGCTGAGCTTTACGTCCGGGGTGTGGTGCTCGCTGAACCAAAGTTCCATCCTTCTTCCCTCCCCTTTTTGGTCAGGCCAGGACGTTCAGCCGCAGAATGTCCGGGTCCTCGGGGCCGGTCATGGAGCAGCCAATCGCCTTGGCATATTCGATGTAGTTGAGAATCTCCCGGGTGATCTTTTCGCCGGGGGCCAGGATGGGGATTCCCGGAGGATAGCACATGACAAACTCGCTGCAAACCCGTCCCTCGGTCTCCCGCAGGGGCAGGCTCTCCTTGGCGGCGTAGAATGCCTCCTGGGGGCTCACCACTACCTCGGGGTCAATGTACTCCTGGCTCATCATGCCGGAAGGGTCTTTCTGGTAGAGGCGGCGGATCTCGGCCAGGGCGCTGACCAGCCGCTCGATCTCCTGGACCCGGTCGCCGATGGAAATGTAGGCCAAAAGGTTGCCGATGTCGCCGAACTCGATCTGAATATCGTATTCATCCCGCAGAAGGTCATAGACCTCGATGCCCGCCAGGCCGATGTCCAGGGTGTGGACGCTGAGCTTGGTGGGGTCAAAGGCAAACACCGAATCCCCGTTGACCATCTCCTGGCCGAAGGCGTAGTATCCGCCGATGGCGTTGATCTCGGAGCGGGCATACTCGGCCAGCTTTTTCACCTGCTCGAAGATCTGCTTGCCCCGCAGGGCCAGGTTCCGCCGGGAGATATCCAGGCTGGACATGAGCAGGTAGCTGCCGGAGGTGGTCTGGGTCAGGTTGATGATCTGGCGGACATACCCGGCGTGGACGTTGGGGCCCGCCAGCAGAAAGCTGGACTGGGTCAGGCTGCCGCCGCTCTTGTGCATGGAGACGGAGGCCATATCCGCCCCGGCGGCCATAGCCGAGATGGGCAGATTTTCGCCGAAATAGAAGTGGGTGCCGTGGGCCTCGTCGGCCAGGCAGAGCATCCCGGCGGCGTGGGCCATCTCCACGATGGCTTTCAGGTCAGAGCAGATGCCGTAATAGGTGGGGTTATTCACCAGCACCGCCACCGCTTTGGGGTGCTCGGCGATGGCCTTGGCCACCTGTTCCCGCTTCATGCCCAGGGAGATGCCGAGGCGCTGGTCCATCTCGGGGTTGACATAGACGGGCACCGCGCCGCAGAGAACCAGGGCGTTGATGACGCTGCGGTGGACGTTCCGGGGCAGGATGATCTCATCCCCCCGCTTGCAGACGGTGAGCACCATGCTCTGAACGGCGCTGGTGGTGCCCCCCACCATCAAAAAGGCGTGGGCCGCGCCGAAGGCCTCGGCGGCCAGCTGTTCCGCCTCCCGGATGACCGACACCGGGTGGCATAGGTTGTCCAGAGGTTTCATGCTGTTGACGTCCACCCCGACGCACTGCTGGCCCAAGAAAGCCGTCAGCTCGGGGTTGCCGCGGCCCCGCTTGTGCCCCGGCACGTCGAAGGGCACCACCCGCATCTGCCGGAACCGCTCCAGTGCCTCGTAGATGGGCGCCCGGCTCTGGTCGAGCTTTGTCTTGTTTTCCATTCTTCCTTCCTCTTTTGCCGCCGCTGCCCGCCTCGTGCAAAAAAACACGGGCCAGCCGAACGCGATTGGTTCAGCTGGCCCGTGAAAAAAGCCCTCATTTGCTCAAGGGGCGGCTCTCTCCTTTGCAGGATGACAAAAGCCTCTCCCCCCGGGAAAAGCGGGAAAATGCGTGTCAGAGTCTATATAGCAATTATACTTTTACTACTCTTTATTGACCGTTTCACAAGCCAGCGCGCAGGCGCCGTTCGGTTTGTAAGAAACCAACTTATAAAATTTGAGCTTTTAACTCAATCAATAATGACGGCTTGCGCCGTCGCTCGGCAGTGGACCCGGCTGTCCGTATGGCCTTGACTCCCTGGCGGAGTGGTCCCAGAACAATTGCTTTGGAAAGACCCTGAAAATTCTTCATCTCCCCAAATTCGGCTCATTTTAACACGAAAAGGCGGCCCTTGTCAACCGTCCAGAGACAATTCGGCCCCCTTTTACCACAATTTTACGGAAAATTGCATCCGCAAGCGTATTTTCACAAAATTGCCACCTTTTTCCCATTCTTCGATGGTATAGTTTTCTTGTACGCCCCAAAAGGGGCCAAGAAAACAGAAAAAAGGTAGGTATCCGCCCATGCATTCCCTCAGCCGTGTCCGCCCGTTGCTGCTGGTCCTCTGCGCCCTGATGTTTTTATGGGCGGCGCCGCCCCGGGCCCGGGCGGCCGAGCCCGCCGCCGAAACCCGGCTTGTAAACCTGGACGGGATCAACCTTCTTCCCTTTGACGCAGGGCAGATCGTCTCCATCGGCAACCAGGCCCCCGGCCAGTGCAGTCTGTACGCTTTGCGCTACGCCCGGACGGTGCTGGACGGCACCGTCTGCTCGGGGGCCGGCATGTGGTCGAACGGCGCCGTCTGGTCGGCGGGGGGCTACACCGGCTTTTCGAGCAGCGTGGCCGAGTGCCTGGACAAAATCTACACTGAACTCGCCGCCGGCCGGCCGGTGATCGTCCATCTGCAAAATACCACCGTCAGCGGGGTATCCAAACACCAAAACCGGGTAACTACCTATGAGTATCACCTGACTTCCGACGGCTGGGACGAGGTCAACTACCCTCATATTTCCACCAGTTCCACCTATGGCCACTGGGTCTGCGTGGTGGGGATGGATCCGAGCGCCGACCCGGCCAACCTGTCCGAGGGGGATTTCTATGCCCTGGACCCGGCCCGGGTGTCGGCCGGGGGCCTTCTGGCGGTGACCCGCCTGTTGGACGGCACCCTCTGGCAGGGGGATTCGCCCCTGAAAATTGCTTCCTGACTTATAACAAATCCGCCCCGCAGGGTTTCGCCTGCGGGGCGGGTTTTCTTTTGCGGTTGATCAGTACCCCCGCACCGAGAAGCCCCGGGCGTAGGGGTCAGGGGTCAGATCCTCCTGGCGCATCCCGACGATCTGGATGTACTCGCTGGCCTGGATCATCCCGAACATCTTTTTGATCTGGTCGGGCTGACCCTGGACTTCCAGCTCGACGGTGCCATCGTCCAGATTCTCCACCCAGCCGGTGAGGTCCAGCTGCTGGGCGGCGTACTTGGCCCGGTAGCGGAAGCCCACCCCCTGCACCTGGCCCCAGATGTGGTACCGGCGGCGGACGGTGCCCTCGGGCAGAGTCCGAGGGGCGGTTTTTTTCTGTTTCAAAAAGTCGAACATGGCCATCCTCTCCCCCTTTCTCGGTTGTTTTGGGCGTTACAGCTCCTGGTAGGCCCCCATGATGGTGGGGATGAACTGCTTTTTCCGGCTGACCACCCCGGGCAGCACCCAGCTGCCATCGGCCTCGGGCTCACAGTTGAAGCCGGTAGTCAGGAGCCCGCCCGCATAGCGCCCGGCGCAGATGACCACGCTCTCCTGTTTGGGTACGTCGGTGAGCAGCATGTAGATATCCTCCACGTTCTGCTTGTTCCGAGCCTCCTCCAGATAAGGGGTCAGAAGTTTCTGGGCGGCGTGGAGGTTGGAGCGGGTCATATAACTGCCCTGGGCCACCCCAAAGCGGATGTCGCCGCACATGAATACCTTAAAGTCCTGCATAAAGACTTCCTCGGGGGTCTTGCCGTCCAGCTTTTCACCAGCCTCGAACATCTCGGCGGCGAACTCCTCAATGTCCACCCCGGCGATCTGGGCCAGGCGGCGGGCTGCGGCCTCGTCGATCTTGGTGCAGGTGGGGCTGCGGAACATGAGGGTATCGGACAGGATGGCACCCAGCAGAAGCCCGGCGATCTGGGGACGGATCTCCACCCCGTTCTCGTCATACATCTGGGTGACGATGGTGGCGGTGCAGCCCACCGGCTGGTTGCGGAAGTACACCGGCCCGCTGGTTTGGAGACTGCCGATCCGGTGGTGATCGATGATCTCCAGGATTTCGGCCTGGTCGAAGCCCTCCACCGCCTGGGTGGCCTCGTTGTGGTCCACCAGAATGATCCGCCGCTTTTGCAGGTTGATGATGTTCCGGCGGCTGATCATGCCGCAGTATTTGCCCTCTTCGTCCAGGATGGGGAAATACCGGTGGCGAACCTTGGCCATCACCCGGGTGACGTCGGCCACCGGGGTAACCAGCGTGAATTTCAGGATATTTTCCCGGGTCATGTAATAGGAAATGGGGGCGCACTGGCTGATGAGCTTGCCCGCCGCATAGGTATCAAAGGGCACGGTCATGATGGCCACGCCGGTTTCCTCAGCGATCCGCTGGATGGTGCGGCCCACCTTGGCGCCGTTGCAGATGATCAGCAGGGACGCCTCCATCTCAATGGCGCAGAGCTGGCTCTCGTAGCGGTTGGTGAGGATGACAATATCCCCTTTTTCCACCACACTCTCCAGCATCTCGGGGGTGGCAGTGCCGATGTGGACGTTGCCGCTGACGCAGACGTCGTTCTCGTCCCCCACCACCATGGTGCCGCCCAGGGTTTCCAGAATGTTCTTGTAGCTGGTGCGGCTCTTGGCCAGCACCTCGGTGTCAAAGACGTCCATGTTAGCAGTGGCAATGTCCTTGACGGTAATAACGCCTTCCAGCTCCCCGTCGGGGCTGACCACCGGCAGGGTATCGATGGTCTGGTCCCGCATGATCTGCCAGGCCCGGCGCAGGCTGGTGCTGCCGGGGATGCCGGGCATCTCGCGGTAATCCACATCCCGGATCTTGGGGTTGACGTCGGTACACATCCGGGGCGGGGTAACTTCGAACTTTTTCAGGATGAACTCGGTCTCCTGGTTCATCTTGCCGGCCCGGCGGGGCTCACAGACCAGGTCACTGGTTTTATTTTTCAGCTCCGCATAGGCGATGGCGGAGCAGATGGAGTCGGTGTCCGGGTTGCGGTGCCCGATGACAACGACTTTATGTGCAGCTTTCGGCATAAAGCATCTCCCTTCGTGGGTTTTCATTTACCAATTCTCTTTCATTTTCCGCCCGGGGGTCCTGCGCCGCGGGCGGCCCTCTGGGTTTATTTTAGCATAACCGCCCCCGGGGGTAAATAGGCAAGTTGAACCCTCCCTCACCCCTTCGGCAGGCCCCGTTCCTCTCTTTTTATCAATTCCTACAAAAACAGTTGGTTATTCTCGCCAGAGTCGTTAAATCTGTAACCATTCTTTTTCCCAGCGATCTGGTATAATAAGTATGACTTTTCCGACCATATTTTTCATCAACCAACAGGAGGTCTCTTTTATGAAGATGTTCAAGCGTCTGTTCTCTTCCCTGCTGGCCGGCATGCTGGCCCTCGCCCTGCTGACCGGCTGCGGCGGCAGCGGCATCCTCAACCCCTCGACCTCCACTCAGCGGGTAACGGTGGTGGAACGGGGGGTTCATGCCCTCCTCACCGCCGCCCAGTTCTCCACCAAGGAAAACAAGGCTTTTGATTCCGCCATCGAAACCACGGTGAACCAAATCTCCGCTTCCCCCTCGAAGTTTGTTTCCGCTGAAGACAACCTCGAAGAGCTCAATCTCAGTTATGATTTCAATAAAGCCATTGAGAAGGCAGATCCGAAAGCTCACGGTGAGCTGTTCATTCTGTCGGGCAGCATCAATCCGAATAACGTTGTTGCCAAGCTGAAAGAGCTGATGACGGCTCTCCGGCCTGTCCCTGGTATGGATACCTTTGACGCCCGGATTTACCGGGTCGCCAACCCCAATGATCTCTCGGACAATGCCTGGGTAGTATTCCTCGTCCGTCACGCGGTATTCGGGTCGGGCGAAACTAACCTTCAAGTGTCGGGGGTTCGCAACCAAATTTAGTCGGAAAAGATAAAGCCACTACCGATGCTCTTTTAAATCCTGTACACTGGAAAGTGCCAACAACCCAGCGGAAAGGAATAGCGATGAAA
>NZ_BQKV01000047.1 GCF_022180365.1 Faecalibacterium gallinarum
CGGTAACCCAGCTTTTCTTCCAGCATGGTTTCGATTACCATTTTCTTGAATTCCGGTGTATATCTCTTGTTTGGCTTCCCTTTTGGCACAATAAAACACCCCATTTGTTTTCAGTATACCATACTGTCTAACAAATGGGGTGCAGTTCATCGTCAAGTCGGTCCCTTATTCTTTGTATAGGCGATGTAGATTTTGTTCTGTTTACAGGCTGCCGTTATATTTATGGCTCTGTCTCATAGGGCCAGGTGTATTCGGGTCGGGCGAAACTAACCTTCAAGTGTCGGGGGTTCGCAACCAAATTTAGTCGGAAAAGATAAAGCCACTACCGATGCTCTTTTAAATCCTGTACACTGGAAAGTGCCAACAACCCAGCGGAAAGGAATAGCGATGAAAGAG
>NZ_BQKV01000048.1 GCF_022180365.1 Faecalibacterium gallinarum
GTTCATTTTGAATGACCTCCCTTTGCTTGGTTGTGCAGTTGGCAGACCGCACTTCTATTTTAAGCAAAGGGAGTTTTTCTGTCACCATGATCGACATAAGTCTTTTTTAGAACCACTCGCCTAGCGAGTGGTTTTCGTTATACAATAAACAGCCGGTCCGGCCTGAAAGTACAGGCTAGACCGGCTGTTTTCTGTTTTGGATTACCCGCTTGATTTCTCAGCGATGGGGCGAATTATTTCTTCATCCAGACCGAGTCGGGGCCGATCTCGGCCAGGCTGCGGGTGCCGCACATCTGCATGGTGTCGGTCAGCTCGGCGGCCAGCTTCTGGATGTAGAGCCGGACCCCCTCTTCCCCGCCGCCATAGGCCGCGGTGACAAAGGGCCGGGCGATCAGCACCCCGTCGGCCCCCAGGGCCAGGGCCTTAAAGACGTCCACGCCGCTGCGGATGCCGCCGTCCACCAGGACCTTGACCCCGCTGCCCTTGAGGGCGGCGGCGATCTCGGGCAGGACCTCGGCGGTGGCGGGGCACTGGTCCAGCACCCGGCCGCCGTGGTTGGAGACAATGATGGCTGCCGCGCCGGCCTCTTTGGCCTTCATCGCGCCCCGGACGGTCATGACCCCCTTGACGATAAAGGGCACCCCGGCCATCTCCACAATCTGGCGCAGCTCCTCGACGCTCTTGCTGCCGGCGGGGGGCTCCATGTTTTTCAAAAAAGGCAGGCCCGCCGCGTCCACGTCCATGGCCATGGCGAAGCAGCCGCTGGCCTTGGCCAGGTCCATCTTATCCCGGATGACCTCCAGGTTCCAGGGCTTGATGGTGGGCACGCCGATGCCCCCGGCCTTGGCGATGGCCTGGGTGGCCATCCGCATCACGTCGGGGTCGCTGCCGTCCCCGGTGAAGGCCGCGATCCCCTCGGCGGCGCAGCCCCGGACCAGCACCTCGTTGTAAGTCATATCGGTGTACAGGTCGGAGTAGTGGAGCCGCACCGCCCCCACCGGCCCCGCAAAAATGGGATAGCGGAAGATCCGGCCGAACAGCTCACACCGGGTGTCCGGCACAAAGTTCTCGCAGAGGGTATCCATGTTCACCCGGATCTCCGCCCATTTGTCATAGTTGCGGATGGCGGTGTCCCCCACCCCTTTGGCGCCGGGGCCGGGCATCCGGTTGCCGCAGGCCCGGCCGTTGCAGACGGCGCAGCCCTTGCAATAGGGGCCCAGCTGCTGGCGGGCCTTTTCCAATACTTCCTGATAGGTCATCCTTAAAACATCCTCCTTATTTCCCTCCCGGCGGACGGGCCGCCGTTTTTCTCTTTTTCCATGATACGCCCGCCCCCGGCCCCCGTCAAGGGGAAGAGGACGAATAATACCTATCCCTCAATATAGCAAACAGGCAGATGAGCCTTGCCGTGTGGTCCGCCATCCGTTCAAAACACATCATACTATATATCTATTTACGATACAACTAGTAAGTATTTTATCACTCACTTAGGGGGTAAAATAGCCGCAAGAAAGGCGGTGACCGTATGGACCCTCAAGCACGACTCCAACAATTGCTTCAGGAGCGGGGCTGGACAGAATATAAGCTCTCCAAAGAATGTGGGCTGGCCCAGTCCACCATCGGGAACATTTTCCGCCGCAACACCGTGCCCTCGATCGCCACTCTCGAAACAATTTGCCAGGGATTCGGCATCACCTTGGCCCAGTTTTTTGCAGAGGGGGAGCAGGTAGAGCTGACCCCCGAGTTAAAGGAGCTCTTTGACTGTTGGGTCTGTCTGGCCCCGGCGCAAAAAGCCGCCGCCCTCCAGATGATGAAGGCCATGCGGCAGGATCAACTATAAGCACCTTGCAGGAAGCCCGCGCGGCTTCCTTTTTATTTTCAGAAAAAACCGCCGGGTCAGGAACACAGATTCCTTTACCGGCGGAATAAAAAGAAAAGAACCCGGAAGAAACTTCCGGGTTTTGTTTGGCGGAAAGACGGGGATTCGAACCCCGGAACGCTTTTACACGTTACACGATTTCCAGTCGTGCGCCTTAGACCAACTCAGCCATCTTTCCACGCTATTCTTTTCTCGCTCAGGGCCTTGCCCTTGGCGCTCCACTATAATACCTGAAAGCCAGTCATTTGTCAAGCGCTTTTTTCAAAAAGTTTGATTTTTTTCCAAACCCTTTGAGAGTGCCCCTTTTGGTCTTTTCGGGCGCCCTTATCTCCCCCGCCGCGCCGCCGCCCGCTGGGCCAGGCTCCGCCGCCGGAACGCGTCCAGCTGGGCCGGCGTGCGCAGGATCACCATCTTGTCCGGGTACCGGGCCGCCAGGGCGGCGTACTGGTCCCGCTTGCGGCGGGTCCGGCCGTCCCAGAGCACCCAGCGGATGAACTCCCCGTCCAGCTTTTCGGGGCAGTCGGCGGCCATGGAGAGCCGGGTTTTGCCCCGGTTCTCGAGATACCGCCGGGCCACCCGGGCCAGGCACCGCCAGCGGCTGAAATTCAGAAAGACGATCTGGTCCGCCTCGGCCATCCGCCGCTCGTAAGAGAGGCTCGGGTAGTTGCCGTCGATCACCCAGCTGTCCTGCTGGTCGAGAAACCGCTCCACCATCCCCTGTTCCTCGGCCGCCGGGCGCTCCACCCACCCGGGCAGCCAGTGCACCTGGTCGAGGTAAAGGGCCGGGGCATTGTAGGCCACCGCCAGGGCCTGGGCCAGGGTGGATTTGCCGCTGCCGCTGTACCCGATGATCGCAATTTTCATATGGAATCCCCTCCTTATTCTGCCGCTTCGGTCCCCTCGGGCACCGCCCAGGGCTGGAGCAGCCCGCCCAGCTGGTCATAGTCCCACTGGAGGATCAGCTCCTGGGTCTGGCCGGCCACCGTCCCCGCCGGGAAATGGACCTCCAGATACTCCGGGTAAAAGACGATCCGCTCCGGGTCCAGGGCCGCCGCCAGCTCGGCCCGGAATCCTCCCTCCCCGATGGCGGCCAGCTTGGCCCGCACCTCGGTCTCCCCGGCGGTGAAGAGGCTCCAGATCTCCAGGGGCTCCCCCGTCTCCCGGTCAAAGACGGCCGTCAGGCGGGTTTCCTGGCCGTTGGCGGGGTCCAGGGTCAGGTTCACGGTGGTACAGAACCAGACCACTTTCTCGTTGGAGGCGGTCAGAGCGGTGCTCTGGCCCACCCGGCCCGGCTCATACTCCCAGCCCTCGGCCTGACAGTTGCGATAGGCGGTGTAGGCCTGGTCCAGCAGGGCCTTGATGTCGTACCGCAGCCCCACCGTCCGGTATCCGCTCTCGATGGCGGCCCAGGCCCCCTCGCTCAAAAAGCCGGGGTTCTCGGGGCCGGCGGCGTCGTCTTCCAGCAGGAGCACCGTCCCGTCCGACAGCTCATACCAGGCCACGCTCCCCCGCAGCTCGCCCTTCCGGGCCCGCCACAGGTCCACCGTCTCCCCGTCCGAAAAGACGGCCACGCTCTCCTGCTCCATCTCCCAAACTTCCTCCTGTTCGGGGACATCGGCGCAGCCCACCAGCAGCACCAGCGCGAAAAACAAGGCGATCAGGGCAGTACGGTTCATGGGGTTCCTCCTGTGTATGTGGTTGGTTTCTCCCGCCAAATTCCGGTGGACGGGTTGCACTTTGGGGTTATTATACTATAATATAAGGGATAAGAAAAGTTGTTCCTGTCAAAAACCGTTTCTGGTTCCAGAAAGGAGACCCGCCATGAGCAAAAAAAGCGTTCGATCCTTCGGCCCGCTGCGGGCCGTCCTCCTGATTCTGCTGGTCCTCGCCGTTGTCCTGCTGGGGCTGTACGGCTTTCTCCGCTACCGGATGAACCGTCTGGCCGAGGGCGCCGCCTTCCGGCTGGAATACACCGTCCAGTCCACCGCCGACACCCCCACCTCCGCCTACAACACCTTCCAGACCATGAAGGGCCTGACCGGGACGGTGGAGGGCCAGAGCCAGACCGACCGGTTCACCGCCCGGCTCTACGCCCAGGGCCAGACCGAGGCGTTTCTGGAAGTGTATTCCGGCCAGGGCGAAACCCTGGTGAACATCGGCCGGCTCTACCGCTATTATGTGGCGGGCCTGGCCCAGGAGTATCCCCTGCTGGCCTCCCTGATCCCCGACTGGGGGCTGGGGGATTACATCTCCCAGCAGCAGCTGGCCCGGTTTTTTGACCAGGAGGCCGCCCCCCAGGCCGGGTTCACCGCCCAGGAGCTGGTCCCCTTCTCCTACGACGCCGGGCGGAGCGGTTACCTCTACTTCGCCCCCGAGGGGGCGGACGAGGAAAACCCCAGCCTCCTCATCGGGATCTCGGCCGCCAGCCTCTTTTCCGACCCGGTGGAGGTCCACGTCCTCTTGAACGCCGCCGCCGACGGGCTGCGGTTTGAGCTGAGCGGCACCGTCACCGCCCAGGAGGTTTCCATCCCGGCCCCTGCCTCCCGGATGGCCGACGAGGACGCCGACGCCCTGCGGGCGGTCTGGCAGGCCCTGCGGGACCTGCTGGCCTTCTTCCGCGACCAGACCGCCGGGGCCCAGGTGGAAACAAAAGCCGCCTGAATCTTTCCGCCCGCTTTTTGGGGGTCCGCCCCCGGAGAGCGGGCGGTTTGCTTTTCCTGACCCGGAAAAAAATTTTGGGTTTTCCACCGGTGAGATTTGGCGGCTTTTGCCCCCCGGGGGCGCTTGCTTTTGGGCTGGGGCGTGGTACAATAAACACTGGCACGGCGGGGCTTTTCCCGCCGAATCCCGGAGAAACGAGGTTTTAACCCATGGAGCTTGTGATTCATCAGGCCATTCTGCACGTGCTGGATACCACCCTGGACGCGCCGGTGCTCTCGGGCGGGGTGATGGAGCTGACGGCCGAAAAGACCGCCTACCTCCAGGCCCATCTCGAGAAGATGCTGGCCAGCGACGAGATCCGGCTGTGCCAGCTTTTGCCGGAATCCTCTTTTAAATATGAGCTGGAACACAACCAGGACTTTGTGGATCTCTCCTGCCGGATCGCGGGGGTGATGTTCGACTACATGCACGCCCACACCACCATCCCCGGCGCGGACCTGGCGGTGGTGGATTTCACCCGGGAGGGCACCCCCTGGCTGGGCGTCCTCAAGCTGAACTACAAAAACGGCTACACCCATTTCACCGAGCAGCAGGAGGGAGAAACGGTCAACTCCCTGATTCAGCAGCGGGCCTGCCTGCCCGCCCAGAGCGGCCGGGTGGAGGAGGGCGCCTTAGTGGATCTCTCCGACGGGAGCATCCGCCTTTTGGAGAAGAAATACGACATCGACGGGCGGAAGGAGTTTTATCTCTCCACCGTGATCTTCCAGTGCAGCCAGGCGGCCCCCGAGAAAAAGAAGCTGGCCGCCCTCCAGGAGGCCGCGGCCCAGGCGGTGCGGGAGGCCTACCAGGAGGAGCTTCACCCCGAGGCCCAGGCTTCCCTTTTGATCGCCAGCCAGGCGGTGGACAACCAGGTCTCGGTGGAGCAGGTGCGCCGCCAGCTGGCCGAGGAGTATCCCCTGGCGGCGGTGCCCTTCGACGACTACGTGGAGAAATCCGACGTATTGGAAGAGACGGGGCCTGTCACCGTCAGCCCGGCCCGGATCCGCCGGATGGAGAGCCGGAGCATCCGCACCGCCAGCGGCATCGAGGTGAAGATCCCCTCGGAGCTTTTGGGCGCCGAGTCGGAGGTGGAGTTTTTGCGGGACGACGACGGCACCGTCTCCCTTCTGATTAAAAATGTGCTGCTGTAAAAATGCCATTTCTGGGGTAATTGTGAAAGAAAAAGGAGAACGTATATGACTCTGGACAAACTGACCATAGGGCAGAGCGCGCGGATTCTGCAAGTCGCCGGCAAAGGCGAGCTGCGCCACCACCTGCTGGATATGGGCCTGACCCCCGGGGTGGAGGTAACCCTGCGGAAGGTCGCCCCCATGGGGGACCCCATCGAGCTGGAACTGCGGGGGTATGAGCTGACCCTCCGGCTGGACGACGCCGGCCAGATCGAGGTGGAGGCGGTGGAGCCCACCCCCCACGCCGCCCAGCCTGCGGGCCGGTACAGCGCCATCGCCCACCCGGGCGTGGGCGAGCTGGGCCGGGCCAAGAGCTACCGGGCCAACAAGATCGGTGAGACCATCCCCAAGGGCCAGCCCCTGACCTTCGCCCTGGTGGGCAACCAGAACTGCGGCAAAACCACCCTCTTCAACCAGCTCACCGGCTCCAACCAGCATGTGGGCAACTTCCCCGGGGTGACGGTGGACCGGAAAGACGGCGTCATCCGCAGCCACCCCGAAGCCACCGTCACCGACCTGCCGGGCATCTATTCCCTCTCCCCCTATTCCAACGAGGAGATCGTCACCCGGGATTTTCTGATGAAAACCCATCCCACCGGCATCATCAACATTGTGGACGCCTCCAACATCGAGCGGAACCTCTACCTGACCATGCAGCTGATGGAGCTGGGCATCCCCATGGTGCTGGCCCTGAACATGATGGACGAGGTGCGGGCCAACGGCGGCTCGGTGCGGATCAATGAGCTGGAAGAGATTCTGGGCATCCCGGTGGTGCCCATCTCGGCGGCCAAAAACGAGGGCATCGACGAGCTGATCGACCACGCCCTCCATGTGGCCCGCCACCGGGAGGCCCCCGGCCGGATCGACTTCTGCACCGACAACGGCCAACCCGACGACCCCGTCTCGGCGGTCCACCGGTGCATCCACGCCGCGGTCCACCTGCTGGAGCCCAACGCCAAGGCCGCCGGGCTGCCCGTCCGGTTCGCCTGCACCAAAATGATCGAGAACGACCCCCTCATTGAGAAGGCCATGGAGCTCACCGAGCCCGAAAAGGCCACCCTGGGCCGGGTCATCGGCCTGATGGAAAAGGAGGGCGGGCTGGACCGGGAAGCCGCCCTGGCCAACATGCGGTTCGCCTTCATCGAGACCCTCTGCGCCAAGACGGTGGTGAAACCCCAGGAGAGCCGGGAGCACAAGCGGAGCGTGGCCATCGACAAGATCCTCACCGGCCGGTACACCGCCATCCCCTGCTTCATCGTGATTATGGCCCTGGTCTTTGTGACCACCTTTAGTTTGATCGGCGCCTTCCTTTCCGATCTCATGTCCCTGGGGGTGGAGGCCATCACCAACCTGGTGGACCAGGGCCTCACCGCCTACCAGATCAACCCGGTGGTCCGCTCCCTGGTGGTGGACGGCGCCCTGAACGGCGTGGGCAGCGTGCTGAGCTTCCTGCCCACCATTGTGGTCCTCTTCTTCTTCCTCTCCATCCTGGAAGACACCGGATACATGGCCCGGGTGGCGTTCATTATGGACAAGCCCCTGCGGCGGATCGGCCTGTCGGGCCGGAGCTTCGTCCCCATGCTGATCGGGTTCGGCTGCTCGGTGCCCGCCATCATGTCCACCCGCACCCTCTCCAGCGACCGGGACCGCCGGATGACGATTCTGCTCACCCCCTTTATGAGCTGCAGCGCCAAGCTGCCCATCTACGGCCTCTTGACCAGCGCCTTCTTCGCCCCCCAGTGGCGGGGCCTGGTGATGGTGGGGCTCTATCTGCTGGGCATGCTCTGCGGCATCCTCTACGCCTTCCTTTTGAAAAAGACCATCTTCCAGGGCGAGCCGGTGCCCTTCGTGATGGAGCTGCCCAACTACCGCCTGCCCAGCGCCAAGAGCGTTTTGCAGCTGATCTGGGACAAGGCCAAGGGCTTCATCCAGAAAGCTTTCACCTTGATTTTTGCCGCCACCGTCATCATCTGGTTCCTCCAGACCTTCGACACCCGGCTGAACGTGGCGGCTGCCGCCGACGAGAGCCTGCTGGCCCTGCTGGGCGGCTGGATCGCCCCCCTCTTCGCCCCTCTGGGCTTTGGCGACTGGCGGGTCTCCACCGCCCTGATCACCGGTTTCAGCGCCAAGGAGAGCGTGGTCTCCACCCTGACGGTTCTGCTGGGGGGCAACACCAGCCTTCTGCCCACCCTGTTCACCCCTTTCACGGCTCTGGTGTTCCTGGTCTTCACCCTGCTGTACACCCCCTGTGTGGCGGCCATCGCCACCGTCCGGCGGGAAACCGGCAGCGCCCGGGCCGCGGCCCTCACCGCCCTGACCCAGTGTGCCATTGCCTGGGTAATTGCCTTCCTGGTGCGGTGCCTGGGCAGCCTTTTTGGCCTGGTCTGATGGGAGCGATCCTATGAATTTTGCAAGTTACGTCGTTTTAGCCATTGTGGGGGTCCTCTTCGTCCTGGCGGTTCGGTACGTCCTCCGCCACGGCGGCTCGGACTGCGGGGGCAACTGTTCCAGCTGCGGCGCTTCCTGCCCCCACCGGGGCAAACCCCGCCGCTGAATCTCTGGTTTCTGCCGGCGCTGTGCGGTCAAAAAAGCCGTACAGCGCCGGTTTTGTTTGTTGTATTTTTAACCATCCCCCTGCATTTTTATACCATCCCGCCCCTTGGAGGGCGGTTTTCTTTTTGGGGAGAAAGAAGGGTCGGAGGGTTTGTTCCCCAAACGATTCCCGATTTATTTGTTAATATTAACAATTATTTTATAGTTTTTTTAGAATTCTCGCCGAATTGCAATTCTTAAGACTTTTTATAGTACCATTCCCTTCAAAGTGTGATACAATTAAAGTTGAAATGCTGTCCCCCTCTTTCGGGCGGGGGCGGCAAAATAAGAAAAGGAGAGAAAGAGCTTATGAACAAGTATGATGGTCTCGCGCGTATCATCATCCAGAACGTAGGCGGCAAGTCGAACATTGTGTCTCTGACCCACTGTGTCACCCGTCTGCGCTTCAAGCTGAAAGACGAGAGTAAGGCCCAGACCGATGTCCTGATGGATACGGAGGGGATTGTCACCGTCATTCAGAGCGGCGGTCAGTACATGGTGGTCATCGGCAACCATGTGCCCGACGTCTACGACGCAGTCTGTGAGGTGGGTCACATCACCCCGGGCGGCGCGGTCAACGAGGACGGCACCCCCATTGAGGGCGGCGAAGACGCCCCCAAGGAGAAGATGAGTCCCTTCAACGCTTTCGTCAACATCGTCACCGGCGTGTTTACCCCGGCCCTGGGCGTTCTGGCGGCCACCGGTATCCTGAAGGGCGTTCTGGCCCTGCTGGTTGCCCTGGGCGTGATGGCCAGCGACGGCTCCAGCGCCACTTACAACATTCTGTACTCCCTGGGCGACGGCTTCTTCTACTTCATGCCCATCCTGCTGGCCTATACCGCCTCCAAGCGGTTCGGCCTGCCCGAGCTGGAAGGCATGGTCATCGGCGCGGGTCTTCTGTACCCCACCATGATCGGCGG
>NZ_BQKV01000049.1 GCF_022180365.1 Faecalibacterium gallinarum
CGTTCATTTTGAATGACCTCCCTTTGCTTGGTTGTGCAGTTGGCAGACCGCACTTCTATTTTAAGCAAAGGGAGTTTTTCTGTCACCATGATCGACATAAGTCTTTTTTAGAACCACTCGCCTAGCGAGTGGTTTTCGTTATACAAAAAGAGCCGCCGTTTTTCCACGGCGGCTCTTTTCGATTGGGCTGTAAAGAAAAACAGGATGAACAAAATCGTTCATCCTGTTTGGTGGTTGCGGGGGCCGGATTTGAACCAACGACCTTCGGGTTATGAGCCCGACGAGCTACCAGACTGCTCCACCCCGCGATATCGCTCAGAAGCTTTATCGCTTGCTGCTCAAGTATAATACCACAGGGCGGGGGCATTGTCAAGGGTTTTCCGAAAATTTTCTTTTGCCGGGTTCGGGCCGCAAAAAACCCGCCGGGCTCCCGGCGGGTTTTCTCTCTTTTTAAGCAGCGATCAGCGGCCCAGCTTCTTATTGCGGATGCGCCGCCAGCCGAAGAAGCCCCCCGCCGCCCCGGCCAGGATCAGCACCACCGGCCAGGCGCCGGCCAGCCAGACCACCAGGTTCTGGACTCCCTCCACGAAGGCGTCCCAGCCCCGGCCAAAAGCGCCGGTCAGGCGCTGGCCAAAGCCCTCCTCCGAGGGGGTGTAGGTCTTGACCTCGTTCAGATAGACGTTGACGGTGCAGCTCTCCACCTGGTCGTCGTACCAGTCCAACTGACGCTGCCAGCTCTCCAGCTGGTACTGCACGTCCGAGAGGCTGGACTCGATTTCCAAGAGATCCGCCACCGTCTCGGCCCCGGCCTGCAGCTCCAGCAGCCGGGCCCGCTGGGATTCCAAATTCTCCAGCCGGGCGGCCACGTCCATGTACTGGGCGGTGACGTCCTCGGCCTGCTCGCTGCGGCTCACCAGGTTGCCGGTGCCGGCCGCCGCCGACAGGAAAGTCTCGTAGTTTTCCTCCGGTACCCGGAGGCGGAGGTTCAGGCTGCGGGCGGACTCGGAATAGGTAGACTCGTCGCAGGATTCCATGTAGCCCCCGGCCTCGGCCAGAGCGGCCTCCAGCGCGGCCCGGGTCTCGTCGTAGTTCTTGGTCTCCAGGGTCAGGCTGGCGGTGTAGATGATCTTGGTCTGCTGGGAGGCGTCCACCCCGGAACGGCTCTGGAGGGTGGTTTTATTGGCGGCTGCATCCATGGACACCCCCGCCGCCTCGGGGCTGGCGAAGGTGGAGTAGTTGTTGGTGGAGGCATAAGCCGCCTGGCTTGCCTGGCCCGCGCCGGCGGAACCCAGGCCCACCCGCAGGCCGCCCCCCAGCACCACGCCGCAGCAGGCGACGCCCACCGCAAAGCAGGCCGCGAACCCCGCCAGCCGACGCATGGGGAACCGGATGGCCTTGCCCTTCTTTTTGGTCTGGGCGGGCCGGGCCGCCGGGGCCTCGGGGGCCGCCCCGGCCTGCATGGCCAGCAGCCGGGCTTTCAGATCCTCGGGGGCGTGGAGCTCGTCCACCTCCATTTTATATTCATACCACCTCATCTTCGATCTCCTCCTTCAGCATTGTATGTAGCAGGCCCCGGCCCCGGCGCAGCCAGCTGAGCACCGTGTTGGCGGGGGCCCCCAACAGCCGGCCGATCTCCGCCGCTGTGTACCCCTCGTAGTAGTGGAGGTAGATGGCGTCCCGGTAGTTGTCCGGCAGAGCGCGCACTGCATCCAGCACGCTGCCGTCGGCCTGGGCCGGCGCCGGGATGGTCTCGTCCAGTTCGGTGTCCTTCTGGTAGGAGGCCCGGGTCAGATCGTGGCAGCGGTTGATGGTCACCCGCAACAGCCAGGCTTTCAGGTGTTCTTCGCTCTCAAAATTGCCCGGGTAGCGCAGCAGCTTTTCGTATACGTCCTGCACCACGTCCTCCGCGTCCGCCGCGCGGCTGCAGTTGTGCATCGCCGCCCGATAGACTGTATCGCTGTACCGTTCGACGGCCAGCGCAAAAACATTCTTTTTATCCAACTGCCCCATGGTTGCTCCGCTCCTTTGACGGTCCTTTGGTCGGGTGCTCGATTGGGCCTTGTACTCTCTACACGTTTCAGTGCGGCGAGAAATTGCACCCCGGGACCAGACTTTTTCTCACGTTGCGCCCTTTGCCGGCGCGGGAAACTATATGCTATCTATTGTATCATGCCCCGGCCCAAAACAAAAGAGGCTTTTCCATCCAGAAACGCCGTCCCATCCGCCGGGGGCGGCATAACCGCCCGGGGCCCGGCCCATTCTAAAGGTATCCCCTGCCCCGGCCGGAGGCGGTTTTGGCCCCCGGCGGGGCGGGATCACAACGGAGGTAACATTGGTATGAATTCCCTCGAAATTGTACAGGTGACCGGGCGGGAGATCCTGGACTCCCGGGGCAACCCCACCGTGGAGGCCGAAGTCCGGCTGGCGGGCGGGGCCCTGGGCCGGGGCTGCGCCCCCAGCGGCGCTTCCACCGGCGCCTTTGAGGCCCACGAGCTGCGGGACGGCGAGCCGGGCCGCTACGCCGGCAAAGGCGCCCGCCGGGCCGCCGAGAACATTTCCACCGCCCTGGCCCGGGCGGTGACGGGGCTGGACGCCGCCGACACCTATAAAGTGGATGCCGCCCTCCGCCAGGCCGACGGCACGCCGGAAAAATCCCGGCTGGGGGCCAACGCCATCCTGGCGGTTTCCATCGCCGCCTGCCGGGCGGCAGCCGCGGCCCAGGGGGTGCCCCTCTACCGGTTTTTGGGCGGGGCGGCGGCCACCCGGCTGCCGGTGCCCATGATGAACATTCTCAACGGCGGGGCCCACGCCGCCAACACGGTGGACACCCAGGAGTTTATGATTATGCCGGTGGGGGCCCCCACCTTTCAGGAGGGGCTACGGATGTGCGCCGAGGTCTACCACGCCCTGGCCGGGCTGCTGAAAGCCCGGGGCCTGGCCACCGCCGTGGGGGACGAGGGCGGTTTCGCCCCCGACCTCTCGGGGGACGACGAGGTGATCGAGACCCTGCTGGCCGCCATCCAGAAAGCGGGCTACACCCCGGGGCGGGATTTTGTCCTGGCCATTGACGCGGCGGCCTCGGAGTGGAAAGACCCCGCCAAGGGCCCCGGCCATTACAAGCTGCCCAAATCCGGCACCGAGTACACCGCCGCCGAGCTGATCGACCACTGGGAGGCCCTGGCCGCCCAGTACCCCATCCGCTCCATTGAGGACGGGCTGGACGAAGAGGACTGGGCCGGTTGGAAGGAGATGACCCGCCGCCTGGGGGGCCGGGTCCAGCTGGTGGGGGACGATCTGTTCGTCACCAACCCCGCCCGGCTGGCCCAGGGCATCGGGATGGGGGCGGGCAACGCCGTACTCATCAAGCTCAACCAGATCGGCACCGTCTCTGAGACGTTGGAGACCATCCATATGGCCCAGAAAGCGGGCTACGGGGTGGTGGTCTCCCACCGGTCGGGGGAAACCGAGGACACCACCATCGCCGACCTGGCGGTGGCCCTGAACGCCGGCCAGATCAAAACCGGCGCCCCCTGCCGCAGCGAACGGGTGGCAAAATACAACCAGCTCTTGCGGATCGAGCAGACCCTGGGCCCGGCGGCGGTCTACCCGGGGGCCGGGGCCTTCCAGATCCCCCTCTGAGGCGCGGAGGCACACCGCCGCCGGGGGCTGCATAGCATGGGATACCCTATCGGAAAGGAGGAATATCCCATGAGCTGCAACCATTGCCCTTATGGCTGTGACACCACCGATCACGGCCCCAACCCCTACGCCACCAATATCCTCTGCGCCGCCCGGCAGAACGAAAACTTCCGGACCGCGCTCTGGACCGGCACCTACCTGCAGATGACTCTGATGAGCATCCCGGTGGGCGGCGAGATCGGCCTCGAGATGCACTCCGATGTGGACCAGTGCATCCGGGTGGAGGGCGGCAAAACCACCGTCCGGATGGGCAAACACAAATGCCATCTGGATCTGGAGTGCACCCTGAACGTGGGGGATGCTGTCTTTGTGCCCGCAGGCACCTGGCACAACATCACCAACGCCGGGAGCTGCCCCCTGAAGCTGTCGTCCATCTACGCCCCGCCCCAGCACCCCTGGGGCACCGTCCAGCCCGAGCCGGAAGACTCTGACTGCTGACGCCCCTCTCTGAGGGCAAAAAGCGCCCCCGGTGCGGCAAACGCTGCGCCGGGGGCGTCTTTGTGTTTAATATTCGTATTCGAAGGCGGCCCGGGAGGCGGCCAGTTCCAGCACCGTCCGATCCCCGTCGGTGAGGCGGTAGCGAGCCCGGCAGGCCACATTCTCCCGGATGGTGCGGGTCATGGCCCCCGAATCCGGGGCACGCAGGGGGCGGGCGGTCTCCTCGAGGCAGGCGGCGGTAAAGGTCAGCGCCCCCTGCCGGACGGTGATCTGGCCGCCGGCGATCGCCCCGGCCCGGGCCCCCAGATAGGTGGCCAGCCGGTATTCGGCCCCCGCCAGCTGGACGATCCCGATCACCCCGGTGAACCGCACCGGCCCCAGGGGAATCTCGGCCGCCGAGAGCATCAGCGCCCCGCCGGGGAAGGAGCACTGGGTCCAGAGGTACTTTTGGGGGAAGGACCGGCCCCGGTCCCCCTCGATATAGCCGGTCCCCCGGTCGAAGCGGTATTCCTCCCCGTTGAGGGTGAGGGCCCCGGTCACGGTATGGCCCATGCTGTACACCCGGTGGCGGCACTCCATCCCCGGCACCAGGCAGAAGGGCCCCATGATGTCATACCCCAGCCGGGCGGGGGGCCCGAACCGAAGCTGGCCCCGGGCGGTGAGCTCGGGGGTTTTCAGATTCAGGGACAGCCCCCGGCCGCAGAAATAGTTTTGCCCCACCACCGCCCGGGGCCGGGCCCAGGCCAGGGCGGTCTCGGCCCCCGAAAAAGGGATGTTCCAGTTTTGCCCCTCGGTGATGATCTGGAGCGAGCCGGTCCGCTCCCCGCCCGAGGCGCCCGATGCATGAATCGCCGGGATCAGGGCCAGGGTCTTTTCCCCCGACTGGCAGCGGAAATACCAGCCGCAGAATTCATTCTTCCGTTCCATCATGGCAGATCTCCTCCTGAGCGGGGCCCGAAATCAGATGCCCGAACCGGTCGAACCGGGAGCCGTGGCAGGGGCAGTCCCAGCTGCCCTCGTCGGGGTTCCATTCCAGCTGACAGCCCAGGTGGGGGCAGCGGATGTCCACCGGGTAGAGCACCCCTTCTTCGTCCTTGTAAACCCCCACCTTCTCCCCGTCCAAAAGGACGATGCCCCCCTGGCCGGGATGGATCTCGGCCGCCGCCCCGTCGGGCAGCTGGAACAGCCGCCGTACCAGGCCCTTGACCGCCTGGCCCCCCTGGGAGGCCATCTCGGAGATTTCCCCGGCCTCAAACCGGCCGGGGTCGAACACCGGGGCCCAGGGGTTTTCGATTCCGCAGATCTGGTCCCGCAGGAGCATGGCCGCCGCCATGGAGGTGGTCATCCCCCATTTGCAGAAGCCGGTGGCCACATACCAGTCGGGGCGGCTGGGGGCGAAGGGCCCGATAAAGGGCACCTCGTCGGGGGTCATGCAGTCCTGGGCCGACCAATGGGCCGCCTCCCGGCAGCCGGGGAACCACTCCTTCGCCCGCTGGCGCAGCCCCTCGTACCTGCCGCCGGCGGAGTTTTCGCCGGTGCGGTGGCTCCCGCCCCCCAGGAGCAGCCAACGCCCCGCGCTCCGCAGGGTATAACCCTCCGGCCCGGGGCAGAAGTAGACGTCCTCCAGGGCGGGGGCGTGTTCCAGCGCCAGCAGGTAAGCCCGCTCCTGGTGCATCCGGGCGAAATACATCCCCGGGAAGTTCACAAAGGGGTAATGGCAGGCAAAGACCACCGCCCCGGCTTTGACGGTGCCCTGGGGGGTATCCAGCAGATTCCCCTCCACCCGTCGGACGGGGGTGTTCTCGTAGATGGTCAGCCCCTCGGCCATGGCCCCCAAAAACTTGAGGGGGTGAAACCGGGCCTGGCCGGAAAACCGCACCGCCGCCGAGGCGGGCAGAAACGCGGGCAGATCCCGGGTGAAATCCGCCGCTAACCCCAGCCGCCGGGCGGCCTGGAGTTCCTGTTCCAGCTCCTCCTCCGGGGCGCAGAGGCAGGCCCCGCAGGGGGTGTAGTCGCAGTCGATCCCCCGCCCGGTGATGAGCCGGTGGTATTCTTTTAAAGCTGCCTGGTTGGCCAGGGCGTACTGTTCCGCCTTTTCGGCCCCCAGCCGGTCGATCAGTTTGTGGTAGATCAGCCCGTGCTGGGTGGTGAGCTTGGCGGTGGTGCCGCAGGTTTGGCCGCTGCCGGTGCGGCCGGCTTCCAGCACCACCACCCGGCGGCCCGCCTCCTGAAGCGCCGAGGCGATGAGCACCCCCGCCATACCCGCGCCGATGACGGCGATTTCGGTCTCAAGATTCCCCGGCAGGGCCGGCCGTTCGGGGAGGGTGCAGCGTTTCGACCAGATGGATTCCATACTCCGCCTCCAAAATTTCGGGTTCTTTTGGGTTAGTGTGGCCGGGCGGGGGCGGCGGTATGCCCCGGGGGCGCAAATAATAATCCCCCGGCATAGCCGGGGGTTTTTCATATGCGGGCATAGCCCTAGAATACTAGCCACGCGTCACGTCGCGTAAGTACGATCTGCCAGCCGCGAAAGATTTGTTACTTCCCGCCCGTAAACGGGCAATTCAGCTTACTGCTTGCCCAT
>NZ_BQKV01000050.1 GCF_022180365.1 Faecalibacterium gallinarum
TGGCGCGTAAGGCGCTGGCGGAAATGGTAGGTATTGAGTGGCGGTATCTCGCCAACATTGAGAATAAAGGGACGATCCCCAGCCTCCCGGTCGTGATCCAGCTTATCAAGACCTGCGGGCTTCCTGTGGAACGGTATTTCAATCCCGAAGTGCTGCGCTCGGAAAGTGAGCAGCGCCAGCGGGTCGGCCACAAGCTGAAACTCTGTCCCGAAGAATACCTGCCGATCATCGAGGGCGCGATTGACGGGGCTATAAAAATTGAACAGCCAAAGAAGAAAGAAACGGGGGATGCCTGAAAACCATCCTCTGTTTTCTTTTGTTTGCGAGGGGCGCAAAAGCGTCCTTTATTTTTTGCACTTTTTTTCTGGAAAGTTCCTGTTTTGCGGGTAGTTTGAGGGTTTGCGAAGGTACTTATAGCGGAGAAGAACAAAAACAGCAAGCATATGTGTGTGCGTCCAGAGCATTTCCTATTCGCTGCTGTGCCGGTGGTTTCGGGCCGCCGTCCTCCCGCTGGACGCGGCCCTGTGCGCCGAGATCAGCAAGAGCCGGGACGAGGTGAAACGCTGCGTCGAGTGTGGGGCCGTGTTCACGCCGAAGTCCAACCGGGCCAAATACTGCCCGGATTGCGCGGCGCGAGTGCGCCGTAAGAAAGAGGCCGAACGGCAGCGGCAAAGATACCTGTCTTTGGCCGCCCGGAAATGAACACACATGAAAAATCTCATGCAGATAAAAATATGTCAACGATCTGCGCCGGTTTGGTTAATGAGCGTCCTACAAATCCGAAGCACAATTCCGTATAATGCACGCAAGGCCGTTGCGAAAGTACGCAAACACAGGCCGGAAAAGAGGTGATAGGTCGTGAAGATATGGAAAAGGCATTTCCGCCTGTGCTTTCAAATCTCAATCTTGTTGTGGTAGCCGGGTGTGGCCCGGTTGAATATGCCTCCTGTCTACGCATTTAGGCTGGTAATAAGCCAGTCATTTCAAGGCTTTTGGGGCATGGTCGGCAGACAGGTGGGACAGATTATCCAATCCCCGCCAGAATAGGCTTCTAAATGCGTAGAGGAAAACCCATAAGAAAGCGCCGGACGCGGCGGCCTGCTGGCCCTGCGTCCGGCGCTTTCTCATAGGCTGTCCTTTAGGATGGCCCGGATCAGCTTGTTTTGCAAGCGGTGTTTCATGTACTCGTCCACCCGCACATGAGGCGTTCCGTCCAGCTCATAGAGCGTCCGGGTACACAGCTTGTTTATGTAGCCGTTGTAGTACCGCAAGATGCGCTCCATTGCCAGCGGATCACCGGCGCGGGCCTCTGCAAAAACTGACAGGGGCAGAAGCACCCTGCCGTTGAATGTAGGCTGCTTCATTTCGCGTTCCTCCCTCCCGGCATTAACGCCATCAATTTCACGCGCAACTGTTTCAGGGTGCTTGTCCTGTGGCGCTGGACGGCGCTGCGGGACATCCCCATAAGGCCGCCGATCTCGCCGTCCGCCATAGCCGCGACACAATACAGAATTAAAATCTGCTGCTCCTGCTCCGGCAGGCTGGCAAAGGCTCCGGCCACCAGCTCGTCCCGGATATGTAGGTCATAGCCAAAGGCCGAGAATGTAAAGCTGTCGCTGGGGTATTCGTCCAGCGTACAGAGCTTGTCCATTTCCGCCTGCGGCAAGGTGTCCAGCGGCTTTTCCCGGTCACGGCGGCGGGCCAGCTCCGATAGGTAGGTGATAGCCTCGTTGCGGAGAACAGTCTTGCAGAAAGCGTCCAGCCGGTTCCGTTCCACATAGTCAAAGGTGTATTCGTTCATCTTCTCACCCCCGATCTGCGGGAGAGTGAGAAGATAAAGCTGCTTATTCCACTCCTTTCACTGGCAGCAATGTGGCGGCCCCGGCCCGCACCAAAGAACCGCAGGAAACAACAAATTTCGCCCGGCAGGTCGCAGACCCACCGAGCGAAAGCAGAAGTGATATGCAGTTGATTTACATGGTATAGTACATACTCATGGCCGCTTGTCCCCGTAGCCGGGGACGGGCTTTTTAGGGGTGGTGCAACCCCTGTCTTATTTTGTCGAAACGCTCTTTGCTTCATGGCGGCTCCCTCCGTGGGCCGCCGATCCCGCCAGTGTCAGGGCGTCGTTCCGTATGAGGGCATAAAGAACGGCGGCCTTGATTTTGTCAAAGCCGCCGAAAGATTGAGTGTAGGACATGGCGATTGCCTGCTGAACGACGGCTTTTTTCTTTTGCCGTCGTCCGGCAGATAATTAGTTATTTACTTTCAAACACAATTTTGGAAAAAAGCATTTTCCAGTTGAGCAAAATCCCGTGGATTTTCAAGTTGAAAAATTTTTCTCCGTTTGTCGATAAAAACCACATCGTCGCAGAAATTCGCAACCAAATCAAGGTTATGGGCTGAAAAGAGTACAAGGTTCCCTGCTTCCCGATGCTCAATCAGTAACTTTTTTAGTGTGGCAACACTTTCAGGATCAAGGCCATTAAAAGGTTCATCCAGAATTAGATTTCCTGCACCCGAAAGAAACGACGCAATCAGATACACCTTTTGTTTCATGCCAAGCGAATAGTTTGCAATATATTCGTTCAGTGACCGCTCCAACTTAAAAGCCGCTGACAACCTTTCGAGCGTTTCTTTTGCTTTAACGGCATTTTGGCGATATAGCTGTATGATGCACTTCAAGTATTCATTTCCGGTCAAATTCAAAAACATCTCTTTGCTGTCTGGAACATAGAAAAACTGAAACTTAGACTTAAACTCCCGATTATCAATCTCATCAATTTCAACATTTCCGCTATCCATGCTGGCCGGTTGTGTGATGGCATTTAATAATGTGGATTTACCAATGCCATTGACGCCAACCAGTGCATAAATCCGTTGATTGTCCAAGGAGCAGGAGATGTTTTCAAAAATTATTCTATTTCCATACTTTTTCGATATGCCTTTTACTTTAATCACGAAAACTCCTCCTGCAAAACAACCAATATACGCACTCTATCGCAACAACACAACCACTCACACAAACAGCAAATGGCAGCAGAGAAATATAATCATTGATTTGCGTTATAAAATAGATTTCCCCAACAGTCAAAGTTATTGAAGCAAAAAGCACAATTACTTTGCTGATATTTCCGTGGAGCAGCTCATTTGTGCTATTTGGTGAGCGTGGCATCTTATAGTCTAAAAATACTCCAAACCATACACAGCCATAATTCATTATGGTTCCATAAATGAGAAGCAAGAAGGCATCCAGTACAGATATACCGTAAAAAAATGTTGCTCCCGCCCAGAACAGCAATACCGTAATTTCTCCCCAAAAGAAACCTTGCAGGGTTTTCCAGAAAAATAATCGGTGTGTGGATATGGGAAGAAATGAAATGTATGCTTTATTCGGATCGCTGGAATAGGCGGTGCTTGAAATGGTGTTCACAGCACAGCAGGACACCAGCAGAAACAATTCTAAAGTATATCGTTCGGACACTCCTATCCAATCAAAGTTTTGCACCAATAGCCCGCACAGAACAATCACTGTCAGGATATTCTTTATGTTTGAAAAGAAAATGAGTTCCTTGTTTCTTGATACCCGTTTCCATTCCAACAGGAAGTACGGATTTTTAATTTTTGTAGGCGCTATGGCTTTATTGGCTTTTCGATACTGGAAGTTCTGGGTGTTCAAATACCCTCGAACATATCCAGCCTTTACGCAAAAGTAAGCACAAAGAGTTGACAAAGCTGCAACCAACATTGCAATCAGGAGCCACTTGTCAGGGCAAAATACTTTATTCAGGTTTTCTAAAAATCCCGGCCGAAATAAAATCTCCGACACAAGATTTCCTGCTGATAGCGCCAACAACAAAAATGCTCCATATTGTAAGAGGATAAATCCATATCCCACAATGGATGCCGGAAGCAAATTGGCGATAGCCATAGAAATCAGCAGAACAAGCAGATCAATCAAACAGCTACCTATCCAACAAAACAGCATGATTGTTACTGTCGAAAACCAATCTGAAATGACATACAAAAAGCAGGCCCAAAATGCAGAAATGGTGACGCCTAATTGTAAACAGGCAAGACGGCCAATAACTAATAGGACTAATCTGCCTGACGATAGTGGGAAGCACAGAGCATCTTTTATCTGCCGGTTGGTAAAAAGCTGATCGGGTATTTTATATATTCCAATAAATGCACTGATCCAAATTGCAAGGATGGACACGAATACACGATAGCCGGATATTGATCCGGGCAGGTAGTGACCCAATACATACCATATCAAGTACCCCACATAAATACCGATCATGGAAAGTGAAAGCGTAATAATGGGAGTGTTTCTGCTTTTCAAGATTGCTTTATAGAGTGTGCGCTTCATAGTTCTTCCGGCTTATATCTGTGAAATATAGGATGCCATCATGATTACCAAAAGAACAGCAAACACAATGCTATTCATTTTTGAAAGCCGCTTCTGCTTGATAAAGCCGATGTTTATAACCAGCGCAATGATTGGAAGCAGCCAGACAGCTAAAACGCTGGGTAAGGGATAATAGGTATCACCCGTATGCAAAATAGAAATCTGCTCCGGCAGGAAAAACAGCATAATGCCGGACAGGAGAAACATCAAAAGAATAATCGCAAAATTGACGGTTGCCAGTTTTGCATTATTTTCGGTGAAATTCTCACCAAGAAGGTTTTTTAACAGTTTGCGAATCATTTTATTAGCCTCCGTTTCTAAACCGGCTCAACCATTTTGTTAGAGTTCAGCTGAAAAAACCATTTGGGGCTCAGCGGAAATAACCAAACGTAGATCAAGTAAAAAGACCAAACAACCCAGATTTCCAATCAGGTTATTCTTTCGTTGCTATTGGCTCAATTGCAGATACCTTTCCTGTTTGCAAA
>NZ_BQKV01000051.1 GCF_022180365.1 Faecalibacterium gallinarum
TGTTAGAGTTCAGCTGAAAAAACCATTTGGGGCTCAGCGGAAATAACCAAACGTAGATCAAGTAAAAAGACCAAACAACCCAGATTTCCAATCAGGTTATTCTTTCGTTGCTATTGGCTCAATTGCAGATACCTTTCCTGTTTGCAAAGAAACTGTTTCCAGCTTCTTGCCTCGGAAGCTTTCTCCACGCAGCTTAAATACAGTAGCATCGTCAAAGATGCGGTCTAGTGTACACAGCAGAGTGGCATCTTCCTCGAAATCCTCACGCCAAAGAGCCGGGTTCTTGTTGCTGGTGAAGATCATATTAAAACTGCCTTCTTTGTTGTAACGCCGGTCAATCAGGTCAAAGAACAGTCTGGTATTCTCCTTGTCAAAAGCACAGTGGCCAATCTCGTCAATAATCAGGCAAGAGGGACGCACAAGACCATTGAGACAGGAATCTGTCTTTCCGGAACGTCTGGCTGCTGTAAATCGGTCCCGGAGTTCAGATGCCTTAATGAAATAGGTTTTTAACCCGTGCTGGCAGCAGGCGTAGCCGAAAGCCTGAGCCAGATGCGTTTTACCTGTGCCTGCTGGCCCAATAAAGGCCAGGTTACGGTGAGAGTAGATAGCGTTCAAAGAGGCCAGAACCTTCAGACGTTCCACATCTTTCCCCTTGAGCAGCGAGAAATCAAAGTTCTCAAATGTCTTGGGTGCCTTTGTGGGAAGACGGCTCATTTTCAGCAAAGTCTGAATCGTGGTCTGCTGCTTCTTTTCGCTGAGATAGGAGAGAAGCTTCTGCACAGCCTCCATTCCCGCTTCCGAGAGTTCTTGGTCTTCTGCAAACAGCGCAAACTCCTCGGTAGAAAGATCCAGCTTTAAAACAGAAGCAGCAGCCGCCACCTGCTCAAAAATTGTTTCCTTCATATCTGGTCCTCCTTGTCAAAATCGAATTTGGCAAAGAAGAGATCCTGTGAGGGTTTGGGAAACTGCAAAATCTGTGTTTGCACCGGCGCTGTGGGAAATTCCTCGGGTTGTTCCAAGGTTTCGTACTGGCCTTTACAAAGGCTGTCGGTTTGGCTCCAGGTAACGGCGTGTGTCGCCAGCAGAACTTTCAAGTCAGCAGAATAGATACGCAGCAAATCGCCACTGCGCTCCACTCTTGCCGTTGCACCCGGATAGCTGTACGGTACGCCAAAGCGTCTGCCTTCGTAATTTACAAAGCCGTCAAAGGAGATCTTTCTTTCCGGACAGAGGTAGAATCGTACAGCCTCTATTTCCGGAACCATGCGCAGCTGCTCTCCGCATACAGTTTCGTGAAGCTTTTGGGGCACACCACCCACTGTGCGGCGGTAAGTTCCGTTTTGTTTGTTACACCACTCCAGAGCCTGCCAATTCAGATCCGTAAGATCACAAAATACCCGGTCGGCCAGGAAGTTGTCCTTTATAAAGCGAACCAGCCGTTCCACTTTGCCCTTGGTAAAAGGGTGCCGTGGTTTACAGAGCTTTGTCTCAAAGCCAAGGACTTGCATAAAGGATTCGTAGTCTTTCTGCCAAACTGGATGCCCCTCCAGATCCCGGTGCAGCACGACACTCTTCATGTTGTCAGTTAACACAAAGCGAGGAATTCCCATATATTGAAAAGCATGGACCATCCCAATAAACAGGTTTTCCTGCCGTGCGTTGGGGAAAAACTCAATATATTGCTGACCACAATGGTGGCAGATCATGGCAAAGCAGGCAACACGGTAGGTTTTCCCGTCATAGTCCAGAACATCTGTGAATCCCCAGTCCATCTGGTAAGTTTCACCGGGTTCTGTAGTGTACCGGCGACCACGGCTTCCCTGGGGCGCAACCAGCTGGCGTTTAGCTGGAATGAGATGTTTGTGAGCGGCGATATACCGTTTCACTGTGCTTCGACTACCGGTAAAACCCATTGTTTGAAGCCGCTCCAAGCAAATAGTTGAATTACTAACCCCACTTTTTAGCAAAGCATCCAGAACAGAACTGTATCCGTCTAAGATATGTTCTTTTTTCTGTCCGTTCAGGCCGTGTGCTTTTTCGCAAAAGCCATTTGTTTTCAAACGGCGCAGTTTGGCTCTGGAAAGTCCTGTCCGACGGCCAAGTTCCGCAAGGTTAATCTCATCCAGACTTGAAAATTGACCGTGGATTTCTTCCATTTCTGCGATAGCTTGTGCTATAATGGGCAAGAAGCCATTACGCTGTATTCCTTTCATCTTCATCCTTTCTACTGGGTTGTTTGGTCACTGTTCAGTATAAAGGATTTGAAAGGTTTTGGGTAATGGCTTTTTCTTTTGACCCGGATTTGGTGATTTCTATTGAGCCCCAAATGGTTTTTTCAGCTGAACGCTAAC
>NZ_BQKV01000052.1 GCF_022180365.1 Faecalibacterium gallinarum
TTCCTTTCATCTTCATCCTTTCTACTGGGTTGTTTGGTCACTGTTCAGTATAAAGGATTTGAAAGGTTTTGGGTAATGGCTTTTTCTTTTGACCCGGATTTGGTGATTTCTATTGAGCCCCAAATGGTTTTTTCAGCTGAACGCTAACATTTTCTTCAAGGGTTTTCAGCCGCTTTATGATATTTTGGAAATGAACATCGTCTTTCAACGGTTCAAAGGTCTTGCAGTTTATAATGGACTCTACCGCGCTTTTCTTAATCGTCATCTCATTGCGCGGCATATCGCTCCCCATTGTGAGCGTGTTTTCCAGCCAGCCATCTAAAAGGTCAAAGTATTCATTTCCGTGAAAACTCAAGGGATAGATATTGCTGGTTGCCAGTTTTGTATATCGTTCCAGCAGTTCCAACGCTTTTTCAGAGTTTCCCAGTTTCATATACCCTTGTGCAAGCGTGAAATACAGCGGAAGTATAATCCCTGGGTGCAGTTTCTCCAAGTCAAAAGCCTCTATAATTGCATAGGATTTTCTTGCCGTTTCTTCAAAGACTTCTTTGCGCTCCAAACACAGCCCCAGATAGATGGATAGTAGATTGATAAGCACAACGGTATGTTGGAAAATGCCAACTTGTAAAATACTCTTGGCCTCTTTTTTATTACCCAAAAAGTGGTAGGCAGAAGCCAGCAAGGGTTCTGTGGATGTCATAGAAAAATCTGGCTCGCCCAAAAGATTTAATACTTCTGATGGATTGCCCAAGGTTAATTGGCATAGTGCTTCCATATTGAGAGCCTGTTTTGCCAGATCCACATTGTCTGTTTCGGACTTTACCCGTTCAAATAACCTGCTGGCATCCTCTAACATTTCTTTTGCCGTAGCCTTATTCTCAACCAATGGGCTATAGTTTACATACAAGCTCCCAATCTGATACAAAAGAGGAAAACAGGAGAAATACTTTTTCGTAATTTCCTGGCATTGCTCCCGTACCTTTTCTATCGGCTGCGTAGAAAAGTCGGTTGCTAATTTTCGACATAGGACTCGAATCTGCTCCTTTGTCATTTGTGGCTCATAGCCAATCAGTTCATCAACACTGATATTAAAATAGGTGGCAAGCTGCGGTAACAAAGTAATATCAGGATATGTCATTCCTGTTTCCCATTTTGAAACAGCGGCTTTAGATACTCCCATATATGCGGCCAATTCGTCTTGAGTAATCCCACGTTTATGGCGATTTTCAACCAGAATACGGCCAAGATTGATTTCTTTCATTATCCCTACCTCCTGATAATAGTATAGGAAACTGGAATCCAAAAAACAATGGAGCATATTTTAACTTCATGGGAAAAAGTCAACCAATAGGAAACAAGCAATTAGATGTATTGTACCTCATATCAAAAGCAGCCACAAGCAAAGTTATTTTGGCACAAAAGTCCCTCCTGTCTACGCATTTAGGCCGATAAAACCCCGCCATAGCAAGGCTTTTCTGGCATGGTCGGCGGGCAGGCGGGACAGATTATCCAATCCCCGCCAGAACACACTTCTAAATGCGTAGAAAACAACCCATGAGAAAGCGCCGGACGCGGCGGCCTGCTGGCCCTGCGCCCGGCGTTTTCTCATAGGCTGTCCTTTAGGATGGCCCGGATCAGCTTGTTTTGTAAACGGTGTTTCATGTACTCGTCCACCCGCACATGAGGTGTACCGTCAAGCTCATAGAGCGTCCGGGTACACAGCTTATTCATGTAGCCGTCATAGTACCGTAAGATGCGCTCCATTGCCAGCGGATCACCGGCGCGGGCGTCAGCAAATACAGACAGGGGCAGAAGCACCCTGCCGTGGAATGTGGGCTGCTTCATGTCTGTTTCCTCCCTCCGTCGTCCTCCAATCTCTGCCGCAAATCGTTCAAAGTCTTTGTGCGGTGGCGCTGGACGGCACTGCGGGACAGCCCTACAAGGCCGCCGATTTCGCCGTCCGTCATAGCCGCGACACAGTGCAGAATTAAAATCTGCTGCTCCTGTTCCGGCAAGGTGGAAAAGGCTCCGGCCACCAGCTCGTCCCGGATATGTAGGTCATAGCCAAAGGCCGAGAACACAAAGCTGTCGCTGGGGTATTCGTCCAGCGTACAGAGCTTGTCCATTTCCGCCTGCGGCAAGGTGTCCAGCGACTTTTCCCGGTCACGGCGGCGGGCCAGCTCCGACAGGTAGTTGATGGCCTCGTTGCGGAGAACGGTTTTGCAGAAAGCGTCCAGCCGGTTCCGTTCCACATAATCAAAGGTGTATTCGTTCATCTTCTCACCCCCGATCTGCGGGAGAGTGAGAAGATAAAGCTGCTTATGCCACTCCTTTCATTGGCAGCAACATGGCGGCCCCGGCCCGCACCAAAGAACCGCAGGAAACAACAAATTTCGCCCGGCAGGTCGCAGACCCACCGAGCGAAAGCAGAAGCGATATGCAGTTGATTTACATGGTATAATACATATTCATGGCCGCTTGTCCCCGCTGCCGGGGACGGGCTTTTTTTGACGGTTTATACCCCGTCGGAATTTGTCGAAACGCTCTTTGCTTCATGGCGGCTCCCTCCGTGGGCCGCCGATCCCGCCAGTGTCAGGGCGTCATTCCGTATGAGGGCATAGAGAACGGCGGCCTTGATTTATTCAAAGCCGCCGTAATGTAATCAGGCATGGGAAAAGAGCTGCTGCACGACGGCTTTTTTTCTTTTGCCGTCGTCCGGCAGATGAAAAGTTATATTTTGATGTATTATGGCATTTTTATGCGGTTATGACATTATCCACATTCAAATTTTGCTTTTCTTTTGAATAAGTGTTTTTCGCTCCCAGCCCTTATTTTGAAAATAGAGAAATCCTACAATAGCGGGCAAGATTGGAGAAAGGGCCTGTCCATAATAAATACCCGGAAAGCCCATATTTAGTGTAAATGCAAGAAGCCAGCTCACCGGCAGACGTACAATTACCGCATCCAGCAGCGCATTGACCATAGCGATATTTGCAGCACCTACCCCAATCGCAAAAGAGTCCAACGTATACATGGCAGCGTAAATTAGGCTGTTGACACCGCAGCAAACCCGCAGATAATACACTCCGTCATTGATTACTTCTGCACTGGTACTGCCAAAAAGCAGGATCAGTTGTTCGGCAAAAACCTGAACGCCGATTACAACAACGAGGGTTACAGAAATATTCAGTAGCAAGCCGATTTTAACTACTTTCCGCGCTCGTTTTATCTCTCCGGCACCCATGCACTGACCTACCATCGCTGTAACCGCTTGTCCGATAGCCCAACAGGGCATACCGGCAAAGGTATTGATCTGCAATCCGACACCAGAAGCAGCAGATACAGAAGTACCAAATTGATTTAGCATACCTGTTACAAGCAGATAGGCCGTGTTTACTACTACCATTTGAATTGCGGTAGGCAGCCCAACTTTAAGGATGGAAACCAGTTTATCCATCTGCAATGTAAATTTCTTGTGAACATCAGCAGAGAAAAATACTTTGTGCTTTCTTAAATAGAAAATAGAAATCACAAAAGAAATTCCCTGTGCTGTGATAGTGGCATAAGCAGCCCCGGCCGTTCCCATTCCAAAAGGGCCTACCAGTAAAATGTCCAAAACAATATTGATGATCGTGGCGATCCCTACGAAATAAAGGGGAGATTTGGAGTCACCTAAGCCTTTGAGTACAGAACACACAGCGTTATATCCAAAGACAAATATTGTTCCCCAGCAAATGATCTTCATGTAATCGCAAGCATCTTGATATGCGTCTGCCGGAACATTTAATACCCGAAAAAGCGACTGGTAAAATGTCAAACCGATAACAGTTACAAGCAGAGCAGACACAAAAGAAAGTATAGCCAGCGTTTGGAAAGTTTCAGCTTGTCCTTTTTTATCATTCGCTCCTTTGTATTGGGCAATCAAGACAGCTCCGCCCATTGTCATACCAATACAAATGGAGTTAATAATATAGCATAGCTTCGATGCGTTATTGATGGCTGCCAGTCCCGTATCACCTACAATTTGTCCGACTACCAGCATATCCACTACGTTGTAGAATGATTGCAGGATATTTGCCAGAAGCAGCGGGAACGCAAAAGCAGCCAATTTCTTTGGTACGCTCCCGCTTAATAGATTTTGTTCTTCGGTCATATCAATTCCCCTTTCAAAAAAAGAGGACACACAAAACCGTGCGCCCTCTGCATAATTGCCCTAAAATGGGCATAACAAAAGGCCACAAACAAAACATTGTCTGTGGCCTAAACAGTCAAACTCTTATTGTTGATCCGTTAAAAGGGTATAAAACCAAAGGCAGCCTATATCTGCCTCGACCTCCCCGTTTATAGATCAGCTTTCCGAAAAGGCTCCGCACAATGTTTCGTGGTATAAACTTGTTTGGAGCCGAAATCAATGCCAACTTTTCCGAACAACATCATGCTCACCTCTTTCTAAATAATACACTTTAATTGTAAGCATTTTGGCTTTCTTTGTCAAGTCGGAGAAATGGATTAATCTATTTTGACTATCTGAAAGCATACCGTCGTATAACATACAAATATGAATTATAAAGTTTAAGCAGCCTGCATATAACAACATTCCATTGGGCAAATATGAATTATACAATGTAAATGGGTGATGCTATATGGCGAAAGTAGAAGATTGCCCCGGCTTTGAAACTTTCGGCGCGGATGTAAAGGCTGCGCGGAAAGCCCGGCGTCTGGCGCGTAAGGCGCTGGCGGAAATGGTAGGTATTGAGTGGCGGTATCTCGCCAACATTGAGAATAAAGGGACGATCCCCAGCCTCCCGGTCGTGATCCAGCTTATCAAGACCTGCGGGCTTCCTGTGGA